>CAZCFM010000091.1:0-15665 GCA_964497855.1 uncultured Verrucomicrobiota bacterium | reverse complement strand
TCAGCGCTTGTCACTGTCCCGGAAAAAGGAGGACACTCTTCCGAGCTGCAAGCGCCAGGCACCGAAGGCTTCTGTAAGCCCGCGGTATACCGATGCGCCGACCAAGGTGCCCAGGGCAATCGAGGCGATCACGAAGACAACGGTGATGATGCCGTCCAGACCGGCGTCGCGGTCACTCATCATTTTGGTGACACTCAGCAGTCCGAGAGCCCCGGGAACGAGCAGCCAGAAACTGGGGAGGAACGTCACCGCGGCGGGCGGGCCTTTGAAGCGAAGCTGGATCAAGTAGCCTACTGGCGTGGCCACCAGAGTTCCGAAAAACCCGCTAATTTGGCTGCCAAACAGGATGGTCGCGAGGCTCTGTGCGCCAAAGGCGAGAAGCAACACCAGGATCAGCCAGTGCAGCGAATTCGGTGGCGCGGAAAAATGCAGATAGACGCCCACGCCGAACACCAGGACACCCACCCATCCGAGAAACGGGGAGCTTGCATAGTGGGAGGCGGAATACACCAAATCCGCCGGAGTATAGCCGACCAATCCGGCACCGATGCCAAGTCCGAATGCCAGCAACACGAGATGGATGAAACCCGTGATCAAACGACTGGTTCCACTCACCATGTCCCCATAGGCAAGCTCCACCATGCCCAGGGTCAGCATGCCCCCCGGCAGAAATGTCACCAGCGGGGGTATTAACGCATGCAGGGGATCGACGGGAACGCCATAGCGAATCGCCAGAAAAACCATGGAGGACACAAACGTTGCCGCGAGCACGGGCATCGGGACGGACATAAAGTTCCCCCTCCGATTGAAGGCCTTCAAGAGTCCCACAAGGAGGCCGAGCACAAGCGCCGAGGCGAGGTTGGCCTCCGTCGGCATCAGGACCAGAGCCAGCCCGAAGCAGAGGATGGTGTGGCCTGCGATGAAGCCCAGTTGTCCAAAACGCGGCTTCTGACGGCGGATCTCCGCGAGACGGTTCAGGCCCTCCCTCAGAGGCATTTTGCCTGTTTGCGCCAGCTCTCCAAGCGCGTAGAAATCGGCCATCTGATCCAGGCGCAGCGACTGCGCATCACTCTCCGCAAGTGTCACTTTTTCGCCGCTGCTGTCGTGAATGGAAATAAACACCGCCGTTGGAAACGCCACGACCCGCGCCTTCCTCATGCCATACGCGGTGGCGATGCGCCGCAAGAGAAGCTCCACCTTCGCCGTCTGCTCGCCGCAGGCCAGATACGCCTGTCCAATTCGATACATGAATTCGAGCAGATCCTTGGTGTCCACCTCGGGGGGGGCCGCACGCGGCTCACTGGGCGCATTCGCCTTGAGGTCGTCTATCCCGCTGTCTGATGCTTGGGTCGTCATACAATTTCAACATCCGTGGCGGAGGGTTCATCCCCTGTGTCGGCGCGCAGCAGACCCGTGCCCACGCGCACGAATCGGCGCACCAGGCTGTAGGTGCGGCGCAAGGATTCCGCGAGTTCGCGATCCAGCGAACTGCGCTCTCCTCGAATCCCTGCGGAAGGATCGCCCGCAACGATTTCGCTGTCGAACAGGGCACGCTCCAAACGCCGGAGTTCAGGCTTTGTGTCCAGGATTTGCTTCGCCTGGGCCGGATCCGCATCCGCCACGGCATCGAGCGAACGCTGCAGCTCGTTACCGACCGCGTCTGCAAAGGCACGGAACCTCTCGGCGGATTCAGGGCTCAGGGAGATCCCCTTCGCGCGGTGGCGTTCGTAGCGAGCTGCGAACTCCCCTTCGAGCAGATCGCCGATGGACTCCAGATAGTCCGCCGCCTCGACCAGGTCTATCGATTGCAAACCCGTATCCCGCGCCCGCTCCTGCTGGAACAGCTGTCCGACATACTGGACGATCTCGGCGTGATGCCGATCAATCAACTGTTCACGCGCCTGCGAGGGCTCCCTTTCGATGGGCTTTCCCGCGATACTGGCTTCAACCGCGAACTGAAGTTGCGCGCGGACCCGCTCGCCCATCCTGCGCAGCTCCTGTCTCACCGCATCGAGTGCCAGAGGGGGCATCTCGTAGAGCACGGGGTTCAAGGCCGGCGCGGCCCGTTCCGGGTCCTTGGGCGTTGGCCCTTCGCCAAGTACGCGCACGATCAGCCGGGCCATCACATGAATAAAGGGCAGCAGCAGCACTACGGTCGTGACGTTGATGATGGTGTGAACGTTGGCGACCTGGCGTGGAACCTCGTACGCGAGTTGCTCCGCGAGCGTCAAGCCTTCGGCACTGGGCGACACCGCCCGCGCGATCCGTTCCAGCGGCCCGATCAGCGGCAGCCAGATCAAGACCATCAGCACCTTGAAACTGACCTGCCCGACGGCGGTATGCAGCGCGGAGCGGGGCTGGCCAATCGTCGCCAGCAGCGCGGTGACCGTGGTGCCGATGTTCGCGCCGAATACCAGCGCAATGCCGGCCTGCAAAGGGATCAGCCCCTGCGACGCCAGCGCGATGATCACCCCGAGCGTCGCCGAAGAGGATTGAACCACGGCGGTGAACGCGGTGCCCATCAGTATCCCCAGAAAGGGATTGTTCATCGAGGCCATCAGGTCGATAAAAGGTTGATAGGTCCGCAGGGGCGCCATGAATTCGGACATCATCGACAGCCCGACAAAGAGGATGCCGAGTCCGAGGATCATGGTGCCGCTCAGGCTGGCAATGCGACGCGATTTCCACATCGACAGCCCGAAACCTGAGGCGATCAGGATCAGCGCGAGATTGCCCACATCGAAGGCGATGATCTGCGCGGTGAGCGTGCTGCCCACGGAGCCGCCCATGCTCACCGCAATCGCCTGGCCAAGGGTCATGATTCCGGCCGACACGAAGCCGATCGCAATCACGGTCGTCACCGAGGAAGACTGCACAACCGCGGTCGCAATGGCACCGGTCAGCAACGCGCTGACACGATTGCCGGCCAGCTTCGCCATGATGTCCTTCATGCGCGAGCCGGCCATGGCCCGCAGCGCGTTGGACATCATGGTCATTCCATGAAGGAAAAGCGCCAAGCCGCCGGCCAGGCCGATCAGCATCGTCACCAGTGGCGTCATTCGTCGGTGTTACCGCCCTTGCCGTCCCCGTAGGGATCCACCGGAACTTCGCCGGGGCGATGGTTCGGCAACATGCGGGAGGGGAAGATGGCGAGCAAGGCGACCATGCTGAGGGTGAAGAAAGCGATCTTCAGCGCGCGCAGACGGGATTCCTCGTTGATGAGCATCGCCTTTTCCACCTGTTCCTGCGTGGCGGTCGTTTGACTCAGCCGCTCTTCCAGTCGGGCATTGCTCAGGAAGTTGATGTTGTTGAGGTCGAGCTGATCCGTGAACTCGGTTGTGATCACGGGGTTTTCCGTGATGGAGCGCATCACGCCGGCGCTGAGGGCGCCGACGACCAACGCACCGATCACCGCAGTGCCGACCGAGGCGGCCAGGTTGCTGGCGGTGCCGCGAAGCGCGCCCACATCGCCCGACAATTCTTTGGGCACCGAACTCACCAGCACGTTGAAGAGCAGGGTCACCAGCGCGCCCTGCCCGATGCCGAAGGTCACGAGACCGAGGATCACCGGAAGGGTGGCCCAGTTGTTGCTGACCACAAACGCCAGCCACATCGTGCCGCAGGCCACCACGGTGAAGGCATAACTGGCGATCTGCCGCGGACTGAAGCGGTCGTAGAGACGCACGATCAGAATCGCGGTGAAGAAAACCGAAAGGTTGAACGGCATCATCGCCATCGCTGTTTGGAAGGCGTCACGGCCCTGCACGATCTGAATGTAGAGGGGCACGGTGAAATTCGTCGCGGCTTCCATCGAGACGATCACGAACAACGCGAGCACCGCCGCGCGTTCCTTGGGGGACTGAATCACCCGCAAATCGAGCAGGGGGACTTTGCCAACCTTCAGGCGGTGGCGCGACCAGGCGAGGAAGCTGGAGAAAACAACCACGCCGATGACGATCAGCAGCGGAGCGGGCGATATGCCGAAGATATCAAAAGGAGCATTCACCCGGGCCAGGAGCAATCCCCAGCCTCTGACATTGTTGAAGCCGAAGGTCAGGCTGATAATACCGGCGGCGGCGAGCACCACGCCCAACACGTCGATTTTGACCTCGGGCCGCGGGGGCGTGGACTTGAGTTTGAAACTCATGATGAGGATCGCGAGGGCGTGAACGATGAGGAGGCCGAACGCGGCGCGCCAGCTCACGAAACGTTCCAGCGTGCCAATCACCAGGAAGGCGAGCACCGAGGCCATGGCCCGAGCCGAGCCAAGCCAGCCAAGCGCCTTGGACTGTTGTTTGCCACGGAAATGGTTGGCGATGAGCACCACCAGCGTGGGAACCAGGGCCGCTCCGGCCAGGCCGGCCAGTCCCTGCGCGGCCAGCATCACCGCAGCCGTGGGGCTGGTGACCATCAGGATCAACGCGAGCAAAAACATGCCGACGGCGGTTTGGAAAAAGAGCTTCGATCCGAAACGCTGTCCGAGCTTGGCGCCCAGCATCACGAAACCGGAAACGCCCATCGAATACATGATCACCGCCGTCCCGACCGTGGTGGGCGCGGTGTTGAAGCTTTGCACCATCCCGCTCATCGAAATGGGGAGGGCGGCCACGTTGAAGGACATCAGTGCCTGGCCCATGGCGATGACAATCATGGGAAGCCATGGATCCATGGGTTCTGCGCCAGTGGCGTTCAATTTCGATTTATCCGTGCTCATAAGTGTAGTCTTTGCTGAAAGTTGTTTCGGGATTGTAATGGAAAACGTTGTGTTGGGTGTCGGTTCTCAGACGGCGGGTTTGGAAACGAACAGATCCATGCCCAGTTGCTCGGAGAGGAACTTGGCGGCCAACTGGCCCTTGACGCTGTTGCCGGCGGCATCCAGCGGAGGCGCAAAGGTGCCGAGGCCGCCTTTGCCGGGGGAAACCGTGACAATTCCGCCGCCAATGCCGCTCTTGCCGGGAAGCCCGATGTCGAAAAGCCAGTCGCCGGAGGTTTCGTACAGCCCCGCTGTCACCATCGCCGCAAGCACATAGTGGCAGATGTAGGGATCGACGATCTTCTCTTTGGTGATGGGATTCACGCCGCCGTCGGCGAGTGTGGCCCCCATGACGGCCAGGTCTTTGGCGCTGACGTTCAGCGAGCACATCTTGGTGTAGAGATCAACGGCCTGGGGAGGATCCAAATAAATGGCGCCGTAACTTTGCAGGACCCGGGCGATGCCTTGGTTGCGGAAGTTGGTCTTGGTTGCGGACTCGTACACCTCCTCGTTGAGGGGCACATCATGGCCCGCGAAACGGCAGAAGCCCTCGTAAATGAAATTCCACTTGTCCTCATGCGTCGCGCCGGGAACCAGACTGGTGACGGCGATCGCCCCGGAATTGACCATGGGATTGGTCAGCCCCTTCGGATGCTTCTCGATTCCCGCGACCGAATTGAAGGGAAGACCGGTGGCGTTGGCTCCGATCTTGCGCCGGACCTCCTCCACTCCCAACGCCTGCGCGACCATCGCGAACAAAAAGGGCTTGGACACGCTCATGATCGAAAACGGCACGTTCGCTTCGCCAACCTCGATCATTCCGCCCTCGACTCCAACCACGCAGATGCCGAAAAGATTGGGAGACACCCGTTCCAGAGCCGGATAGACCGTGGAGTTCTTTCCCTCGGTGTTGGAGGCGAAGCGGCGGTGGGCCTCGGCCACAAGTGCGGCCACTTGCTCCTTCGGCGGGAGATGGCCCGTGGAAACATAAGGCACATGCGAAACGGAGTTGTTGGGATTTTTGTTCATACCTTATATCGTCCTTACATACATAGGGGGTTATTGTTGTAACTTAAATTTGATAGTGAATATCTCTATACCGACCCAGGAAGTCAAGGTGAAAAAAAGTGCTCATCCATTTTTAATCATCGCCTTCAGATCACGGCTCCAGGCGCCCGCCCCCTTGACGAGAATCAAGACACAGGCGGACAGAACCACCAGCGGCAGCGCCAAAGGCGGCTCGGAGGGGCCCGGCCACTGCTCCAGGGCCAACTTGCTGTATGTGGCGACCAACATCGCAACCGACCCGATGCACGCGCCGATCCTGGCGTAATACCCGAGCCCCATGGACAGGCCCGCCGTGACCATCATGATTGGGGCCAGATAATAATTGATCTGCGGGAAGGGAATGCCCGCCCCTTCGAGAATTTCCATCATTGGTGTCATTCCGGTCAGGTGAAAAGAACCAAACACGGTCAACGGCAAGGCGGCAATCACCCGGGGAATCATCATCCACTTCAAAGGACGGGTCTGACGGAGGGCTTGTAGGTTCATCAGCGGTTTCCTTTCCATGCGTACCGTGACGTCGGAGGGTTTCGGTTGAAAAAGACAAGGGCTAGTTTCCTCAAAGCCACGCTGCGAGTCAAGGCGAAACCGTGCGTCGTATAGGCGGATACGGAGCATCTCTGTATTTCCTATTGACAAGAATTGGCATTCCCATAACCGGAAAAACATCCATGAAACAGAACCTTCACGCCCAAGCGAACGACGCGGGAGAGCCGCGCGAGACCGCCCTTGCCCCGAAAAGGCTTGGCCTTCCGCTGGGTCGGATTCTGCTGTTTTACTTCCTGTGGATGGTTCTGGCCGGAGCGGGCACCCCGGAGCTGTGGGTCGGAATCCCGGCGGCGCTGGTGTCGGGAATACTGAGTGCGAAACTTCTTCCCGCACGCGGCCTGCGCTGGCGTCCGGCAGGCCTGCTGTCGCTTTGCGCTCTTTTTGTCCGTGATTCGATCGTGGCCGGGTGGGAAATCGCGCTTCTGGTCCTGCGCCCGAACCTACAGATACAACCGGGATTCGTCTCCCACCGCACCCGCATTCCCGGCGAGGCCCTGTGCGGGTTTTACAAGAGCTACAACAGCCTGACCCCGGGCACCCTCGCCGTGGAACCGGAAGCGGATGGATCGATGAAGTTCCACTGTCTCGATATCCGCAATCCGGTCGCGGAGAGCCTGGCGGTGAATGAGACAGCCCTTTTGCGCGCCGTCAACACGGGCGGGGGAGCCGCGCATGGATAATTTTCTCCGTATCGCGGCCGGACTGGTGGTGATCGCGGTGGCGTTCGGACTTGTCCGCATTTTCCGCAGCTCCCGGGATGCCGAACGCATGATGGCGCTGCAGTTGATCGGAACCGGAGGGGTCGCCGTGATGCTTCTGCGGGCGGGCTCGGGCATCGGCCCCGCCGCGATCGACGTGGCCCTGACCCTCGCGCTCCTGGCCGCCTTCGCCTCGGTGGCCTTTGTGAAAAGTTCGCAACCCTCCCCGCGAACGGAGTCCAAAAAATGAAGACCCTCCTCGACATCTTCAGCGTCGTGATGGTTTGCGCCGGGGTGTTTTTCTTTTTCGCGGGAAGCATCGGCATGCTCCGGCTTCCAAACGCGCTGAGCCGCCTGCACGCCCTCACCAAAGCCGACAACCTCGGGCTCGGTTTCATTGTACTGGGGATGCTTCCCCGGATGGATAACGTCTTTGACGGACTGAAGCTCTTTCTGGTTTGGGGACTGGTCATGCTGTCGGCGGGGACCGTTTCCCAGCTCATCGCGATGTTGGTCCGCAAACAAGGGGCACAGGAACCATGAGCGATGTCATCCTGCACGGCGGCCTGATCCTCCTCATCCTCGGGGTGGCGTCGGCGACGGTTTTCACGCGCGACACCTTTGGCGCGATCACGGCGTTCATCGTGTACGGACTGCTGCTCGGGGTGGCCTGGGTCGCACTGGGTTCCATCGACGTGGCGCTGACCGAGGCCGCACTGGGCAGTGGCATCACCGGGGCCCTGCTCCTGCGGGCCGCCTCCTGTCTCCGCCATACTGAAAAAGCCGCTGAAACGCGGCGCGCGGGACCCGCCTCGCATGTTCTGGCCGGCCTGGCGTGCGCGGCCCTGACCGCCGCTCTGATCGCCATGGTCCTGCTCCTCCCCGATCCCGCGCCGACCCTCGCCCCCCAGGCCATGGAGGTGCTCCCGGCCACGGAAGTCGGCAACCCGGTCACCGGCGTGCTGCTGGCCTTCCGGGCCTGGGACACCTTTCTGGAAACCGTCGTCCTCGTGCTCGCGCTGGTCGCCATCTGGGGATTGACACCCGATGCGATGTGGGGCGGACGTCCGGGACAATTGCAGACCCCCGAGCCGGACGGAGTCCTGACCTTTCTCGCGAAAGTGCTGCCTCCCTTCGGCGTGCTGATCGCCCTCTATCTCTTCTGGGTGGGCGCGGACCAGCCGGGCGGCAAATTCCAGGCCGGCACCATCCTTGCGTCCATGTGGCTGCTGGCCATTCAGGCCGGCCTGACTGATGCCCCCCTCATCTCCCGCCCCCGCCTCCGTTTGGCGATCGTGCTCGGGCCCTTGACCTTCGGAGCCGTCGGCCTTCTGGGCATCTTCCTGTCGAGCGGACTCTTCGCCTATCCTCCCGGCTTCGTCAAGGCGTTCATCCTCCTCATCGAAGCCGCCTCCACCGTGTCGATCGGAGTGACCTTGTGTCTGCTCGTGATCGGTCCCCCCGAACGCCCCACCACCCTATGAACACCACCGACTGGTTTGGAATCGCCGCCGCGCTGCTGATCGGACTGGGCCTGTTCGGCGTGATCACCCACCCCATGCTGCTGCGGAAAATCCTTGCGTTCAATCTGCTGGGCAGCGGGGTCTTTCTCTTGTTCGGCGTCATCGCCCGACGCGGCGCGGCGGCGGGAATCGAAGGCGATCCGGTTCCGCAGGCCTTCGTCATCACCGGCATCGTTGTCGCCTTTTCGGCCTCGGCCCTGGCCGTGACCATGGCCCTGAAACTGCAGTCGGACACCGGTGAAAGCACCTTCCCGGAAGAGCCCCCCGCCGATTCGTCCAACCCTTCCGAGCCCCCACGCCCATGATGGATGTTTGCTTATCCTTTCTGGACCCATCGTCCCGCCCGCACGGCGGCGGTGATTTGCTGGTGCTGGCGATCCTCCTGCCCATCCTGGCGCTCCTGTTCATCGTCCTGCTTGGCGGCCGCCATGGCCGCGCCATCACGCTGGCAACCCTCGTGCCCGGCCTCTTCATCTCCTGGGCAATCGCCGCCCGGGTGTGGAACAGCCGCGAGGCCATGATGGAACGGGTCGGCGGCTGGGAGCCTCCGCTCGGATTGATGCTGAGGGCGGACGGCTTGTCGGTCCTGATGCTGGTCACCACTGCGGTTTTGGTGGCTGCGGTGGCGCTCTACGCGCCAAAAGAATTCCGTGTCGCAGCAGGCGCCCCCGAGACGCGCTCCTCGCTGGTGTTCTGGGTGATGCTGCTGGCGATTTGGGCCTCCCTGAATTCCATCTTTCTAAGCAACGATCTCTTCAATCTGTATGTCGCTCTCGAATTGATCGCATTCGCGGCCATTCCCCTGGTGTATCTGGAAGGGAAAAAGGGCACCGTGCTGGCGGGCTTGCGCTATCTGCTCTTCGCCCTGATGGGCTCCATTCTCTACCTGCTGGGAACCGCACTGCTCTACAGTCACTACGGCACCATGGACATCACGCAGCTCGCCGGCGTGGTGGAACTGGACTGGGTGGTCTGCCTGAGTGTGGCACTGATGACCGTTGGCCTTATGGCGAAAACCGCGCTGTTTCCGCTGCACCTGTGGCTGCCCCCCGCGCACGCCGGTGCCACCCCGGCGGCGAGTGCCCTGCTTTCCGCACTGGTGGTGAAAGGCTCGTTTTTCCTCATCCTGCGAATCTGGTTTAACCTGCTGCCCGCCCTCACCGGCAGCGTCGGCGCGCAGGCCGTGGGCGTTCTCGGCGCGGGTGCGGTGCTGATCTGCGGAGTGCTCGCCATCCGTCAGCCCCGCCTCAAACTGCTCATCGCGTATTCAACGGCGGCCCAGCTCGGGTATCTGTTTCTCATCTTCCCACTTGCCAAGGGTCCGGCGGTTGCAACCGCATTTTCCGGCGGCATGTTCCACATCCTTTCCCATGCCTTTGCCAAGGCCTCGATGTTCATGACCGCTGGCTTGATTGCGGGGGTGTACGGACATGACCGGATTGCCGAACTCCGGGGAGTCATGAAATCCATGCCCGTGGCCGCCGCGGCCTTCATCCTCGCGGCGGTCTCGCTGGTGGGTGTGCCGCCCACCGGAGGATTTATCGCCAAGGGACAGCTACTCAGCGCCGCCGTGCAATCCTCACAGTGGCCCTGGGTCATCGTGATCCTGCTGGGAGGATTGCTGACGGGCGCCTACATGTTCCGCGCCCTCTCGGCCTGCCTCTCTCCCGCCCCCCTCCAGACTCCGCCCCTCGCGCCGGTCTCGCGCTCCCGCGAGTGGCTGGTGCTTGCGCTGGCCTGCATCGCCCTGCTGATCGGAATGTTCCCCGGAGTCCCCGCACGCTTTATTGAAATCGGTCGGCCCACCCCCGTGGAGGCCCGGCCGTGACGGAGCTCGTTTTACAGTCCCTCCTCGTGGCGGCCATCCTCTGGCCGCTGGTCTTATTTGCGACCTGTATCGTGCAGGGAACTGCCAAAGGGGTGACGCCGTGGCTGGCCACGGCTCCGCTGCCGGCCGTGATGGCCTCGTTGTTCTGCCGGGGATTTTACCTGACCCTTTCGCCATCCACCCTAATGCCCTTCACCCTGCAAATCAGCACCCCCGGCGCGGTGCTGCTGGGCGTCTCCGGCTTCTTGTGGTCCATGGCGGCCTTCGACCTCCCGCGACGGCTTGCGGACAACCCGCATCGAAAACGTTTCGTGACCTGCTGGTTGCTCACGCTCACCGGCAACCTTGGCGTGTTCATCGCCGCCGATGTCATGGCCTTTTTCGTGTTTTATGCCCTGGCGAGTCTCTCCGCCTACGGCCTGGTGATTCATGAGGAAACCCGGGAAGCCAGACACGCGGGCAAGGTGTACATCGGCTTCGCTCTTTTTGGCGAGGCCCTGCTGCTGATGGGCCTGGTGCTGCTGGTGCACAACCCGCAGGGCGGAAGCTTCCACATCGCCGATGCCGTGGCCGCCCTTCCGGATTCGCCCTGGTTTCCCGCAACCCTGCTGCTGCTGGTTTCCGCCTTCGCCCTGAAGCTCGGTTTGATTCCCGGCCATGGCTGGCTGCCGCTGGCCCATTCCGTGGCTCCCGCATCCGCCAGCGCCGTGCTCAGTGGCGCCATCCTCAACGCGGGGGTGATGGGCCTGATTTTGTTTGTCCCGTTCCAAGCCGAATACCCGGATGGAACCTTCCTGATGCACCTGGGATTCGCCACCGCCTTCTTCGGCGTCGTCATCGGCCTGACCCAGAAAAATCCGAAAAGCGTGCTGGCCTATTCCAGCGTCAGCCAGATGGGATTCATCGCGGCCGTCTGCGGCATGGGCATGACCCTGGGCACCGGCGCGGACACCCGACTGGTCACCCTGCCCATCGCGTTCTATGCCGCGCACCATACCCTCGTGAAAGGCGGCGTGTTCCTTGCGGCCGGCATCGCGGAATTGCGCGGCAACAACCGCTTCGCCCTCTGGGCTCTGCCCGCTGTGCTGATCGGACTCGGCCTCGCCGGACTCCCCTTCACCGGCGGCATGCTGGCCAAGCTCGCGGTGAAAGACATCCTCGGCAAGGGAGTGGCCGCGACCCTCGCGACAGGCTCCTCCGCGGCCACCGCCTGTCTGATGACCCTGTTTATCTTTCGTCTGGTCCAGAAACGCGCCCCCGACGGACCCGTCACACGCATCGCCCCGTTGATGACCGCCTGGATGCTGCTTGCGCTGGCCGCCCTCGCCGTGCCCTGGGTTCTCCATCCCCTCGTCGGGTCCATCTCCCTGTCAAAAGCGCTCAGCCTTCCCGAACTCTGGAAAGGCAGCTGGCCGATAGCTTTGGGGGCCCTGCTGGGGGCCTGGTTCGGCGTGGGCGACCGCCTGCCGCGCATTCCCGCCGGGGATATCTTCCATCTCGCTCCCGCGCTCGATGGCATCCTCTGTTCCATCCGTGTCCGCATCGAAACCTGCGAACGTTTCCTGCGGCGCTGGGAGGTCAGCGGAACGCTCCTCGTCTCTTTCGTGGCCGTGCTGGCCCTGCTGCTTTTCTTTGCCCGCCCCTGAAGGCCTCCCGGCGGAAACGATCATTGTACTTGACGTGATGCGATAAATGCCAGATGGATGCACCCTATGGACACACATGCGACTCCCCAACCTTCTCTCCCAACGCCGGGTCGGATATGGTTTGTACTTGGCGGCATCTCTTCAATTATTTTTGGCGCGATGGCCATCACCATTCCCTGCGTGACGACCGTGGTGATTGCCAAGATGCTCGGTTATTTCCTCCTGGCCAGTGGGGCGGTCCTTCTGGCAACCGGGCTCTTCGGAAAAACCCGCAAGCACCGCCTTCTGGATATTGCCACTGGTGTTCTCCGGGTTGTGCTGGGATTCGTTTTTATCGGCAATCTGGTAAAAACAGTTGTGATATTGACCCTTTTTCTGGCGGGCATGTTTGCGGTCGAGGGATTGTTTGGGATCATCCTCGCCCTCAAGTTGCGCGGAAAAAATCCGGCGTGGGGCTGGGTGTTGTTCAATTCGCTCGCTGCGCTGGTGCTTGGAGTGATGCTCCTGGCGCGCTTTCCCTCCAACGCCCCGTGGGCTGTCGGCCTGTTGTTTGGCATCAACAGCATTTCCCTCGGCATGTCCTTGCTCATGTTTGGCCTCGGACTCAAGCAGGCTCGCGAATCCTAACCTCTTTTTTACGACGACACCCATTCGGGGGTGCGCCCTCCCTCAGACTGAGGTCTGTAGACTGAGGTCTGGGGATCGCTTGTGGAAAGGCAGAGGATGTGCTATCGGGGTCGCTCCATGAACCTGATCCTGCCGCCCTTGACCGATCCCCGCATTCCCGACTGGATTTGTGACAGTTATGCGCACTGGAGCGGGGAGCTGCTGCTTCCCTATGGCGCGGACCGGGAACGGGCGCTCTATCATTTTTCAGAAGTGGTGGTGGCGCATGGCACCGAGGCGGACCCGCTGTTTTTCTACGGCAACCGCGCGGCGTTGGCGCTTTTTGAAATGAGCTGGGATGCCTTCACTCGCCTGCCGAGTCGGCTATCGGCGGAACCCCTGTTGCGGGAGGAACGGGAGGCGATGCTGGAGGAGGTGCGCCAACACGGGATCAGCAAAACGTACACCGGAACGCGGATTTCGGCGTCGGGAAAACGCTTTCGCATCGAAAAGGCCCGCGTGTGGAATCTGTTGGATGCGGAGGGCCGGCTGCGGGGTCAGGCGGCGCGGTTTCCGCTGCCAAATCCAAGTGCCGCATAGATGGGTTTTTCTTCCGCGCGCAGACCGGTCACAAATGTGGCATCGAATTCGCGGCGGTCGCGGTAGCCGCGGCGTAGGTGATTGAAGAGTTTGGCCCTGTCTGGCGTGGAGGCGCGCAGCAGGGCGTCGTCCATGCGGATGTCGTAGCAGGCGCGCACGGCAAAGCGGAGGCGTTCTTCGAAACCGGGTAGGTCCGGCAGATGAATTTCGGTATGAAGGGGCGGAGGAAGCAGGGGGCGCGGATCCCATCCTCCGTCGTCAATGCCCGCCCAGGCGCAAAAAGCCTCGCGAATCTGCCGGGTGCCGTTCACTTTGCCCTCCACCGAGTGTCCGGCAATGTGGGCGCTGGCGAGGTCCGCGGCGGCCAACAGATCTTCCGGAATCTGCGGTTCGGGGTCCCAGACATCGAGCACCAGCCAGGAGAGATCGCCCCGCCGACGCGCCGACGCGAGCACCGTCCCGTCCACCACTTCTCCCCGGCAGGCGTTCAACACAATCGCGCCGCGCGGAAGAAGCACAATCTCCTCCGCACCCAGAAGGCGTCGCGTGGGATGCTCTCCGTCCTCCACCAGCGGAACGTGCAGGGTCAACACATCGCAGGCCTCCAGCAGCTCCCGCAGGGGCGTCCAGGGACCCGCTGCCCCCGCCGCCTCTTTCGGCGGATCGTTGCGCAAGACGCGCATGCCCAGCGCGGCGGCTTTGCGGGCCACCCGCGAGCCGACCTCGCCGCAGCCCACAATCCCGATCGTTTTGCCGGAAAAACGGAATCCGGTTGACGCGTGGGCCTCCAACAGCGCCGCCACCACATATTCCGAAACCGCATTCGCATTGCAGCCCGGCGCGGACGCGAAATGAACGCCCAGCGCGGCCAGTTCCGCAAGATTGGCATGGTCCGTCCCGGCGGTGCAGGTGCCCGCAAAACGCACCCGCGACCCCTTCAGCAGGGCCGCATCCAGGCGCGTTTTCGTGCGCGTGATCAGGGCCTCGGCCGCCCGGACTTCGGCGGGGCCAATCTCGGTTTCAGGGACCCACGACAGAGCCCCCAGCGGGGCAAAAGCTTCGCGGCCATACGTCACACTTGATGCACAAACGATATTCATGCGTTGCAATTCCTGGTCAAAACGTTCATAAAGGCGAAACTATGGCCTATCTGAGATCTCTGGATGATCAAATCCAAATCCATATTCAAGAGGGACAAAACCTTCTCGTCGGCCGCTTGCTCAAGTGCGACGTGGTGATTGAAGACGGTTCCGTCTCGTCCCAACACGCCCGTTTGCAGCTGATCAACCAGCAGCTGCGCGTCGTCGATATGGGCAGCACCAACGGCACCCGCATCAATTACAGTGTCCTGCAGGGAGCGGGCTATCTGCTCGATGGCGACACCCTCGAAATCGGCAATGTGAGTTTTATTGTGGATGGTCCCGGGCTGACCGCGCCCTCCGAGGCGAATCCCATGGTGGGCCTGCCGGATCTCCACCCGCTGGAGTCTTCGCAAAAACTCTCCGACACGATGCTCAATATTCCGGTTCCCAGCGACGAAGACCTGTCCGAATACGAAGAGGGCGTACACACCGCGCTGTCCCCGGCGGATGTGCTGCCCTACGCCGAAGAGCCGCCAGTCCCGGGCGAAAAAATCATCGAGATCAATCCTCTGCTCTATGGATTCGCGCTCAGTCTGTTTCTCCTTCTTCTCGCCGGAGCTGTGCTCCTTCTGCACTTGAGCCACGCGTTTCCTCCTCCGTCACCCGCCGCCTCCGCGATAACGACGATGGAACCTCTCGGCGTGGAATGACCCCTTTCCCCCCATTTTTCCGCCCGCGCGCCGCCTTCAGCCTCATCGAAGTCCTCGTCGCCCTCACCCTCATGTCCCTCGTCCTCGCCCTCGCCGCTCTGCTGCTGAGCACCTCGGGCCGGGTGACCGACTCCATCGCCGCCCCGCGACCCCGCCACGCCCTGGACACCGTTCTGCGTCTGGGACAGGATCTGGACCGCCTGCTCCGCGCTCCGCTCCCCGACGACGAAACCGGACTGCGCCTCGATGCGGAAGAAGGGCTTTCCTTCCCGCTGTTATTGGAAACCCCGACGCAGGGGCTGCGTCACCACCGCGTCGCCTACCTTTGGAACGCTGACGGCGAACTCCGCCGCCTGCTCTGGGATTCCGCCACCGATCTCACAAGCACCAACATCCTGCTGCGCGGCTTCACCCGCTTCCGTCTCGTCGCCCGCGAAGAGGGCCAGGATTTCGAGACCTGGCCCCCTGAAAATCGCAACGAGCCGCCCCGTCTGCTGCGCGTGGACCTCGAGATACCCGGCGAAGCGCCCCTCCTCCGCGACCTCGCCCTGCCCGCCGCCTTCCGCCATTCGCCGCCCTCTCCCACGGAAACCCCGTAAGCTCTG
>CAZCFM010000090.1:4899-15706 GCA_964497855.1 uncultured Verrucomicrobiota bacterium | reverse complement strand
CCGTCGAAGGAGGCTTCTTTGAGGAGGAAAAACAGAGTGGCGCTGCTCATGTTGCCGTGGCGGCGGAGGATGTCGCGGGGCATATCGAGCGCGGCGGGCGGGAGGTCGAGGGCGTCGCCGACGCGGTCGAGAATGGACTTGCCGCCGGGGTGGACGGCCCAGTTCCGAACGTCGGAAAAGGAAAATCCGGCGTTTCCGAAGTTCGGAAGAACGGCGGCGCGGATGTTTTCGCCGAGGATGGAGGGGACGTAGGTGGAGAGGACGATTTCGTAGCCGTGGTTGCCGATTTCCCAGGCCATGGATTCGGCGCCGTTGGGGGTGAGGGCGGAGGCAAGGTGGTTGAGGCACCAGGCGCGGGCGCCGGGGGCGGGGGGACGGGCGGAGAGGATGGCGCAGCCGGCGCCGTCGGCGAAAAGGGAGGCGGAGATCATGGTTTCGGGGTCGAGGGTGTCGAGCTGGACGTGCAGGGAGCAGAGTTCGAGGCACTGGATGAGGACGACGGCGGAGGGGTCGGCGGCGCAGAGGCTGTGGGCGAGACGGAGGGCGGGGAAGGCGGCGTAGCAGCCCATGAAGCCGAGGTGGAAACGCTGGACGCTGGGGGCGAGACCGAGGCCGCGGATAATGTCGAAATCGGGGCCGGGATTGTAGAAGCCGGTGCAGGAGGCGGTGACGACGTGGGTGATGTCGGCGGCGGAATAGGTGGAGGCGTCGAGGGTTTTGCGGGCGAGTTCGGGGGCGGCCTGGCGGGAGACGTCGCGGAAGACGCGGTTGCGGTCGCCGGTGGGCGGGTTGGCCCATTTGCCGTGTTCATCGGCGGCGAAGGGGCCGTGGGAGCCGTCGAAAGGCACGCAGGTGTGGCGGGCGTCGATGTCGGAGTGGCGGTAGACGTGTCGGATCATGCGCCGGAACTTCGGGTCGTCGAACTGGGCCTGCATGCGTTCGGAGGCGCGGTCCTGATGGTGGACATGGGGCGGGGTCCAGGTTTCGACGGTGTGGAGGTAGGTGGGCATGGGGGGAAGAGGAAGTGACGAGTGACGAATGAAGAGTGACGAATGACGGGTGACGGGTGACGGGTGACGAATGACGAGTGGGAGAGTAGTCGGTTGCGTGGGGGAGTCCAACAGGGATAACATGAAGCTTTGTTCAGGTTCTTCTGGCCTTGTATCCGCAATAGACAGCGCGTTGCGCTGGAATGCAGCGCAACATTGGTACTGAACGTGGTCCCCACTGGCTGTGGGGGTTTGCCAGGAGGCTCAGGCCGCGGCGGGGGCGGGTTTGCGGCTTTTGAGCAGTCGCCAGACCAGCAGTCCGCCGGCGGCGACCAGCAGGGGCACGCCGACCAGGGGCCGCACGGCCACCCAGGCAATGCCGATGGTGATGAGGGAGAGGCCGAGTGATACGAGGGCCGAAATCAAGCCGATGCCTCCGCCGATCAGGTTGCCAATAAAGGGCACGACATCCCCAAGCACTGACAGCGGTTTGAAAATCGAGGCCAGACCAATCGTCATCAGCAGCCATCCCGCCCCGCGCAGAATCCAGGCCATCATCTGCGCCTCTTTTTTCGCCTGTTCCATCATGGCCACGAGCGTGTGCTCGCCGCGCTGGATGCGGAAATCGCTTTTCCCGCGCGAATTACTCCAGGGCACGAGCAATCCCCTGGCCTGCCGCGCGACCACGCTGATGATGTCCTGCGGGACGATCTGGAAGGAAATCCGGACGTCTCCGACCTGGGGCGACTGCATGTTTTCGCCCTTGTAGATGTAGTCTCCCTGCACGTTGCCGGCCTCGAGGAGGTTGCCTTCGCGCGGCGGGAGGGTTTCGTAGAAGGAGAGGTCGCGGATCAGGGTCGTGTCGAGGGAAAAGGCGCCGAGGGTCACCTTGTTGGCCTGTGCGCTCCAGTCGCCGTAGGGCAGCGTGGCGGGATTCTGGTGTCCGGCGGGCTCGCGGAAATCCGTGGAGTCGATGAGGCGTCCGGACCAGATTTTGCGGTACACGGGCGTTTCAGTGACGGTTTCTCCGCCGCCAAGTTTTTTCTGGGTTTTGCGCTCGATCTTCTCCTCCCACTGGTACATTTCGACTTCGCGGCGGAGGTGGATGGCGTTGGCGGAAACGCCGAACTCGGGGTCGGTCAAGATGGCATCGGTGACGGCGCGGCCGGTGACATGCACCAGGTTCCCGTCGTTGTTTTCGGAGAGGGATTCGGCGGACACGGAGCTGGCCGCGTTGCGCATCTCGTGAATGTCCTGGTAGGAGAGAACGGCGCGGTGTTCGTTCCACCACAGCAGCACAAAACTGCCGAAGAAGAGAAGAATGCCGACGAAGATTCCTTTGATGGAACTGCCGAGGCGGCTGCCCCAGCTCGTATGCGTGACGGTGGTGGCCATGGCGACAGGACTCCGGGGGGTTATTCGTTCATGCCGGGGAGGAAAACACTTCCTTCCCACTGCTCAGGAACTCCCCAGGGAATCGGGGAGAATTCTTTGCCCACGGCCGGGACCGGGGTCAGGGTGACGTCGCCTTCGGGGGTGATGGCGAGGGCGATCTGGCCCCGGAAATCCCCGGAAAGGGCCTGGGTTTCCACCTGGTGGCTGCGCGCTTTGCCTTCTGTGTCCGTCCAGCTCAGTGCAATCACGCGGGGCGGCGAGGAGCTGCGGGGCTTGGCGTTGGCCGTTTTCTGGGCGGCAATCTGCGTGAACGCGCTGGCTTCTTTCCCATCAACCGACACCTCGACGTTTTTCACCGGAAGCGAAGGATGGTCGTTGCCCACCCGGATTTGATAACGGGGACCTGTGCTGGCGCAGGCCGTCAGTAGAAGCAACAACAGAAGGGAAGCGGTTTTCATCGGAGGCTTATTGCAGGCGCATGGGCATGATGACGTAGAGGAAGCTGACATCGGATTTCAGCACGCCGGGGCTCAGGGCGTCGGTCAGTTCGAGGTACACTTCGTCGCTGTCGAGCACGCGCAGGGGGGCCATGAGGAATTCGGGGTTGTAGGCGATGGTCATGGGCGGGCCGCTGTATTTGATGGGCAGTTTTTCGTTGGCCTCGCCGATTTCCGGGGTGGAGCTGAGCACTTCCACGTTGTTGTCGCCGAAACTGAGTTTGATGGAGTTGGACTGCTCGTTGGTGACGAGGGCCACGCGGCGCACGGCGTGCAGCAGGTTTTCGCGTTCCAGCACAATACGTTCCTCGCACTGGCCGGGGATGACCTGGCGGTAGTTGGGGAAGACGCCTTCGATGAGTTTCGACAGGATGCGCATGCCTTCGGTCTCGAAGATCACCTGGTTGCCTGCGGCGGTGATGCGGACCGTGCCTTCGTCGCCGATGTTGCGCAGGATTTCGTTGACGGTCTTGGCGGGAACAATCATGTCCAGCTCGTTGCCGGCGGGAAAATCGACTTCGTGTTCGGCGAGGGCCAGACGGCGTCCGTCGGTGGCAACGGTGGTGAGTTTGCGGTCGCGGAAGCTGAAGAGAATGCCGTTGAGGACGTAGCGGGTTTCGTCCACGGAGGTGGCATACTGCACGCAGCGGAGCATGTGTTTGAGCACCTTTTTCTCGATGCTGAAGGTCTGCTGTCCGTCGGGCTGGGGAATATCGGGGAAGTCTTCGGCGGGGAGGCCGAGGATTTTGAAAAAGCTGGTGCCGCAGCGCAGGGAGGCGTTGTTTTTGCCGTCGACTTCGATGTCGACGACCTGGGAGGGCAGCTCGCGCACCACCGAGTGCAGGCGTTTGGCCGGGAGAGTGCTTTCCCCGCGTTTGACCACTTCCGCAACCACGTCGGTGTTGACGGTCAGCTCCATGTCGGTGGTGGTCAGGCGCAGTCCGGTGTCTCCCGCCTGCAACAGCACGTTGGAGAGCACGGGAATGGTGCTTTTGCTGCTGACGACGGATTGGACGCGGGTGAGGGCTTCGAGAAGGGCATCGCGGTTCAAACTCAATTTCATGCGGAGGGCTCCTTAAGTAGACAGAGAGTGGGGTAAATCTGCTGAAAGTGATATGGTGCAAGTCCCTTCCTGACAATGCCAAAATCACGAAACAGGCCAGAAGCTTGCCGAAACGAGGGTGAAAAACCGCTTTGGGTGCCGCCCGGGTTTCAGCGGACGGGGCGACTGAGGGTTTCGCGGAGGCTGGCGAGTCGCTGGCGGAGGGCCGAATCCTCTTTTTCCTTTTCGGCCACGAGGCGGCAGGCGTGGAGGATGGTGGCGTGGTTTTTGCCGAAGGCCTCGCCGATGGCGGGCAGCGAATGGGAGGTCAGATCGCGGCAGAGGTACATGGCGACCTGGCGCGGCAGGGCGATGTTGGCGGGGCGTTTGCGGCTGAGGATGTCGCTGTAGCGGATGTCGAACTGCTCGGCGACGGCGCGCTGGATGCGCTCCATGGTGAGGGGGGCGGGCGCTTCGTCGTCGAGGCTGTCGCGCAGGAGGCGTTCGAGGGCCTCGGTGGTGAGTTCACGGTTGGTGAGGGAGGCGAAGGAGGCGGCGCGGACGAGGGCGCCTTCGAGGCGGCGCACGTTGGCGGCGATGCGTTCGGCAATAAACTGGATGGTGGAGTCCGGGACCTTCATCTCCATCATTTCCGCTTTTTTGCGGAGAATGGCCATGCGGGTCTCGTACTCGGGAGCATCAATTTCCGTGACCAGGCCCCACTCGAAGCGGGAGACGAGGCGGCGTTCGAGACCGGGGATTTCCGTCGCAGGGCGGTCGCAGGTGAGGACGATCTGTTTGTGTCCGTCGAAGAGAGCGTTGAAGGTGTGGAAAAACTCCTCCTGGAGGCGTTCTTTGCCGGCGAGGAACTGCACGTCGTCGATGAGGAGGATGTCGGCCCCGCGGAGGCGGTTGCGGAACTGGCTGAGTTTGCCGTTCTGAAGGGCGTCGATGTAGTCGTTGACGAAGGCTTCGCAGGTCAGATAACAGACGCGGCAAGCGACATTGGCGCTGGAGGCGAAGTTGCCGATGGCCTGCATGAGGTGGGTTTTGCCGAGGCCGACACCGCCGTAGAGAAAGAGCGGATTGTAGGCGCGGGCGGGGGTCTGGGCTACGGCCATGGCGGCGGCGTGGGCGAATTCGTTGGAGGAGCCGACGACAAAGGTTTCGAAGACGTAGCGGGGATTGAGGCTGGCGCGGACGTAGCCCTGCGTGCTGCGGGGGGCCGAACGGGCCGGGGCGGCGGGGACACGGGAGTGTTCGATGCGCATCTCCTCCGGCGTGGGCGCGGCAGCGCGAAGTCCGGGGTCCACCACCAGCGAAAAGCGCACGCGATCGCCGGTCACCGCCGCAAAGGCATCGGCGATCATGGGCACGTAATTCTCTTCCAGCCAGGTGGAATAAAAGTCGTTCGCCACCCGCAATTCCAGGTGGTCGCCGACACGACGGCCGGGTTGAATCACCGCAATCCAGCGCTCGAAAATGTCATCGGAAAGGGATTCCCGCAGGAGCGCGCACACACGCCGCCACAGGTCCAGGCTGTCCGTATCGTTTGTCATTTCCGTCATAGAATCAAGGCTCCTCACACATCTGAAAGAAAAAAAGGGGGAAGGACTCAACAGGAGTCCGGGGCTTTCCACTGTCCAATCGGCGTTTTTTGGGGTATGAACCCCGAAGGACTTCTCCTTCTGCGGGCTCCGAGTGGGGTGGCGGTTTGCGCACCCTAAACCGAAGTCACGCCTTTGCACAAGTCGTTAAAAAATGAATCGCACAGAAAAAAGTAAACCCCCACCCCTAGTGGGTTAACTCCTCCAGAGACACAACATGCTGATAACCTCATCCTTTCCTAAAAATTCGCTTTCCTTCTGTTCACATCCGGTTCCCGACCGGTTTTTCGCCGCAAAAACGGCCTCCCACAACGAAAAATGCCCCGGAGTTTGCCCATGAGCGCCCGCCGGAAGCCCCAGACCCTGTTGTTGATCGGCGGGGGTGCCGACGAAGTGGATGTGTCCTGGGCCGCCGGGTTCACTGCGCCCGATCCCTTTCTCTTTCTCCAGCACGGCGAAGAGAAACACGTGCTGGTTTCGCTGCTGGAGCTGGGCCGCGCCCGCCGCGTGCCCGGACTGCATGCGCACACGCCCGACGATCTGGGCATGGACGCCGCCACCCGCCGCAGCTACGGCGCGCAGGCCCTCGCGCTTCTCCGCAAGCTCCGCCTGCGCTCCGTGGGCGTGAGCCCCCGCTGCCCCGTCGGTATCGTTCGTGAGATCGAGGCCGCGGGTCTCAAGGTTCAAGTCGCGAAAGACCCCATTTTCCCCGGACGCCTGCTGAAAACCGAGGACGAAATCCACGCACTTCGCCTGTCGCAGCGCGCTGCCGTCGCCGCCATGAACGCCGCCACAACTCTTATCGCGGCGTCCGCTCCCGGACGGGGCCGACGTCTCGAAGAAGGCGGAAAACCGCTGACCTCGGAACGCGTCCGCGCCCGCATCGAGCAGGCCCTGCTCGAACACAATTGCATTGGCGAGGACATCATCGTCGCGGGCGGAGACCAGGGCGTGGATCCGCACGAACGCGGCCACGGAACGCTGTTTGCGGGACAGCCCATCGTGCTCGATATCTTTCCTCGTTCCCGCGCCTCGGGCTACTGGGGCGACATCACACGCACGGTCATCCGCGGCCCCGCCTCGCCGGAACAACAACGTCTCTACGCCACGGTGCTGCGGGCCCAGAGCCAGGCCCTGCGCGCGGTCAAACCCGGCGTCACGGGCGCGGACATCCACGCGGGTGTCTGCGCGGTGTTTGAGCAGGCGGGCTACCGCAGTGGACGGATCGACGGCGTGCCGCAGGGCTTCATTCATTCCACCGGCCACGGCGTGGGCCTCGAAATCCACGAAGGCCCCTCCGTGAGTCCCTCCGGCGGCGTGCTGGAACCCGGCCACGTCATCACCATCGAGCCGGGCCTCTATTATCCGGGCCTCGGCGGCATGCGCATCGAAGACACGGTCGTGGTCACCGCGCGCGGGTCGTCGCTGCTCGCCACCTGTCCCAAGGTCTTCGAGATATGAACCCTCTGGCCTGGGGACTGCTGGGACTGGGCGGCGCCTGGATGGCCCTGCAGGGCGTGGCCGACCGGCTGGTGTATCCGCGTTCACGCAGCTTCCGCGCCCAGGCCGGCGACGCGGGGCTTCCGGTGGAGGAGCTGGAGTTCTGCGCGGAAGACGGCACGGCCCTGCACGGCTGGTGGTTTCCGCGCCCGCAGTCCCGGGGCGTGCTGATTTGCTGCCATGGCAACGCCGGCAATATTTCCGACCGACTCTGGATGGCCCGCGACCTCCAGGACCTGCCTCTGGACATTTTCATTTTTGACTACCGCGGCTACGGCAAAAGCGAAGGCCTTCCCTCCGAAAAGGGCACCGGACGCGACGTGCGCGCCGCCTACGAACTGGCCCACGCCCGCCTCGGTTATCCCGAAAACCCGCCCATCTTCGTCTACGGACGCTCCCTCGGCGGCGCAGTCGCCCTCCAGCTCGCCGAAACCCACGCTGTCCGCGCAATCTTGCTCGAAAGCACCTTCAGCTCCATTCTTGACATCGGACTCCAGCGTTATCCGTGGCTGCTGCCCCGCCTCAGTTGCCGCAATCCCTACCGCTCCGACCTGCGCATCCCCAAGGTCACGGCCCCCCTTCTGTTCGCTCACAGTCCCGACGACGAAATTGTTCCCTACGATATGGGACGCCGCCTCTTCGACCTCGCCACCGCGCCCAAACGTTTCGTGACCCTCCAGGGCACCCACGCCGAAGCCGGCTGGCAAACGTCGCCCGAATACGCCGCCGCATTCCACGAGTGGATTCTTGCACGGCTGTGAAGCCACGGGCACGCGAGCGTATTTTTTTACGATGGTTTTGCAGGTTGATAGCACCAAAGGTGCGGCCGCATCCCAGCCCAGGGTGCAACCCTGGGAATCGCGGCAAACACAACAAAAAGCGGTCTGAAGGACCGCCGCAATTCGCGGTGCCCAGGCCTGCGCCCCATCTCACCGATGATGCGGCGGTCCTTCAGACCGCGCCCACATTTTTCCATGCGTTCCAGGGGTTGCACCCCTGGCTGGGATGCGACGCACCGTTGGTGCTGGAAATATGCCTGAGGCGCAGGGAATGCGGTCGCACCGGTGGTGCCGGTCAGCGAAAACGTTGACAGGGGAGCGATGAGCGGCTACGGCTACCCACCATGAAATTCCTCCCGACCCTCCTCCTCTGCATCCTGTTTAGTGGCTGCGCGCTGCTTCGCCCGAAAAACCCCTTCGATCCCTCCACGCTTGGCACCCAGGCCCTGGTGGACCTCGTCGCCTCGCCGGACACGCGCGAAAAGGTGGTCACGGCCAGTCTGCGCGAACTGTCCGCGCGCAACCTGAGCCCGCAGGAGGCCTCGACCCTCTCCGCCTCGCTCCCCACGCAGAAACAAGATGTGCGCTGGGAAATCTTGTCCATGCTCATCGCCAAAAAGATGACCCACCTCTATCCGGAAATGATCACCCGCAGCCGCGAGACCGCCGATACCCTGACAGCCGTGGCCTACCTGCACACCGCCTCCGCCCTTATGCCCGCGAGTCCGCTGCTCCGCAACGATCTGGGCACATTTCTTCTTGAAGGAGGCTCTCCCGAACTCCGCGTGCACGCCGCGAAATTCCTTGTGGAACGTTTTCCCCGCGAGGCCGAACACTTTTTCATCCAGGCCCTCGAGAAAGAGAACAGCGCCACCGTCGCCACCTACATGACCATGTTCCTCGCGGAAAAAGGCACGGCGGAGAGCCTGCCCCTGCTCACCCGCCTCAGCAACGACCTGGATCGACGCTTCACCGACGACAAACTCCTCGGCCCGGCCTGCAACACCGAGACTGTCCGCGCCGCCGCCGTCCGCGGCGTCGAACGCCTCCGCGCTCCGCCCCGTCCGCGCCGCCTTATGTAAAGCCGGAGACCTGCGCATGGCAAACGTTCCCCGCAAACCCCTGACTCCCGCCAAGCTCTTGTGCATCGTTGTGGGTGCTGTGTTCCTCCTGATTCTGACGGCGGTGGGGCTGTTGTTGTTGCCCATCTGGGACATCGAAGAGCCCTCCTTTCCCGCCCTGGAGCGTCCGCCGCGACCAGTCGTCGCCGACGAAGACAACGCCTATCCGCTCATCCTCGGCCTCCGGGGAGTTTTTACAGCTCCTCCGAAGGAACTGATGGACCTGCTCGCCCCCGCTGCGGATGCCCCCAGCGAAGAGGAACTCCGTCAACTCAAGGACTACCTTGACTCCCAGGCCCCCGTCCTCGCCACCCTGCGCCAGGCCCTCGCCCGCCCCTATCTGTTGTCGCCGGAGGTTGAGAGCTATTCCACAATATGTCCACATGTGAACGTGTATCTGAAAGTGGGCGGCAGGCTTCTGAGCCTCCGCGTCTATCAGGCCCTGCAGGACGGCGATTCAGAGGGGGCACTCGATACGCTCCAATTGCAGTATCAGCTCCTCAATGCCGTGCTCGAACGCCCGGAAGGACTCATCGAACACCTGGCAGGAACGGCGCTTGCCGCCATCGCATTTGAAAACGCATGGCGTGTTTTACGCAACCCTGCGATGGACCCAACCTTACAGGAGGAGATTCCCAGCCTGTTTCCATCCTCCAGCCAGCTCTACGACTCGCTGATTCTAGGGTTGCGTTCGGAATTCAATATGCAACGCAGGATGGTTCGTCAGATCGTGAGTGGAGAGATGCGACTGAAGGATTTTGATGATGGCTCTCTTGCCAAACCCCTCCAAAACCTGCCCATTCCAAAGGGCCCACTCTTCAAACCCAACAAAACCCTTTTTCTGCTTGGGTCACGGGCCGTGTGGTATCAGGAAAAAATCGAACGGATGAAAGTTTCGGATTTTCGACCCATGCCGGCCTTCATCGAACCCACCCAACCGCGCTTCGAACGCTTGGACATGGAAAACGCAATTGGGCGCATCTTTTATTTAATCATCACCCCCGCCATGGAAAGCACTTCCCAGAGCGTCCTCAAACGGATCGCCGAACAGGACCTCCTGCGGCTGTGGCTGGCGCTGCGGCGCTACGAGCGTCAGCAGGGACGTTTTCCCGACAGCCTCGACGCGCTCGTTCCCGATTTCCTGGACGCCATTCCCCTCGACCCCTTCGACGGCAAGCCCCTGCGCTACGATGCCGCGCTGAAACGGATCTGGTCAGTGGGAGCCGATGGACGGGACGAAGGCGGCAAACCCCCTCGGCGTTCCAACGACCGATATGGCGACATCGTGTTCGGGGCGGAAGGTCGAATCCTGGAGGCCAGGGATTCCAAAACATCCAGCCCCCCGACCGTCGAATAAAGCGGAATCCTGAGACAGCGGTCCCCGCCGAAAACATCAACTTCAGCGAGATCATCGGCATGGGCTGATAACGAATCGCGGGAGGAAGGTTTAACCTGCGAAAAGCCCCAAGGGGGCGATGGCATATCAGCCAGGGGTGCAACCCCTGGAATAGCGGAAAACAACAGGATGCGGGCTGAAGGCCCGCCACATAACGAGGTGCCCACGCCCTCGCTCCAGACCGCCGAAAATGCGGCGGTCCTTCAGACCGCTGCTGTCGTTCATGCCACGAACCCCGCGCGGTGCGCGGGGCTGTTATGCAGCCGCCCCGTTGGGGCTCCCTGTTTCGAGCCAGAGTTCAATCGCTTCGCGGATGTTTTCGCAAATTTCTTCCATGGTTTCGCCTTGGCTGACACATCCAGGCAACGCCGGAACTTCCGCCCAGAAGCCCCCTTCTTCCGCTTTGTGCACAATGATTTTAATCTTCATACGGGCAGAATTACCATAGACAGTGTCTGTTAGGCAATCTCACGATACGCCA
>CAZCFM010000090.1:0-4799 GCA_964497855.1 uncultured Verrucomicrobiota bacterium | reverse complement strand
CGCCAATCTCCGCGTCAAAGCCCCACGCGATTCCGCAGTTCGGCCAGTTCGCGGCCCGCCAGTTCGCGGCATTCGCCGGGGGGCAGTTCGATGATGTCCAGTCCGGCCATGCGAATGCGTTTGATGCGCACCACCGAGACGCCGACGGCCTCGCACATGCGGCGGATATGCCGGTTGCGCCCTTCGCCGAGGATCATGCTGTAGCAAAAATAACGGCCCTGGCTCGGAACAGGCTCGATGTGCAGCGCCCGCAGCACTTCGCCCTCCTCCCGCACCCCGCGCAACATGTCGTTGCCCTGCTCCTGCTGGAGTTCGTCGCGCACCCACACGAGATATTCTTTTTCCACGTGGTGCCGCGGGTGCGTGAGGCGCAGGGCCAGGTCGCCATCGTTGGTCACCAAAATCAAACCTTCGCTGTTCTGGTCAAGACGGCCCACCGGATAGAGGCGGAGGTCGTGCCACTCCGGCGGCAGCAGATCCAGAATCGTGCGGCGGCCTTCGGGATCGGACACCGTGCAGAGCACATTGCGCGGCTTGTGGACCATCAGCACGCGGGTGGATTGCGGACGCAGATCGCGTCCGTCCAGGCAGACACGCTGTGAAAAGGGAAACACCCGCACCCCCAGGGAGGTGACGGGTGCGCCGTCGATGGTGACCCGACCCGCTTCGATGATCGAATCACAGGCCCGCCGCGATCCCACCCCGCAGGAGGCAAGATAGCGGTTCAGGCGTATCGGGTCGTTATTCGGCAAGTTTGGTTTTCCGCAACCCGAAGGCACGGTCCCCGTCCTTCCATTCTCCGCGGATTTTGAGCAGATCAACGCGCTCGAAACGTTTCAAGACGTTGCGGCGTTTGGCAATTTTGCTGGTGCCTTTGAGGCTGCGATGCATGGACATGGTGAAATCTCCTGAGCGATGATGAAAAAGGTCCACCGGAAGCGATGGGGCGTGGAATCAACACTTTCCGGGGCCTCTTGTCAAACCAAAAGAACTAAAAAGCGTGTTGTGCTTGCCAATCCACATTTAACCGTCTATAGGTGCGCCCCTTCGCCGAAACCCGGCGATCTCGCTGCCACTGTTGGCACCGGCTTTTCAGTTCCACGCGTCCGGCGGGTTGAGAGGAATCCCCCCCGGACGTTTGGACATAATCATGAATACGACTTCTACCGCCCCCATTGCCGGGGCTTTCGACCTGTTGCTGCCCGAAATCCGCCGCGCCATCACCGCCGACGGCTACACCACGCCAACCCCCATCCAGCAGCAGTGCATCGCGCCCATTCTCGCCGGACGCGACCTCGTGGGCAGCGCCCAGACCGGCACCGGCAAAACCGCCGCCTTCACCCTGCCCATCCTGCAACTCATGCAGGCCCAGAACAAACGCGTCGGACGCAACTCCCCCCGCGGCCTCATCCTCGCCCCCACCCGCGAACTCGCCGCCCAGATCGGCGAAAGTTTCGCGGCCTACGGACGTTTTCTGTCCCTCACCCACACCGTCCTCTTCGGCGGTGTCAGCCAGCATCACCAGGTCAAAGCCCTCCAGCGCGGCGTCGACATGGTCATCGCCACCCCCGGACGCCTGCTCGATCTCGTGCAGCAGGGCTTCCTCAAACTCGACCAGGTCAGCTTCTTCGTGCTCGACGAGGTCGACCGTATGCTCGACATGGGATTCCTCCCCGACATGAAGCGCGTGATCGCCCTCCTGCCCCCCCGCCGCCAGACGATGTTTTTCTCCGCCACCCTCGCCCCCAAAATGCTCGAACTGGCCAACAGCCTCGTCCGCGACCCGGTCCGCGTCTCGATTTCGCCGGAAAAACCCACCGTCGACCTCATCGACCAGAAAGTGCTCTTCGTGGGCAAGGGAAACAAAGACGCCCTGCTCGTGGACCTGCTCCGCCGTCCCGACATGAGCCGCGCCATTATTTTCACCCAGATGAAACACGCCGCCAACCGCGTCGTGCAGAAACTGGAGTCAGCCGGCATTCGCGGGGCCGCCATTCACGGCAACAAAAGCCAGGCCGCCCGCACCAAGGCGCTCGACGGCTTTAAACGCGGCAGTTACCAGGTCCTCGTCGCCACCGACGTCGCCGCGCGCGGCATCGACGTCGATGACATCACCCACGTGATCAACTACGACATGCCCATGGAGGCCGAAACCTACGTGCACCGCATTGGACGCACCGCGCGCGCCGGGGCCTCCGGCGGAGCGATTTCCTTCTGCTGCGCCGAAGACCGCGCCTGCCTGCGCGAAGTCGAAAAACTGCTCGGACGCCCCGTGCCCGCCGACACCAGCCACGCCTACCACTGCGAAGCCTCCAGCCGCTCCACCCTGCCCGCGCCCAAGCCCGGCGGCGGTGGCGGACGCGGTGGCCGAAGCGGAGGTGGACGCGGCGGCGGCGGCCGCAGCGCTCCGCCGCGCGCCCGTCAGGGCAGCAGCGCCGGACGCAGCACGTTCAGAGGAAGATGAAGGGAGAGGGAGTGGGTTGAAGGTTGGAAGGTTGAAAAGTTGGAAGGTTGAAGGTTAAAAAGTTGAAGGTTGGAAGTTTCAGGTTTCAAGTTTCTGGTTTCAGGTTTCTGGTTTTAAAAACCGTGAACCCAGAAACAAGAAACCAGAAACTCTTCTCTTCCACTCGTCATTCGTCACTCGTCATTCGACACCAATCCCCAATCCGAAATCCCCAATCCCAAATCCGTCTTGCCAGACGGACTGCTTTTGGTGTAACAGCGACGGCCCATGCCCGATTCCTCCCACAGCGCCCTTGAACTGCTCCAGCCCGCCCCGGAAGGCTGGCAATGGGTTGTGTTGCACGCGCGTCCCCGCTGCGAAAAAAAAATCGAAGGCCTGGCGCGTCAACGCGAAGCCCGCTTTTTTCTACCCTGCGTGGACCGGGTCCACAATTACGGTGCGAGAGTGCGCACCAACCGCGTGCCGATGTTCCCGGGCTATGTGTTCGGCCTGATCCGCCGCGAAGACCGCCTCTGGTTCCGTCAAAGTCAATACGTGGCGAATCTGCTCGAAGTCTTGAACGAGAACAGATTGCTTGAGGCTCTTCGCGCCGTGGCCGTGGCGCTGGAGGAGGAGATTCCGCTGGACGTTCTGCCCTTCCTGCAGAGCGGAACCCGCGTGTGCATCATCGGCGGTCCGATGAAGGGCCTCGAAGCCGTCATCGCCGAAGTCAAGGGCCGCCACCAGGTCATTCTCCAACTCGACCTGATCCAGCAAAGCGTGGCGCTGGAGATCGACGCCGCCTTCCTCAAGGCCGTTGAATAAAGCGCTTTCCTCCCCTACGCTTTTTGGATAGGGACACACCCATGCTTGAAGTCTTCACCATTGGAAATTCCCTGCCCCCCGTTGTCCGCGACCAGCCTGTAAGCGCCTGGATTCATGCGGCGAGCGTGGGGGGTCCCTTCGGCATCACCGCCTCCGTCGCCAATTTTGCCGAGGTTCTGGACTGGCAGGAAAAACGCCGCGCGCTCACCCAGGGCTATTACCGCCTGATTCATCCGCCGAGGGTGCAGAATTTCAAGGCCCGTCTCGAAGCTGCGTTTCCCGGACGCCACGCCGTGCTCTATGCCTCGGGACCTCTGGCGCTCAAGGAATGGCGGGAGTTTTGCGCCGTAAACGCCGCTGCCGCCCTTGCCGGGCAGGCCCGCGTTCTCGATTTCCGTCAGGGACGCATCCAGGGCGGCGCGGTCCTCCTGCGCGACTCCGCTCTAGCCCTCGATTTGCACGAACGCAACCGCCGACGCGGCGGCGCTCTCTCCGCCCGCAATGTCGCGGCCCTGCTCGCCGAAGCCGATGCCAGCGCGGAGGAGGCCGGGGCCGAAGACGCCTGCGCCCGCCTCCTCTGCGAATGGGAATCCGCCGACCACGCCCTGTTCTATCCCTCCGGCATGGGGGCAGTCACGGCCCTGCTCGACGAAGTCCTCACCGTCGCCCAGCCACGCGTCCTCGTCGTCGGCAATGTCTACCGCGACACCCATTTGCTGCTCGAAGAACAAACCTGGGCAGGGCGTCCCCTGCGCGGCGAGTTTCTCGACACCCACGACCTGGCCTCCGTCCGCCGCCGCCTCGCCGATCCCGCCGTGGCCGGGGTTTTTCTCGAAACCATCACCAATCCGCTCATTGAAATCCCCGATCTTCCCGCGATCGCCGCCCTCTGCCACACTGTCGGCAAAAAACTGTGGGTCGACAGCACCATGGCCGCCCCGCTCAACGCCTGTCCGCTCGATCTCGGGGCGGATGCCGTCATCCACAGCACGAGCAAATATCTCAGCGGCTCCAACACCCACGGCGGCGGGGTGTTGCTGACCCGCGACGCCGCCCTGGCCGCCGCCCTCCGCGCCGCACAGGACCGCGATGAAAACCGGCTCTCCCCCCTCGAATTTCCGGCCCTGCGCCGCGGTCTGGCCAGCTATCCGGAACGTCTCACCCGCTTCAACCGAAATGGCGAAACCCTGGCCACCTTCCTGCGATCCCATCCCGCCGTTAAAAACGTGTGGTACGGCAACCAGGGACGCCCCGCCTGGCTGCGCGGCCTCGCCGGCGTGGTCAGTTTTGAACTGCGCGACCCGCGGCAGGAGGCCGTGGCGCGCTTTTTCGATGCGCCCCTTCCCGGTGTCATCAAAGCCCCCTCGCTGGGGAGCGATCAGACCCTCTTCTGTCCCTACGTGCTGCTCGCCTACTACGACAAAAGCGAAGCCTACCTGCGCGACTGCAACCTGCCACGGCACCTGCTCCGCTTCGCCGTGGGCAGTGAAGAAAACCTCAGCCCCATCCTCGAAGGCCTCCGCGCCGCGCT
>CAZCFM010000089.1:2177-15734 GCA_964497855.1 uncultured Verrucomicrobiota bacterium | reverse complement strand
TAAATTCATTATTGCAACTGTTGAAATAATGATTTATTGGCATACTGAAAAAGATGTTTGGCATTTGGGGAAGGAGGGGGTAAAGAGCCGCGCACTTTTATGGCCAGACCTTGCCGACTTCAGTTTCCACACGCGTGTCACCTTGTTTTACTTCAAGGGGTGGACTCTGTGATTCTTTTTAAGGAGTCTGTGGATACTGGGGCTTTTTTGGACATTCTGACGATGGCGATCCGCAAACATCGGGTATTGCTGCATGCCTATGCCCTTGTTGGTAATCAGGCATTACTGCTTCTTGAAACCCCGGAAGCAAATCTCAGCGTGTTTATGCAGGGGGTTCAAACGTCGTTTGCGCGATATGTACGGGAATCTCGATCCCGCAGTGGACCGGTTTTTCATGGTCGTTATCATGCTAAAATTGTGCAGGCTGGGCCGTTTTTGCGTCAGGTGGCGGCGTGGGTGCACGGTTTTCCGGCCCGGTGCAATTCTGTCCGTCGCAGCTCTGCACAGATGTTGAAATTTCTTGCGACCTATCCGGGTTCGTCCTTTGGTTGCACCCAAGGGGCGCACAACGAGGGTCCTGCCGATGTAAGCGTCGTGCTCAAAGCCTATGGGAAACCCGTATCCAAACGCGGGGATCGGCATGCGACGGAATGCCTTCATTTGTTGGGGAAGGGTAAAGAGAGTTGGCTCGCGCAGTTACACGCATCCCCGCACGCTGTGGGCGATGAGACCTTCTTGAACGAGGCGGAGGTCCTGCACCGTTCCGTCAAAAATAAGCGGGCCACGGCAGGTCTCCTGGTGCATGGTCGTCGAAAAGCAGGTCTCCCACGCACAAGGGTTTTGACGACGGTTGCGGCTGCATTTGCGGTTGATCGTGACGAATTTTTTGTACAACGCCACGGCAGCAATCTGCGACCCGCACTTTCTTACCTGTTATATCGTTATGCCGGCCTCACCCAGCAGGAAATAGCCATCTATCTCCGTCTCGGTTCAGCCGCCGCCGTCAGTCTGCACATCCGCAGGTTGCTGTTGGCCCGGGACAATGACCCGGTTCTGGCCATGTGTATGGACCGACTTGAAACAACGATCTCCTCCATGACCTAAAAACCTTCGCTTGACCACGACCCTCCTTTCGTGGCATACTCCCGGACCTTTCTATTATGAACATCCGCAAAGCCATCTGTAAAGAATCCATCTCTCTGGAGATCAAGGCCCGCGAGAAAATCGCCATCATCGAGGAATTGCTGGACCTTCTTGTCCGCGCCGGCAAAATCACGGATCGAAAAGCCGCGTTAAAGTGCCTGCTGGAGCGAGAAAAGAAAATGTCCACCGGCATGCACAATGGTCTCGCCATCCCCCACGGGAAGACGGACAGCGTGGATAGCCTCGTCGCAGCGATAGGTATTTTGCGCGAGGGCGTGGATTTCGAATCCATGGATGGTGAACTTTCCCGCATTTTTATTCTCACGGTCTCGCCCGCCAATCGCGCGGGCCCGCACATCCAATTCCTTGCGGAAATCAGTCGATTGCTCAATCGCTCTGACGTCCGCCAGCAGTTGCTCGACGCCAAAACTGCGGAAGAAATTCACGAGATTATGACCGCTTCGCCTTAAGCGGGCAACTCCGAGAACTGCCCAACCGAACCCACCCAGACGAAGGGACGCATCTCTCCAAGGGCGTCCGCCATCTCCACAATATCACGGTTCGCCATGCGTATACAGCCGTGGGAGCAAGGTGTCCCGAGTTTTTCCTCCTGATCCGTTCCGTGCAAGTAGATGTAGCGTTCCTGACTGTTCTCATTCAAACCGCCGACACGTCCAGTCACTGTGATTATCCGGCTGAGAATACGATCCCCCGTGCCTCCGATCCATTCTGTACAGGGCACCCCGACAGCTTTGCGCTCAACAAAAGGTTGCCCGATTGGCTGTCCGACCCCGATCACCTCGCGGACCTGCAGCAGCCCCAGGGGAGTACGTTGCGACCCAGGGCGATTCCCCAGACCGGCGACGGCCGTGGACACGGGTCGCGGTCGCAGCCATTCGTCTCCTGTCCAGCCATATAAACACTGTCGGCGCACATCCACGACCCACAAGGCGGACGCCTCCGCACAACATCTGCGGAGTGCCAGCACATCCCTTACATGGATCAGTGGTTGCATCCTGACAATTCTCATATAGGTTGCCTCACCGCTGTCAGTAAAAATGCGGTCTTGCCCTGAGACCCCTGACCTTGGACGCCTCCATGCCCACTACCGATTCCTCTCCCAGTCCCAGCCGCAAAGAGGTCTGGCGTATGTTTGACCGCATCGCCCACCGCTACGATCTTCTGAATCGTTCTCTCTCGTTTGGGCAGGATGTGTCCTGGCGCAAACGCCTCCTGCGACATCTCCCGGTCGATCGCCCCCTCCGCCTGATTGATCTCGCCACGGGCACCGCCGACCAAATTCTTTTCCTGCACTCCGGAAAATCCAGCATCCACTCCGCCGAAGGCTACGACCTCTCGGAAGAGATGCTCGCACGGGGACGCGAAAAGATTGCCGCCCGAAAACTTGAAAAGTCCGTTCGCCTTCTGCGTGGCGATGCGCAAGCCTGTCCCGCCGCGGACGCCTCTGCGGATATTGTGACCATCTCTTTCGGCATCCGCAACGTGGAAGACGTTCCCACGGCCCTCCGCGATATGCGTCGTCTCCTGGTCCCAGGCGGAAAAGCCCTGGTTCTGGAGTGTTCGCTCCCCCCCAATGCCCTCATCCGACGCCTCTATCTCCTCTATTTCCGGCACATTCTGCCCCGCCTCGGCGCACTGGTGAGTGGAGATGCCTACGCCTACAATTATTTAAACCGCACGGTCGAAACCTTTCCCTGCGGCGAGGCGTTCTGCCAGCTCCTCCGTGAGGCCGGCTTTGTGGACGTTCGTGCCGAGCCCATGACCTTCGGCACGGCCACGTTATATATCGGCGTCAATCCGGAGGCTGCCGGGTGAATCTCGACGCCCCCGCCGTTCTGCACGATGCCTTTGCCCAGATGTCCCTGCGCATCCGGAAGGCTTGGAACGACTGGCGGAATGCTCCGGACTCCCTGTCGATCCGCGGCGTGCGCATCGAAGTCTCCCTCCCCACCACCGACCCCTTCGAATGGCTGCTCGCCCAGCGCCATCCCGAACAAATCCTCTGGTCCGCCCGCGATGAATCCGACATCTGCGCCGGGGTGGGCGTCTGTCATCTTCTCAGCGGCCCGACGGTGGAGGCCCCGGCCTCCCTCTTTGCCCGGGGACGCGAAATCCTGTCCGCCTTCGGAAACAATGCGCCCCGCTATTTTGGCGGGTTTGCCTTCTCCGCGCATGCCACGGACGAAGCGCCCTGGCCCCGTTTCGGACCTTCCCGTTTTGTCATTCCCCGCGCCGAGGTCACCCTGCGACAGGGCCAGTCCTCCCTGGTCTGCAACCTGCTTTTCCGCCGCGATGCCGAACACGACCTGTCCGCTTTGCTCGACGAATGGCACTCCGTGGCCCCCGCCCTTTGTTTGCCGGGCTCCTTGCCCACCTTGAGCGCCCGCCGCGATTTCCCGCCCCGTTCCGGATGGGAGGCCAATGTCGCCTCCGCCCTTGACCTGATCCGTAACGGCGTTTTGGACAAAATCGTGCTTGCCCGCAAAGCCGTGTACACCTTTGCGGACCCCGTGACCGCGATTCATATCCTTTCTGTGTTGCGTCCGGTGACGTCCCGGTGTTTTCATTTTCTGCTGCAACCCTCCCACGAAGCCGCGTTTATGGGCAGTACCCCCGAACGGCTCTACCGCCGCGAGGGACGAGAACTGTTGACCGAAGCGCTCGCCGGGACCCGTCCCCGCGACCCGGACCCGGAGCTGGACGCCCTCCTTGCCCGCCAGCTGTTGGACGAACCCAAAGAGCGTCGCGAACAGGAATTCGTTCGACGCGATCTGCTCCGACATCTCCATCTGCTTTCCGAGCACGTTTGGGCAGATGAACAGCCCTCGCTGCTTCAATTGGAACGCAAACAACATTTACTCAGCCGTCTGACAGCCCGTCTGCGACCGGGAGTGGACGACGATCAACTCCTGCGGGCGCTCCACCCCACGCCCGCCGTCGGAGGAAGTCCCCGCGAAAATGCCCTTCGCGAAATCCAGCGTTTGGAACCCTTTGCCCGCGGGTGGTATGCCGCGCCGGTGGGGTGGTTTGGCCCGGATGCCGCCGAATTTGCCGTGGCGATCCGCTCCGGACTCGTGCACGGCCGCAACGTCAACATTTATTCGGGTGCAGGAATTGTCGAAGGGTCCCAGCCAGCGGAAGAATGGCAGGAAATTGAAAACAAAATCAGCGATTTTGTCAAAGTCACCTCTGGAAAAGGGCGTCGGTCCTAACAGAACGCCCGTTCCGAGCCCCTGGGGCGATGTGGTTCAGAGAAAAGAGATCCGGTCGAGAATCTGACGCAGGGGACGTCGGGAGCTGAGGCGTCCGGGCAAAGCGATCTGCAGTTCGGCGAGGGCGGCAATGGAATTCCGGACGTGGAGAAGGTCGACAAAGTGCCCCTTAGCAATTTGGTCATCCAAAAAAGAGACGTAGCGCGGGACGAAGCGTTCGAGGGTATGAATCACTTCCTCGTGACGATGCGGAGAGAGGCGGAGGCTTCGGGTGAGGCAGAAAATCCAGGGGAGATGGCGTTGGCTGAAGCTGTGGCAGAACAGATCGCGGTGGTACTCCATGACTTCGAGCGCGGTGTCGATCAAGCGCCAGGGGAGGGGATGGGGCTGACGGGCATGAACGTAGGTGCAGAGAATCTGATGGTACGCGCAGAGGTAGGGTAAAAGGGTCCATTGGCCATCGACTTCCATGGGAGAGAGGCAATCCCGGCGGAGCAGCCCGGTATGTTCGTCGGTTTCTTCGCGCAGCCAACGGAAATATGCGTTTTCCCAGAGGTGGCCGACTTCTCCACTGTGGGTGAGGACACTGAAAACCGCGGCGGCATTGCGACAGGCGTGGTCGGGGTGCCGTCCCCAGTCTTGCCGGGAAAGGAAATCACTGAGGTTGGCAGGGGAACAGAGAGCGAGAAGGGCGTGGGGAGGATGAATCAATCGTTGGTCGAATAGGTCCAGAGTCGCCGCTGTGGCTGCACTTTCCCAGAGGGTTGTGTCCGGGGATGTCCCACACAAACCTGTTTCGGGGTTTTGAAAAGCCTGAAGGGCATCAATCCAAGAAACGCGTTCGCTCTCCCGGCCGGGAAAAATACCCAACCCGTAGAGGATGCTGGCGGCGGCGGAGCGGCGCAGGGATTCGGATAGTGGCGGAGGCGACTGTTGTTGTGAAATCAGGTCCTTGCACGCCGAAGCACCGAGCTGGCAAGCCTGTACGCTCGCCACTGCGGCATCCAATACGGGTTGAAGGCTGATGGAATCCATGGAGGCAACCTGATAACCAGAACCACATTCTGAATGCGAGAAAAAAAGTATATTCAATATTGCAGCTGTTGTAATAATGATCTCCGACTTTTTATATCCGCTTTACGGGGTGGAAAATGGGCCGCCGCAACGTGGGGGTGTTTTGGGGAATGTGGCAGAAAGCAGAGGATTTGCATTGCAGCCCCTTGCGCAATTCGTAACGTCGGGTCTTTCACAATCACCCTTGGATCGCATGCACCCTCTGACTTCTCCTCTGTCCCGTGCCGCAGGTTTGGCTGTCCTGCTCGCCGCCACTGGCTGCGCTCACTTTCCGATGTCCTATCCCGCCGCCCAGCGCCGCGCTTCTGAACGCACGATCGAGGCCGCCGAAGATGGGCTGGTCTTCTTCAAAGTCGAACAAGCTGCCGCGGAAGGTCGCGATCGTCGCCCCGGTACCGCGACGTTTTCCGGCATTGTGCTGACTCCGGAAGGTCATCTGCTCGCTCCCTTTGTCATCAAGCCGGACACACCAGACCGCATTGAAGCCTACATCGGCGAGCAACGCTATCTGGCCCGTCCTCTCAAGCCCGACGAAAGCCTGGGCATGACCGTGCTCAAAATCGAACCCTCTTCGCCCCTTGTTCCGCTTAACCTCAATCGACTGGACTCCCTCCGCATCGGCGAACCCGCGTTCACGCTGGTTGGCTCGGATGAGGACAGTGAATTCGCCCGTTTCGTGTTCCCGTCCACCTGTCAGGGAATCATCGAAGGTTTTTACCGTCAGTACAGCCTCAGCCCCATTCCCAACAGCACCCGTGGAGCCCCGCTGTTTAATGCCCAAGGTGGACTTGTCGGCCTTGTAACGCAGTCCAATGCCTGGATGCTTTCGGATCTTCGCGAAGATATCGGCGTATTGCTCGCCGAAGCCCTCGGGCGTGGCGATGGAGGCAAAATGGGAGCGGAAAATGTGTGGTTTGGAGCGATTCTGTCGCCGATAAATCCCGCCTACGCCCGCAACAACAACTTGCCCCGCAGTGCGTTGTGGCTGGTGAAAGTGTTTGACGACACGGGTGCGGGACGCGCCGGTCTGCGCTCCGGCGACTTGCTCATTGAACTCAACGGCAGTCCGCTTCGCTTGAGTGGAGGACGGGTCTACCAATACTTCCAGCAGGCTCTCCGTCCCCGCGAAGGGGCCCCCTTCCGCGCGGTGGTCCTTCGTGATGGCAAACGCGTCGAAGTCGGCGACACACTCGACAAGCGGCCCGAGCCCGCCACTCTCCGCGCCGAAGATCTCGGGATCACGGTCAGCGATATCAACCAAGCCATGGTTGTCCGCCTGAACCTTGCAGAAGAAAAAGGCGTGCTGATCACGGAAGTCACTCCGGGCAGCGCCGCCGCCACCGGACGTCAGTTTGGCTCTTCGTTGCTTCAACAGCGCGACGTGATCACCGCCATCGGAGGTCATCCTACGCCCAGTATTGCCGCGTTTGGCGAAGCCCTCGACCAAATCCGCCGCGAAAAACCCAGCGCCCTGCTGATCGAATTCCGCCGTGGACCCGTCACGGGCATCGAAGCCCTCAACCTCCGCATCGGCGAACGCAAAAACGGAACCCCGCTATGAACCTCAGAATTCTCCTCGGTCTGTCTCTCCTCGCCGGTCGCTTCGCCTTCGCGCAGCCCATGATTTTTCCTCTGGCCGGACCCGCCGCCGACACGCCTTCGGACATTCCCGCCGAGGTCATCGCCAAGGTGGACCCCTCCGTGGTCTCCATCCAGCACGAGCGCGCTGGCGGCTCGGGGTTTATCATCTCTGAAGACGGCTACATTCTCACCAACGGACACGTCATCCGCGGCGAAGACCCCGAAGAACCCACCCGTCCCGCCCGCAGCATCACCGTCATCCTCCACAACGACCGCAAGTTCCCTGCCCGTGTTCTTGGCTTCTCCATGGACCCCGATGTGGCGCTGCTGAAAATTGACGCCGATGTGCCCCTCAAACCGGTGGAGTTCGCCGACAGCCGCAACGTGAGCGTCGGACGCCGTTGTTTTGCCGTGGGCACTCCGGTCGGCCTCAAACGCACCTTCACCGGCGGCATTCTCAGCAACGTGGAACGCACCGACCTCGCGCAGGAGATTCCTGTTTTCCAAACCGATGCCGCGATCAACAGCGGCAACAGCGGCGGACCTCTCTTCGACCAGCAGGGCCGGGTTCTCGGCTTGAACACCTATGCCTCCAGCAACCGCAACAACCTCGGATTCACCATCCCCATTCACGTCGCCCTCGACATGGTGGAGGATCTCAAAACCCGAGGCCGTTTTATCCGCAGCCTTGTGCCTCTCTACTTTACCAGCGAACTCTACGACGAACTGGCCCGAGCCCTCCAGCACGAGGACGGCATCCTCGTCACTTACGTCATGGACGGTTCCTCCGCCGAAAAAATGGGTCTCCGCAAAGGCGACATCATCGTAGAATTGGACGGCAAAGCCGTCGCCGCCCACACCCACGCTGAACTCCTGCGCATCGAATGGGACCACCTCACCCTCCCTGCCGGACAGCCCACCCGCTTCACCGTCCTGCGTGGCAAAGCGGGCGAACGCGAGCGCATCACCCTGGAAGCCACTCTCGAAGAACTCGAACCGATGCCCCAATTCGGACGCCACGCCGGCGAACTCATCGAACACCGCTACGTCGCCCTCGGTCTCGGCGTGAAGCAAATCGTCTCCTTGCACCACATCATTCACGAAGTTCCGCATCACGAAGGCGGTGTGCTGGTGAAGTACGTCGCCCCCAACTCCGTCGCGTCCCGCGCCGATATCCAGCCCCTCGACCAAATCACCCGCGTGGGTGCCACACCCATTTCTTCGATCCTCGATTTCCGCAAAGCGTTCGACGCGGAACTGGCCGCCGGCAATCCCGCCATTGAAATCCAGATCGTCCGCAAAAAACTCCGTTTTGTCTCTGCCATCGCCCCCGACTACCCCATGAAAAACCGGCGGGTGGCCCTTATCGCCGCCGCCGAAGGCAGTGAAGACGTTGACCTTATCCGCCGTGAACTGCTCGCCCGTGGCGCGAAAATTGACCTCGTGACCCCTGCCGCAGCCTCCATTTCCCGTCCGGAATTGGGCGACAGCCTTCCCGCCACGCTCGCCCTCGCCGACCTGAAACCCGCTGAATACGATGTGGTTCTTTTTGCTGGTGGACCCGGGGCCCGCGCCTTCGGTGAAAACGCCGACGCCCTCCGCGTGATGCGCGAAGCCATTGCCGCCAAATGCCAGATTGCCGCCATCGGAACCTCCGCCCTGCTTCCCGTCTTGGCCTCCGAAAAACCCCTCGACAAAAAAATCACCCTCCTCCGCGAAGACTCCGGCGAAGCCGTCAAACGCGGGGCCACCTACACCGGGAAAGACATCGAGTCCGACGGACAGTTCCACACCACCACCGGTCTCGAACGTTCCATCCTCCGCGACTTCCTGAACACCGTTGCCAACGCCGGCCCCCGTGGAGAGGCCTCTGGCTCTTCCCCCGAATCCGAAACGACAGAGGACACGCTTTAAGTCCCTTCCGTCAGGCCCGAGGCAATGATGCCCTGAACGCGCTCGTGGATGTGGTTGCGCTCTTCCGGCGTCAGTGCGGCGGGATCGACGGGGGGATGTAGGATGACCTTGACGTGCCCGCCTGGCAGGCCGCGTTCGCCGCGCGGCAGCAGTTTCCAGGTGTCGCAAAGCGTCACCGGCAGAATGCGCAATCCTGCCCGATAGGCGATCGAAAGACTGCCTTTCGCAAAGGGCCGCATCTCCGCACTTCGGCTGCGGGTGCCTTCCGGGAACACCACCATGGACAGCCCCGATTGCAGTTTTTCGACGATCTCCTTGACCTGTTCGACCTGACGGCGTCGGTCTTCGCGGTCGAGAAACACGCAGCCGCACAGGCGCATCCAGCAGCTGACCAGTGGAACGTTGGCGAGTTCCTTTTTGGCGACAAATGCGAGGGGACGCGGCAGGCAGGCCAGCAGCAGCGGGATGTCAAAATCGCCCTGGTGGTTGCTGACGACGAGAAAAGTTTCCCCGGGGGGGATGCCGGAGCGGTCTTCGCAGTGGATGCGCGCCCCGCCCAGCCAGCAGGTGACACATCCCCAGGTGTGGGTGACCCAGGACACCGGCATCCTCGGGGCGGCGAGGCCGCGAAAGCGCGCCCAGAGGCTGTAGATCAGCAGTTGGGGCAGGATCAAAACCTGGTGCACACAGAAAAGCAGAAAAAAGAATAGCGTTCGGATCATTTTCATCTTAAGGAGGTGTATCGCGGCGAAGGGCGGGGTCGTCGCGAGTCCTTAACGCTGTTGTCTTCACACGGCAACGAAAAAAACGGCCCCGCACGATCGGGGCGATTATCGATCATTTTTTTTTATGTCTGACCCCCTTTTTAGCGAATCCCTTCTCTCCCTGGAATCCCGGGCCGCCGCGTTTTTGTTTGATTGCGACGGCACGCTGGTCGATACCATGGGGGCCCATCACCGCAGTTGGAGCGAGACCCTCCGCGCCGTCACGCAGCGACCTCTGGAACTGGACTACGAACGTTTCTGCGCCCTGGGCGGCATGTCCGGCCATCAGGTGGCCCTCGAAATCAGTGCCTGGTTCGGGCTGAACCACGATTTGGACGACCTGTTGACGCGGAAGCGGAACCATTTTATGTCCCTGGAAGAAGTTTGCCCGCCCATAGCCCCGGTGGCGGACTTTGCCCGCCGAATTTCTGCCAGCCACAAGATTGCCGTGGTGAGCGGTGGACACCGTTCGGCGGTCGAGCGTAGCCTGCTGCTCGCCGGACTGCGGGATCTTTTCCCGGTGGTGGTGACACCCGAAGACGTGCTTCACGGCAAACCGGCCCCGGACATGTATTTGCTGGCGGCGAAAAAGCTGGGGGTTGCGCCGTCCACCTGCGTGGTGGTCGAGGATGGCCCTCCCGGCGTGGATGCCGCCGTGGCCGCCGGCATGCACGTGGTGGGGATAGGGGCCGCCGCGATCCAACGAATTTCCCAACATCGAGAAAACGCCGTTCACGGGCAAAAGCGCTCGTGACAACCTGAAAGAAGCCCATGCCCGTCAAGCTGATCAAAAAAGTCACGTCCCTCCTGCGGAAAAAAACGAAATCCGCTCCAGCGTCCGTCATTCCGGACGCCACACCCACGCCGCTGCCCCAGCCGCCGCCTCCCGCCCCTGTCGCCGCCCCCGTTGAAGCCGTTGCGGCACCCGCCACGCCGAAACCCCGCAGCCGCAGTCCCCGGACTGACGTTGAGGGTCTCCCGCCGCCCGTCCGCGAGATCCGCCAGAAACGCGGCAGCAGTTCGGAAGAATGGCGTCCTTCCCGCCGTCCCCGCACGGACGAAGCCGCCCCGGAGAAAGCCCCCGTCAGCGCCGATGCCTCGCCAGCAGCCGTTCCCGCGCCCGCCGCCCGTCCGCCGCGCCGGGAACGTTCCGATGCGCCCCATTCTTCGGAAAACCGTCGCGAACGCGGCCCCCGCCGCGAGCCCCGCGAACCCCGCCCTCCCCGCGAGCCGGCCCCGGCTGTTGCCGGCGAAACCGCCCCGCGCGAAGCCCGTCGCGAGCGCGGTCCCCGCCGTGAGCGTCGCGACGAACCCGAGCGCGAACACAGCCCCTCCCGTGGCAAAGGATTTTCCTTCCCGCGCGCCAAACCCGAAGCCGTCGCCTGGGACAGAAGCAACTACACCGTTCCGGAAGTGGAGGGCAAAACCCGTTTTGCCGATCTGGATCTTCCCGACGAACTGCTGCACGCCGTTTCGGACCTGGGCTATCAGTATTGCACCCCCATTCAGGCGGGCATTCTGCCCCAAATCCTCAGCGGAAACGATGGTCTGGGCCAGGCGCAAACCGGCACCGGCAAAACGGCGGCCTTTTTGCTCTCCAGCTTCGCCCGCATGTTGAAAACCCCCTGTCCCGACCTGCCCAACGGTGCCCCGCGCCTGCTCATTCTGGCCCCGACCCGCGAATTGGTCATCCAGATCGAGGAAGAAGCCGCCATTCTCGCCAAACACACGCCGTTCCAGAGCCTGCCCGTCTACGGCGGACTCGACTACGACGCCCAGCGCTCCGCCCTCCGCAACAACCGCATCGAAATCGTCGCCGCCACTCCGGGCCGCCTGATCGACTTCCTGCGCTCGCATGTGGTGGATCTCTCCCACGTTGAAACGCTCGTCCTTGATGAAGCGGACCGCATGCTCGACATGGGCTTTATTCCCGACGTCAAGCGCATCGTCATGTCCACCCCGCACAAGGATCGGCGCCAGACCCTGTTTTTCAGCGCGACCTTCACCGACGAAGTGCGCCGTCTGGCGGAGTCCTGGACCCGCGACGCCGTGAGTGTTCGCATCGAGCCCAAGAGCGTGGCCGCCGATACCGTGGACCAGACCGTCTTTATTGTCACGGACGAGGAGAAATTCGCCCTGACCGTCAATTTGCTGCGCGATCTGAATCCTGCCCGCACGCTGATTTTCGCGAACCGCCGCGATTCTGCGCAAGACCTCTGCGACCGCCTCAATGTGTACGAATTCCGCGCCCAGTTGCTCACCGGAGCCGTGCCGCAGGCCAAACGCGTGCGCACGCTGGAGGACTTCCGCGAAGGCAAACTGCCCATCATTGTCGCCACCGACGTCGCAGGCCGCGGCATTCACGTTGAAGATGTCGCCCTCGTGATCAACTACAATCTGCCCGAAGACCCCGAGGACTACGTCCACCGCATCGGACGCACCGGACGTGCCGGCGCCAGCGGACGTTCCGTGTGTTTTGCCTGCGAATTCGACGCCATGGCGATTCCCGACATCGAGAAATTCATCGGACGCTCCCTCGTTTGCACCCATCCCGACGAAAACATGGTCAGCGTGGAGAAACGCGATGGCGGTTCGTATCGCGGACGCCGCGATGGCGGCGGGCGCAACCGCGGTGGCGGCGGCCCCCGCGGCGCTGGACGCGGTGGACCCCGTCGCGGCGGCCCCCCGCGCCGGCGCTGATCTTTTTAAATCCTCCGGAATGTTGGCTTGATGCAGAAGCAGGAACAGCTATTGTATGTAAAGCGACAGCTAAGAATTCCCCCTGAGTCACCATGGATTTGTTCCTCCTATTCTGGTCTGGCGTCCTTGTGATTCTCCTGGCGCTGTCTCTTCCGACGGCGCTTCGCGCCAAATCATGGAACCGCTTGTTCCGGTCCATGATTCTTTGCGCCGCTGGCATCCTCTTCCCCGTTTTCGTATTCCTCACCAGCAGTTTTCTTGTTCTTTTAACAGACGGGAAAAACAGTTGCAGGTTCGGGTGGCTCGATTGTTTCCACCTTGGCAAGCTGGCCCTTACCCCCTTGGTTCTCTGGGCCTCTGCGGCATTCTATGTTCGTGAGGTCGTGCAGCCCCCGCCCAAGCCCCGTCCCTGGGTTGATCTGGGACTGTTTGTCGGCGCCGTGACCAGCACACTATGTTTCATTGTTGGAGTGCTGATCCTTCCGAAGAATTCTGACTTCTCAGCGTTCATGCTTGTCCCCCTTTATGTGGCCCTGTGGTATTCGGTGTGCTTCAAACGCGCCGTTCGAGCCTCTGGACTGCCCCTCTCTGCCTATGTGTTAACCCTTGTCGGCAGTCTTCCCTTCTGGATTGCCGCCATGATCTGGAGCAAGAAATACTACATGACTCTTCCGGATTATTCTTCAGGCTGTTTCGTCGTGACGGCTGCGATGCGTGGACATGCTACCATCGTCGGGCCTTTCACCGAAGTGGAAAGACGGGGTTCAACCCAGATAGTGAACAAACAACTCACAACGTTTTGGCTCTTTGAACAGTGCTGGTCGATCCGTCATCCACAAACACACCGCGCCTTCCGAAAACACTACAATCGCCTCGGTCCCCGCATCGCGGCCCGCATCCACAATCCCTTTGTCGCCGACCTGGTCCACCTCCTGCTCAAGCCCTTCGAACTGCTGGCCTCATGGCTGATCCTCCTGGATAGGAAATGGATCGCACAATCCAAAGCGGACTGAAATAGTAGGACAGTAGGCTGAACAAGCACGTTTAATATTGCAGCTGTTGCAATGTTACCGTAGTCGCCTCTGTCCCCAGAGGCGAACGCTGGGCTTGGGACCGCAGTCGCGCCTGGGACAGGCGCTGTTATGGGG
>CAZCFM010000089.1:0-2077 GCA_964497855.1 uncultured Verrucomicrobiota bacterium | reverse complement strand
GGCGAACGCTGGGCTTGGGACCGCAGTCGCGCCTGGGACAGGCGCTGTTATGGGGAGGGGCGCACAGGGACGCGTCCACGCAGGGCGTTGAGGAGCCAGAGGGACTCGGCCTTGTGCAGGTCGGCAGGAAACAAAACGCGTTCCCGCAAACGGCCCTCGGCGATTTCCTGTTCGCGGGCGACGCCGGGGAGGAGTCCGGAGGAGAGGGGCGGGGTCCAGTCCTGCCCGTCCAGGCGGAGGACGAGGCTGCCGATGCAAAATTCCATGAGTTCGCCGGCCTCGTTGACGAGCAGAACCTCGTCGGCGGCGGGATGCCGGGCGCGGGCGGCGTCGTAGAGGTTGCGCCGCGTGGTTTTGTGGGCCAGTTCGGGGTGGGTGCGCGGGGTGGGAATGTTGTCCAGGATGAAACGAAACGTTTGGGGCGGCGGGAGGGGCGAGCAACTCCAGATGAAGTGTCCGTCCACATCCACCAAGAGGCGCAGGCGGGAGGGGGCATCAAGGGTGGCGAGAGTCTGGGCCAGGGAGGCCTCGAGGGCGGCGGGGTCTAGGGCGAAGCCCAGGGCGTCGGCAGAACGCAGCAGGCGGGCGCGGTGGCGGGGCCAGAGGGGGATGCCCTGTTCCGGGGTCCAGCGCAGGGTTTCGATGAGCTGGAATTCAGCGGCGGGGTGGATGAGCACGCGGGTTTTGAGCTGGCTTTCGCGGTATTCGGAGGCGGCTTCGCTGTCCCACACAATGCCGCAGCCGGTGTGATAGCGCAGGCGCTGGTCGCTGCGGCGGATCACGGCCGTGCGGATGGCGACGTTGAATTCGCTGCTTCCGTCGGCGAAAAAGCCGCCCACGCAGCCGGTGTAGAGGCCGCGGGGGGATTGTTCGAGGCGGCGGATCCAGTCCATGGTGTTGCGTTTGGGCGCGCCGGTGATGGAGGCGCAGGGGAAAAGCGCGGAGAGCCAGGCGAGGGCATCGTCGGGACCGGAGGCTTCGACGGTGGAGGTCATTTGCGCCAGACTCGGGTAGTCCTCGACCGAAAACAGTGCGGGAACGCGGACGGAACCGGGCCGGGCGATTTTGCCGAGGTCGTTGCGGATCATGTCCACAATCATCACGTTTTCCGCGCGGTTTTTGCTGGAGGCACCCAGTTCGGCGGCGGCGTGGCGGGGCGCGGTGCCTTTCATGGGACGGCAGGTGACGTGACCGTTCCGGTGATGAAAAAAGAGTTCGGGGGAGGCGCTGAGCACGATCTGGTCCTCTTCGTGGAGGAAGGCCTGATGGCGCGCGGCCTGTCCGAGGCGCAGGGCGCGGAAGAGTCCCCAGGGATCGCCGGAAAAGTGTCCTTCCAGGGGATAGGTCAGGTTTACCTGGTAGGTTTCGCCGGCGGCGATGGCGGCGCGGATTGCGGCGACCTGTTGGGAGAAACGTTCTTCGTTCCAGAGCGGGCGCAGGTTGTCGAGGCTCCAGGGCGCGGGCGTCCAGGGAGGCAGCGTTTTTTCTTCGCGTTGGTAGAGCGTGAAGCGGGCGAGGGGCGTTCCGGGCGGAGGCGTGCAAACGCACAGGGCGGGGTCGAAAGCGGGTGCGGCCTCGTAGGCGATCCAACCGATGGCGTTCAGGCCGGAGCGGGCGGCGCTGTCAAGCAGAGGCAACACCTCGTCCAAGGAATAGGCTGTCAGGGTTTTCGTGGCATCCGCATAGCAACGCCAACGGGTACCCTGGCGGGGCTCGTTGCGTTGGAGGACGGCGAAAGGACGGAAAGCGGAATTCATGCGACGGGCGGAGCTTCGCAAAGGTCCCAGGCGACGATGGCGCGTTTGGTGCGGCTGAAGTCGATGCCGATGGGCAGTTTTTTCCGGGGAAGGGCAGGGGGCATGGATTCATCCTAGTCCACCGCTCCGCCTGCGGCAAGCCTTGGCGAAGTGGAATCGGTGATTTGTCTTGTCGAGCTGTGAATCGTAGGAATAGGATGGTTCCCAGGAGAAACGTTTATGAAAACATGTTTGCGAAACGCTGTATGGATGTCGCTGCTACAGCGGGTCATGGCGGAGCGCCGCGCGGCCGCGAGGTATCGCGACATCGTGGTGGTGAC
>CAZCFM010000088.1:0-16315 GCA_964497855.1 uncultured Verrucomicrobiota bacterium | reverse complement strand
CCGGTCTGCCTTTTTCTGCTTCCCTACTTGCCTTTCCAGATTTGGGGAGGCAAAGGAGATGGCCCATGGAGATTACCCTTATGCAAGCAAACCAAGCGATTCTTGTGGTGGGCGGTGCCGGATACATCGGCTCGCACACGGTCCGTCAACTCCACGCCGCCGGCCGGAAGGTGGTGGTCCTCGACAATCTGGTGTACGGCCACGCCGACGCGATTGTGGACGACGATGTGGTCTTCATCGAGGGCGATCTGGGCGACCGCGCGGTCCTGGACCGGGTTTTCAGCGAGCAGAACATCGGCGCGGTGATGCACTTCGCCGCCTTCGCCTACGTCGGCGAATCGGTCACCGCCCCCGCCAAGTATTACCAAAACAATCTCGCCGCTCCGCTGGTCCTGCTCGACGCGATGCGCGCCCACGGGGTCAACATCTTTATTTTCTCCTCCACCTGCGCCACCTACGGCAATCCGGTGTATGTGCCGATCGACGAAAAACACCCGCAGAACCCCATCAATCCCTACGGAGCCTCGAAGCTGATGCTCGAGCGGGTCCTGGCCGACTATTCCCACGCCTACGGGCTCAAATACGCGGCCCTGCGCTATTTCAACGCCGCCGGCTGCAGCCTCGACGGCAAAATCGGCGAGGACCACAATCCGGAGACGCACCTCATTCCGCTGGTGCTCGAAACCGCCGCCGGCCTCCGCCCCCACATCACCGTCTTTGGCACCGATTATCCCACGCCCGACGGCACCTGCGTCCGCGATTACATCCACGTGGACGACCTGGCCCGTGCGCACATCCTGGCGATCGACAAACTGGCGGGCGGCGCCGACTCCTTCCGCTGCAACCTCGGCACCGGCATCGGCCACTCCGTCAAATCGCTGATCGAAACGGCGGAACGGGTCACCGGCAAAAAAATCCCCATCGTGTACGGCGAGCGCCGCGCCGGCGATCCGCCCGAACTGGTGGCGGCCCCGGCCCTGGCCAAAACGCTGCTCGGATGGGAGGCCCAGTACAAGGATTTGAACGAAGTGCTGCGCAGCGCCTGGGCCTGGGTCATCGGTCCCCGCAAGGGCCGCTACTGATTCCTGCTTTTTTGTCCCGGAAAAACAGGCTGTAGAAGATCGGGACGATGAGCAGGGTCAGCACGGTGGCGAAGCCGAGGCCAAACATGATGACGACGGTCATGCTGCGGAAAAACGGGTCCGCCAGCAGGGGCGCGACGCCGAGGATGGTGGTGATCGCGCCCATGGCCACGGGCATGAGGCGGCTGACCGAGGACTCGATGATCGCCTCGCCCAGTTCTTTTCCGGCGCGCCGTTCAACGTCGATCTGGTCCACCAGCACGATCGCGTTTTTAACCAACATGCCGATGAGGCTGAGGAAGCCGAGGATCGCCATGAATTCGAAGGGGGCCTGGAAGAGCAGCAGTCCGATGGCCACGCCGATGATCGCAAGGGGGGCGGCCAGCCAGATCACAAGGGCCTGTCGAACGGCACTGAACATCACCACCACAGCCAGAATCATCGCCGCAAATCCGTAGGGCGCGGTGAGGGCGAGACCTTCGTTGGATTCGCGCGAGGCCTCGTATTCGCCATCCCAGAAGAGGCTGTAGCCCGGCGGAAGTTCGATGTCCTCGACAAGCGGACGCAGGCGCGCGAGCAGCAGGGGCGCGGGTTTTCCGGCGGGCGGATCGCACTGCACTTTGATGGAGGGGAAGCGGTTCTGGCGGCGGATGAGGGTGTCTTCAAACACCGTTTCAAACCCATTGACAAACTGGGACAGCGCAACCGGCCGACCGCCCGTGGAACTCTGGACCAGCAAGGTATCGAGCTGGTCGAGCGTCGCGGCTTCTTCGGCGGGGGCCCGGGCGATGATGGGCAGGAGCGTGTCGCCATCGCGGAAGACCCCGATGGATCGTCCGCCGAAATAGGTCTGCATGGCGGCATGAATGTCGGAACGGCTCAGTCCGGCGCGGCGGGCGGCGGTTTCGTTGATGAGCGGACGCAGCACGGGCACGGATTCGCGCCAGTCGTCTTTGATCGCCACCGCATCGGGGTCGCTGGCAATGAGGGCCTTGGCCTCTTCGGCGAGGCGGCGCAGAACGCGCGGATCGGGCCCGCGGAAAACGGCTTCGATTTTGGAGGGCAGCGGTTTGCCGAGCATGAATTTCCAGGCCTTGATCTGCGCCTGAGGGAACCGCGCGGAGAGGTCGTCCTGCAAACTCGACACCAATTCGGGAATGCGACGGAAATCGTCCACATCGACGAGCAGTTGTCCGTAGGCGCTGTTCGCGGGCTCCGAGCTGTAAGTGAGCATGAAGCGCGGACCGCCGGCGCCGATGAAGCTGGTGATGGCGGTGACGCCCTCCCGGGCACGCACAACGCTTTCGGCCTCGGCGAGCTGCGTGGAGGTTTCGGCGATGTCGGTCCCCTGCGGCAGCCAGTAATCAATCACAAACTGGGGACGGGAGGAGTCGGGCATGAAGCCCGGCGGCACAAACCCGAAGCCGATCACGGCGGCGACCAGCATCCCGATGAGCACGACGAGGGCCGGCAGGCGGTGGGCGAGGAGTCCGCGGAGCACCCGCGCATAGCCGCGGTAGAAGGCGTTGTCGTAGGCCCCGCCGGATTTTTTCTTTTTACTGGGGCGGAAGAGGCGGACGCAGAGCAGCGGGGTGATGGTAATGGCGAGGACCCAGCTCAGGAAGAGCGAGTAGCCAATGACCCAAAAGAGCGAGCCCGCGTATTCGCCCATGCCCGTGGGAGAAAACCCGATGGCGCTGAAGGCGAGAATGCCCACCGCCGTTCCACCGAGCAGCGGCCAAATCGTCGAGGCCACGACCTCGCGGGCGGCCTTGACGGGTTCTTCGCCGGCGCCGATGCGCATGCGCAGGGCGTCGGTCACCACGATCGCGTTGTCCACGAGCATGCCGAGGGCGATGATGAGGGCACCCAGCGACACGCGGTGCATGTCGATGCCGTCGAGCAGCATCGCGATCAGGGTGCCGCAGACGATGAGCAGCAGCACGAAGCCGATGATGATCCCGCTGCGCAGGCCCATGAACACGAGCAGCACGGCGACGACGATGCCGATGGCGGCGAGCAGGTTGGCGATGAAGTCGTCGACCGACTGACTCACGTTCGCGCCCTGATCGGAGATGACGCTGAGGTTCATGCCGATGGGGCGGTCCTTTTCGAGTTCGGCCAAGCGGGCGCGGACGCGTTCGCCGAGGGTGACGATGTTGCCGCCGCTGATGTTCGAGATGCCGATGCCGATGGCCTCGCGTCCATCCACGCGCATGAGGGTGCGGGGCGGTTCGCGGAGTCCGCGGCTGATGTCGGCGATGTCGCCGAGGCGAATGATGCGTCCTCCGGGTCCGGTGCCGACGCGGAGGTCGCGGAGGGCGTCGAGGTCGGGCGCGGGGTCGGGCGGGGAGATGCGGATGCGGGCGCCGCCAAGGGCGAGGCTGCCGGCGGGACTGATCAGGTTCTGCTGACGAAGCATTTCGTAGACCTGCGGCAGGGGGATGCCGATCGCGGCGGCGCGGCTGGCGGAGACTTCCACAAAAATCGCTTCGTTGGGCGCAGCGTGCAGAGAGACTTTGGCCACACCCTCGACGAGCAACAGTTCTTTGCGCAGGTCTTTCGCGTAGTCGTTCAACTCGGTGAGGCTCCAGCCCTCGCCGCTCAGGCCAAACAGAATGCCGTACACGTCGCCGAAGTCGTCGTTGACGATGGAGGGGCCGGCGCCGCCGGGAAGACTGCGCTGCGCGTCGCCCACTTTGCGGCGGAGCTTGTCCCAAATCTGCTGAAGCTCGCCCTGGGTCTTGGCGAAACGCATGTGCATCTCCACCTGTACCTCGGATTCGCCGGGCCGCGAAATGGAAGTGATTTTTTTAACCTCCTGCAACTGCTGAATCGCCGCCTCGATCGGGTCGGTGACTTCCTCGGCCACGGCTTCCGCTGTTGCGCCGGCGTAGGGCGTGATGATTACCGCGTTGCGGATGACGAACTCCGGGTCCTCGTAGCGGCCCAGGTTTTGGAAAGCGATCCAGCCGCCCACGAGGAGCAGCAGCACAGCCAGCCAACTGACGGTTTGTTTGCGAATGCAGGCTTCAGCAGGGTTCATGGAAATCTTCCGGAAATCAGGGGGTGAGCGGACGGACGCGCATGCCTTCGCGCAACTGGGAAACACCGGCGGAAACCACGGTTTCGCCCTCGGTCAGACCCGTCCGCACTTCGAGCGCGTCGCCGCGCGGGCGTCCAAGGGTCACCTCGCGGGCCGACACCGCCCCCGTGGCGGGATCGACCACCCAGACTTTGGGCGTGCCCTCCGCGCTGCCCATCACGGCCAGCGGTGGAAGCAGAAACACGGTTTCGGCGGGAGCTTTTTCGTCGAGGAGTTCAACCACGGCGGTCATGCCGGGCAACACGGTCATGTCCTTGGGGCGTTCCAGGCTGAAGACCACCGCATAGGTCTGGGTCTGGGGATCGGCTGAGGTGGCGACTTCGCGAAACACGATGTCGAAGGTTTGTCCGGGCCGGGACTCGAAGCGCAGGGAGGCGTGCAGCCCTTCGCCGGCGCCGGGTTTGGCGCGGAGAAGCAGGGGTTCGGGAACATCGATGACCACATCGAGCGGGCTGAGGGCCTGGTAGAGAAGAATGGGCTGCTTGGCCTGCACCGCGCTGAAATTCTGGGCGATGCGGCGGGAGACGACGCCGTCGAAGGGCGCGCGCAGCTCGGTTTTGTCGAGGGCGTTCTGGGCCGTGGCGAGTTCGACCGCATAGGTGGCGGCGGCGGCGCGTTTGCGGTCGATTTCGGCAGGCGCAACGGATCCCTGCAACTGCTCAAAACGGGCAAGTTCGACGGCGGCCAACTCGGCTGCGGTGGTGGCGGAGGAGACTTTGGCGATGAAATCCGTCTTGTCGAGGGCGGCGAGCAAAGTGCCGCGTTCGACCGCGCGGCCCTCGGTTACGTCGAGGCTGGCAAGGGTTCCCGGGACATCAAACGCGAGATCAACACTTTCGCGGGCGCGCAAGACGGCGGGGAAAGTATAGCTGCCGGGAGGCAAAGCCGCCTGTATTTGCAGGAGTTTTGCAGGACGGGGCGTGTCGGCATCGGGGGTGGGTGCGGCGGGTTTTTGTCCGCAGGCGGCGATCAGCAGGAGCAAGGGGAGGGCGAACAGGTGTTTCATGTCGGGAGTACGGGAAGAGGGTTTAGATGAGGAGAGGCGCGTTCCTTCACGGCCGCGCGGAAAACCTACGCCAGCCTGACACGTAATCAAGGCGGATTTCGAGCGACCCCCTCTGAGGGGGCCCCGAATAAACCAGTTATTTCAACAGATGCATTATTGAACGTAGATGCGGCGGAGGGTCTCTGGCTGTCTGGGCTTTGCTTTTGCGGTCATTTGCGTAAGGAGGTTCCGCGTGAATGTTTCCTCTCCTCCTTCTTTTGCTTCTGTACCGCTCGAATGGGTGGGGCCCCTGCGCATGATCACGGATTCCGGGACGGAGGACATCGAAATCCCCCTCGCCACCTATGAATCCCCCCTCTGGCCCAGCACCGCGCGCGGGGCGGCCGTCTCCCGGCACGCTGGCGGGATTCGCTGCACCCTGGTCGACGAACGCATGACCCGCTCGATCCTGCTGGAAGCGCCGGATGCCAGTGCCGCTGTCGCCCTTTTCCGCTCATTGCAGGTCCCGCAGCTCCAGCCCCTCGTCGCCGAAACCTCCCGCTTCGCCGTCCTGCTCGACATCCACTCCCAGATCGTCGGCAATCTCCTTTTTCTCCGCCTGGCCTTCTCCACGGGCGACGCCTCCGGCCACAACATGGCCACCAAGGCCGCCGACCACATCCTGCAACACCTTCTCGCCCTCCACCCCGATTTCAAACACGTTTCCGTCAGCGGAAATTACTGCTGCGACAAAAAAACCAGCGCCGTGAACGGGATTCTCGGACGCGGGAAATACGTCGTGACCGAAGCCCTGATTCCTGAAAAAATCCTTCGCCGACATCTTCGCAGCAGTGCCGCCGCCCTCGTCGAACTCCATGTGCGCAAAAATCTCATTGGATCCCTGCTGGCCGGCAGTTTGCGCAGCGCCAACGCGCATGTGGCCAACATTCTGCTGGCCTTCTATCTCGCCACGGGCCAGGACGCCGCCAATATCGTCGAAGGCAGTCAGGCCATCACCCACGCCGAGGAGCGCAACGGCGACCTTTACTTCAGCCTGACCCTGCCCAATCTCATTGTTGGCAGCGTCGGCAACGGCAAAGGCCTCGCGTTTGTGGAGGAAAACCTGAGCCGTCTGGGATGCTGCGAGCCCCGCGCCCCCGGTGAAAACGCCCAACGTCTGGCCCGAATCTGCGCGGCGGCGGCCTGGTGCGGCGAACTCTCCCTGCTGGCCGCCCTCAGCAACCCCGGCGAACTCATGCAGGCGCACGTCAAGATGGAACGGGCTCGATGACCTCCGAGCCCCGGCCCTCCCTGACCTCCATCTGCATTGCCGGATTCCGCCGAAACCGCATCCCCGCCCTCGTCCTGCAAAGCTTCGCGGCCCTTCTGCTCTGCCTCTACTTTTTGGTCCCCGCCGCCCGCCCGGTTTTCCAGGCGATTGCCGATTTCAGAACCCGCGTCGGCCTGCCCTTCGTCGCCGTCTCCAGCGCCCTTTTCGGCGGGCTCATCCCCGCCCTCGTGCTTCTCCATCGCGGACGCATCCCCCGGGGCCAGCGCGCCAAACAACTCGCCTTTTTTGTCCTGTACTGGGCCTTTCAGGGCATGGTCGTCGACCGCCTCTACACGTTGCAGGGACACTGGTTTGGCCATGGCACCGACGTCATGACCCTTCTGAAAAAAGTGTTAGTGGACCAGCTTCCCTTCAACCTGTTGTGGGGAACGCCCACCGCCATCTTTTTTTACGGCTGGAAAGATGCCGGCTTTTCCCTGCAACGCCTGCTCCCCCAGCTGCGGCCTCCCGGCGTCTGGTTCCGCTTCACCGCCATTCAAATCAGCAGTTGGACGGTCTGGATTCCCGCGGTGACCATGCTTTATTGCCTGCCGCCGGCCCTGCAAATGCCGATGAACAACCTGATCCTCTGCTTCTTCACCCTGCTGCTCAATTTCGTCAGCCGCGAAAGCGCCGCGCCGCAAGGCTGAGTCCCGCGTCAGGGGTACAGCCGTTGGATGCGCCAGCCGCCCTGTCCGTCGGGCTGATAGACAAAACGATCGTGCAGGCGGTGGGCGCGGCCCTGCCAGAACTCGAAGCTGTCGGGAACGAGTCGGTATCCGCCCCAGAAGGGAGGGCAGGGAACGTCCTGTCCGGCAAACCGTTGTTCGATTTCGGCGTAACGGCGCTCAAACGTATCCCGATCCGCCAGCGTTTCGCTTTGGCGTGAGGCCCAGGCCCCGAGTTGACTGCCCCGGAGGCGGCTGCGGAAATAGGCTTCCGACTCCTCGGGACTGGCGCGCTCCACGCGACCGGTCACGCGGATTTGCCGCTGGAGAATATGCTGATGAAACAGAACCGAGGCGGCGGAATGGGCATCGAGTTCGCGGGCCTTGCGGCTGCCGTAATTCGTGTAGAAAACCAGTCCGCGTTCCGCGCTGATGTGTTTGAGCAGCACCATGCGCTGGCTGGGGCGGCTGTGTTCGTCCACCGAGCAGAGGGCCATGGCGTTGGGTTCGGGGAGGCTGGCGCGCTTGGCGTAGCGCATCCAGCGATCAAACTGGAGGTAGGGATCCGGGGCAAGGTCCCGCAGGTCCAGCACGCGGCTGACACAGGGGATGGCATGAATCCAGGCGTTAATTCCAAACATGATTCGGGTTTTCCGGTTGAGGGGAGCAAGAAGAACTGCGGTTTATCCTATGTCTTTATTGTCCTTTGGCAACGTTCAAAGCGCAAACAACAAAATGACCTCCCGCGCATCATTTTAGCATGGAACACAGAGCCCGGCCCCGCTATGGGATGTTCTTCACCTTTACCCTAGGTCCCCCTCATGAAAAAACGCGCTCTGGTCACCGGCGGTGCCGGCTTTCTTGGCAGCCATCTCTGCGACCGTCTTCTTTCCGAAGGATATGACGTCATTTGCATGGACAACTTTTTCACCGGACAGAAGCAGAACATTGCCCACCTGCTCGGCAATCCCTACTTCGAGCTGGTGCGTCATGACGTGACCCTGCCCTATTTCTGCGAAGTGGACGAAATCTACAACCTGGCCTGCCCCGCCAGTCCGGTCCACTACCAATTCGACCCCGTGCAGACGACCAAAACGAGCGTACACGGCGCCATCAACATGCTCGGTCTCGCCAAGCGCACCCACGCCCGCATCCTGCAGGCCTCCACCAGCGAAGTCTACGGCGACCCCGAAGTGCATCCGCAAACCGAGTCCTACTGGGGCCGCGTCAACACCATCGGCATCCGCAGCTGCTACGACGAGGGCAAACGCTGCGCCGAAACGCTGTTTTTCGATTATTATCGCCAGCACAACGTCGATATCAAAGTCGTCCGCATCTTCAACACCTACGGCCCCCGCATGCATCCGAACGACGGGCGCGTGGTGTCCAATTTCATCGTGCAGGCCCTGCAGGGCCAAGACATCACCATTTACGGCGATGGATCGCAAACCCGCAGTTTCTGCTTTATGGACGATCTGATCGAAGGGTTCCGCCGCATGATGCAAAGCGGGCCCGGTTTCCCGGGTCCGGTGAACATCGGCAATCCCGGCGAGTTCACCATGCTCGAACTGGCCCGGCTTGTTATTGAACTCACGGGCGCCTCCTCGCGCATTGTCCATCGTCCGCTTCCGCAGGATGATCCCAAACAGCGCAAACCGGACATCTCCCTCGCCCGCGAAAAACTCGCCGGCTGGGAGCCGACCATCCCCCTGCGCGAAGGACTGAAACGGACCATCGCCTATTTCAAAACCCAAGTGGGTTGACATGCCGGAAGCTCCCCTCCCCTGGCGGAGTCACAAGGCCTGGGCGATGGACCTCTACGGGGCCCCGATTTTCCGGGTTCCCATCGATCCCGGCTGGGATTGTCCCCACCGCCGCCGCGGCGAGTCCGCCGGCTGCAGCTTTTGCGCGGAAGATGGCGGACGAGCCCGTCAGCTTGGAGACGCCGACACTCCGCGCGCACAGGCCGAACGCGCCATGGCCTTTGCCCGCGAACGCTACCGCGCGGAACAGTTTCAGCTCTACATTCAGGCCTACACAGCCACCCACAGCCGCGTCGAAGCCCTGCGGGCGCTGGTGGAGCCTTTGCTGGACGCGTATCCCTTCCGCAGTCTCAGCCTCGGCACGCGTCCGGACTGTCTTCCGGAGGACATGCTCGATGTGCTCGAAGCGTGGCGATCCCGCTGCGAGGTCTGGGTCGAACTCGGGGTTCAAAGCTCCCACAACGACACCTTGCGGCGCATCAACCGACGCCACAGCTGGGAGCGCAGTCAGGAGGCCATGCAGCGTTTGCGCGCGCGCGGTCTGCGGGTGTGTGCCCATCTGATTTTCGGACTGCCCGGCGAGGGTCCCGACGAAATGCTGGAAAGTGTGGACCGCGTGGTTACCGCCGGAGTGGATGGTGTGAAATTCCACAACCTGCATATTTTGTCGAAGGCCCCTCTCGGTCAGCGTTGGCGTGAACAACCCTTTCCGGTCCTCTCGGAAAGCGCCTACCTGGAATGCCTGATGCTTGCCCTGCGCCGTCTGCCCGCAGACCTGCCGGTCTTCCGTGTGTTCACCGATTCCGACAACAGCGAACGTCTTGCCCCCGCCCGCGAATTCAGCAAAGGCGAATTCATCACCGAACTCGCCCAGCGTCTCCGCACGCGCGGCTGGCGACAGGGAGATCGGAGGGAAGAGGGGAGAGTTGAAGGTTTGAAGGTTGAAAGTTGAAGAGGAAGAGGTTCTGGTTGCGAAAAGTTTAGGTTTAGCCTTGTCGCCTCGGGATGGATCGCAGACAATCCGCGCTGTTATGAATGTTTCCCCCTACACCTTTGGCACCATGTCGCTGGGCCGCGACGAAAACACAATCGCATCCGATGTGCGCTGCGCCCGACAGGCGATGGACGCCGGCGTGTGGTTTCACTCCTCCCCCACCTACAACCGGGGCTTCACCTACATGGTGCTGCGCATGGCCTTCGACCAGGACCGCGCGCGCGTGCCCCGCCTCATCCTCAAACTCCGCGACGCCTCGCCCGAACTCCTGCGCTTCGAAGCCGAAGACGCCTGCCGCCGCCTCGGCATTGGCACCATCGACGTGGCTCAACTGGTTTCCTTTGACCGCGGGCCCGGCAATCTGACGGCACAACTCATGCGCGGCGGGCCGATCGCCGACGAACTGGCCTCTCTGCGCGCCCGCGGACTGATCCGCTCGGCGGTGATCTATGTGGACCGCGGCAACAGCGATGCCGGATTCGCGGCCCTGTCCTCGCCCCTCGTCGAAGGCCTCACCTTCTACTGGAACGCCACGCAGCGCGACTGTTCCGACCGCGTCTGGCAGGAGCTGCGCAAGGGATACCTTCCGGTGCTCGCCCTGCGCACCCTCGGCGGCGCGGCGGAAAACCCGCTGCTGGCCGCCTCCGGCTGCGCGGACGCGGTGGAATTCGGCCTGCGGCTCGCGGCCAGTTACAAAGCGGTCCGCTGCACGATCGGCGGCACCGCCAATCCGGATCATTTGCGCCGCTATCTGGAATGCGCCCACAAACCCAGGCCACTGCCACTCGATGTGCTTGAGGCTTGGGAACGCGCACACCAAGGACCGGAACATGCCCCGTCTGCGTAACGCGATCCTGCTTGTCCCGCTCTTGCTGCTCGCTGGATGTTTCACCCGCGATGTATGCATACAGGTTGCGTCCGACGGCTCCGGCACGCTGGAGGCCAGCACCTGGGTGAGGCAGGGGCTTCTCGACTACACCCGCCGCGAAACCGGCATGCCGCCCGAAGAATGGTGGTTCACGGAAAAAGCCCTGCAAAAAGCGGCGGCAGGCTATGGCGAAGGGCTCCGCTACCTCTCCCACCGCAGCGAAAACACCGACACCGGCAAACGTTTTGTCGTGCGCTACGCCTTCGACGACATCCGCAAGCTCCGCGTGGGCCTCGACCCGTCCCTGCCCTTCTTTCTGACCCCGCCCGAGCGCACGCGCAACCAGTCGCTTCCCTCTTTCGTCTTCGAGATGCCGCAGCCGGGCCTGCTCGTGGTGCTTCCGCCGAGGGTGCCGCCCGCGCCGCCGAAAAATCCCCGCGTGAAGGTGGAGGCCCGCGAGGTGGCCGAACAGAAGAAAACCCGCCACCAAAACGACATCGCGCGGCTCATGCGCCACGGCAATCCCTTCGGCCTGAGTGGCAGGGAAACGTCCGAAGACCTCGCCGTGTCGCTGGGACGCGACATGCGTTTCCGCCTCTGGATTGAAGCCGAACATCTCAATCCCGGCAACGCCCAACACGTCGAGGAGGGACGCGTCGTGCTGTTTGATTTCACCCTCGGGACGGTGCTGGAGGATGCCGAGCTGCGGCGCGAGGCCGGCGAAGGCACACTGCATCAGCGCAGCTGGGGCGAACTCACCCGGCTGCCCGGGGTCAAGGTGGAGACAGGCGAGCGGGTGATCCTGCAGCTGCCCCGGGATCCCGAATAACCGTGCGCTGGGTCGGATTCCGCAGGATATCATGGTGCAGGAGGAGGTCGAGCTGCTCCGCGACGGGTCCCTGGGGCGCGGGGCGTCCATCGATGCGGCTCACGCGGGTCACATAGGCGGTGGTGCCAACGACGAGGAGTTCCGCAAGTCTGTCGAGGTCGGCGGGGCGGAGTTTGGTTTCGCGCACGGGGCGTCCGGCGGCGCGGGCGAGGTCGGCGACGCGGGCGAGAGTGGTGCCGGGGAGATGGTGCTGGGCCGGAGTGAGGAGCAGGGCCCCGTCGCGGTCCACGGCGGCGAAATTCTCGGTGTAACTTTCGGTGAGGAAGCCATCGCTGTCGACTCCGAGGACAAAGTGGGCCCCGGCGCGGATGGCCTCCATTTTCATGAGGACGTTGGGCAGATAGTTGCAGGTTTTGATCGTGGCGAGGCCTCCGGTTTTGGGCGGAACCTGGCTGAGGACCACGGAGGCGCCACCGGGGTTGCGCTCCATAAACGGGGGCGGGGCGGCGTACACGATGATATAGAGGGAGGGAGCGAGACACTCGCGGGGGTCAACGGCGAAACCACCGGGGCCGCGTCCCAGCAGGATGCGTCCGAGGGCGCGGGGCTGTCCGGCGGCACGGAAGACGTCGAGGGTTTTGGCCCGCAGAATGTCGTAGGCCGGGCAGGCGATGCCGATGGCGGCGGCGGAGGAGGCGAGGCGCTGCAAGTGCGCATCGAGGTTGTAGAGAGCCCCTTCTTCGGCGAGCAGGGTTTCGAAAACGCCGTCGCCCCGGTGCAGCAGGTGGTCGTCGACCGGAACACACATGAGCTGGGGATCGGTGACGATGGCGTCCCAGATGCTGTTGTACATGGCGAAATAGGCGCGGCTGTGGGCGGGAGCGATTGTGCGCAGGCGGCGGAACACGTCGTCGATAGACCAATGGGGAGTGGACATGGGGCTCTCCTACCGCAGCGGGGCGGGGAAGCAAGCGCCGAGCGACCGGGCAACAAAAAACGTTCCGGAATCCGGAACGTTTGCGGGAAAAATGGCACCCCCTAGGGGATTCGAACCCCTGTCGCCGGGATGAAAACCCGGTGTCCTAGGCCTCTAGACGAAGGGGGCTTCGTTTGAAAGGAGGCGTAGTTCTACACGGTTACCCCACGAGGTCAAGCGCGTTCTGAAAAAATTATACCTCGATACCCCCTTGCAGAACTTTGTTCCGGGATCGACATCGGCCTGTGCTTGTGTTCAAACAGACCTCCTCCTACTCCCCTACCTCCTCTGGGTCCTCTTCGCCGCCGTGCTCAACGGCACCCTCTGGGCCCTGAATTCCTAGATCCACTGCGAGAGCAACGTTAGGGCCGGAACCACCATGGGCGCGCGATGGGTGTAGGGGTTCGCATCCACATAGGGCAGCTCTTCCACGACCTGAAACGCATGGGGGGCTTGTGTCATTTCTTGAAAGTGCTGCAATGCGGGACTGAGGCGCGTGTCCCGATGTTTGGCTTCCACCAAAAACCAGGGGTTGCCATCCCGGACAACCACAAAATCGACTTCGCGCTGTTGTTTGTCGCGGAGATATCGAAGCTCAAAATCCCCCAGTCCGAGATCCGTCCAGCCCTGCACGGCCTTGAGCAGGTGGCAGGCCACAAACGTTTCAAAACGTTTGCCGGCATCGTCCACTGCCGACCAGTCACGCACATACCATTTGGGTTCCTTGCGCAGGGAACTGCTCACATTACGAATCCAGGGTCGCAGCAAAAAACCATGGTGAAAATCGCAGAGCGTCGAGACCCAGGATCGAAGGGTGTGGGGAGAGACGCCCACATCCCGGGCGATGTTCGCAAACACCAACGGCTCCCCCGAACGCTCCGCCAGCATATCGGCGGTCATTTCCAGTTGGGGAAGATCGACGATCCGCTTCAAATCCCGCACATCCTCCCGAATAAGCTGTTGACGCCGAAGTTTTCGCCATCGGCGTAGAAAGGCCGGATCGCGCAGCAGAAAAGGCTCGGGAAACCCGCCAAAGCGAAGCAAGGCGTCCCACTCGGTTTCGGGAAGAGACCGCGGTGCGCGCAGCAACTCCGATTCCAGCGTTTCGCCGTGCAGAAGTTCCGCAACGGAAAGCGGATGCATGTGAAAGAGGAAATAGCGACCCATCAAGCTGTCCCCCCCTTTCCGATACACATCCAGTCGGGAGGAGCCCGTGACCAGAATCCGGCAACGGCTTTCATGCAGGTCAAAAAAACCTTTCAGAAACGATTTCCATCGCGGGTTCTTGTGAAGTTCATCGAAAACCACCACCGGCAAGGTCTCCTGAAGCTGCTGAAGCTGCAAGGCCTCCCCCACGGAGGCGGGCCCCTGAAGAAGAAGACGGCGGTGTTCCTCCACATCCCAGGACAAATAGTGATCGCCCAATTCCCGGCAGGTCGTGGTTTTCCCCACTTGCCGTGCTCCACTCACAAACGCCATTTGCCGATAACGTTTCAGGTGGTTTGCCAGAAAGGAGCTGTAAATCCGTTTCATGTGACCATTATGCATATGCCTGCATTTTGGTCAATACCATTCTGCAGGGAACTGCATTTTGGTTACCCACCCCTTTCCGCTCGAAATCCGCCATCCCTGCGCTATGCAGAGGCCCATGTTGACCTCGGCCCTGAAAACCCATTTTGGCTTTGACCGTTTCCGCGACGGCCAGGAGGAAGTTGTGGAGGCGGTGATGGCGGGCACGGACGTGGTGGTGGTGATGCCCACCGGCTCCGGCAAATCGCTGTGTTTCCAGCTTCCGGCCCTCGTCCTGCCCGGCATCACCCTCGTGCTGTCGCCCCTCATCGCCCTGATGAAGGATCAGGTGGAAACGCTTCAACGCCGCAAAATCGCCGCCACCTTCGTCAATTCAAGCCTCGATCCGCACGAGATGGGACGCCGGCTGGAGGAGGTCCGCGCCGGCAAACACAAACTTCTTTACCTCGCCCCGGAACGCCTCAAGGACCCCCGATTCCTCAAACTTTTGGAGCAGATCGAGGTGTCGCTGATCGCGGTCGACGAGGCCCACTGCGTCTCCCAGTGGGGCCACGACTTCCGTCCCGACTACCTGCGCATCCACGAGATGACGCGCCTCTTCCCCAAGGCCCGCGTCGCCGCTCTCACCGCCACCGCCACCGCCCGCGTGCGCGAGGACATCGTCCGCCACCTCGGTCTCGGCGGACAGGGACGCAAAAATCCCCGCGTCTTTGTCCACGGCTTCGAACGCCCCAACCTCCACATCGCCGTCACCCGCTGCTCCACCCACGACCAGAAACTCGCCCGCGTCAGCGCCGCCCTCGAAGACTGGCGCAACGGCATCATCTACTGCTCCACCCGCAAACAGGCCGAAATCGTCGTCAAAAAACTCGACCTCCTCGGCCACGATGTCCCGCTCTACCACGGCGGCATGAGCGACACCGACCGCAGCCGCATCCAGGACCGTTTCATGACCGGCCGCGTCAACGCCGTCGTCGCCACCAACGCCTTTGGCATGGGCGTGGACCGCGCCGACCTGCGTTTTGTGCTGCACTGGGACATTCCTGGCAGCATGGAGGCCTACTACCAGGAGATCGGCCGCGCCGGACGCGATGGGGCCCCCGCCTGGTGCGAGCTGCTCTACAACTACATTGATATCCGCACCCAGGAGTTTTTCCTCGAAGGCTCCAACCCCACCCGCGAAACCATTCTCGAACTGCTCGCCCTCCTCCGCCGCCGCTGCTCCAAACAGCCCCTCGCCCTCCCCGCCGAAGTCTGGGCCGGCGAAATGGGCAGCACCAACAATCCCATGGCCGTCCGCAGCGCCTTCTGGATCCTCGAACGCGCCAACTGCATCCAGCGCGAAGACGAACCCGGCTCGCGAACCCAGGCCGTGCTCGCCCTCGAAAAAATCGACGACCGCGCCCTCGCCGAACACATCCAGCGCGCCGAGGCCAAAGCCCAGCGCGACCGCGCCAAACTCGACGCCATTCTCGATTTCGCCAACCGACGCGAATGCCGCCACCGACAAATCCTCCGCTATTTCGGCGACGCCACCGACATCGGCAACGCCTGCAAGGCCTGCGATGTCTGCCAGAGCCAGGCCGCAAAACCGCGCCCCGCCTTGTCGGAGGAGGACTGGGTGCGCATCCAGAAAATTCTCAGCACCGTCGCCCGCCTCGACCACCAATTCGGACGCGCCCGCATCGCCGAACTGCTCAAGGGGTCCAAAAACCTCGCGCTCGCCCACGCCGGCCTGCTCGAACACCGCGGCCACGGACTGCTGTCCGATCTCTCCCTGCCCACCATCGTCGCCCTCATTGACAGTCTGATTCAGGACGGCTGTCTCGAACAAAACCACGGCGAATTTCCCACCCTCGGCATCAGTGCCCGCGGCAAGGAGGCCGTTTTCCGACGCGTCACCCCCGACCTGAGTCCCGTGCCCGCCGTGGCGGCCCCCTCCGTCAAAACCAAGGCCCCGAAAAAATCCGCCGCCCCGCCCACGCATGTCGATGGGGAACTCTTCCTCCGCCTCAAGGCCTGGCGTATGAAACGCTGCCGCATCGCGCACGTAAAACCCTTTCAGGTCCTCGCCAACAAAACGCTGGAGGAACTCGCCGCGCAAAAACCCGCCACGCTGCAGGAGCTTCAGCAGATCAGCGGCATCGGCCCCGTCAAACTCGCCCAATACGGCGAGGAACTGCT
>CAZCFM010000087.1:10400-16370 GCA_964497855.1 uncultured Verrucomicrobiota bacterium | reverse complement strand
GGAACAAAAAGAGCTGCCCCGCGCTGCGACTGGTGACATGCACAAAGTAATCCCCGGACTTCGGCAGAATGCGAAGCCCCCGTTTGCGCTCCTCAAACACCCCCGCCCACACCGAAGGAATCACCGAAACACCATCAATAGTTTTTGTCTTCATGACCGCAACCTACCCGAAACCCATGGGGGTGTCAAGATAAAATTTAATATAGTAGCTGTTGCAATAAATATTTAAATGTATATTCATTATTGCAGCTGTTGTAATAATGAATATATTCCTTAGCTTGACATGCTGTTGTTCACCCCGCATGATGATTCTAAATGATAGCACTGGTCCCAAATGTCGCCGACATTCTAACCGCTACTGGGTTCGTTTCTGTAGCTGACGCTGCTACCCTTCTGCATGCCCAGCGCGAGGGCGGAGGGTCGCTTGTGCAGCGTTGTATTGAACACACCCGTCTCGCAGAAGAACAGTTTCTCCCCAAACTAGCAGATGCGATGGGCCTATCCTATCTCCGTTTGAACGAAGCCGCGCCACCAGCTGATGTTCTGGCCCTTCTCCCCGCCAAAGCCGTCTACCAGTACCAGGTGCTCCCGCTCGAACGCGAAAACAATCTCCTGCGCGTGGCCACCAGCGATCCTTTTCGCCCAGGGCTTTCCGAGGCCCTCCGCCTCGCGTCCGGACAGCGCATCCGCCTCTGCCTCGCGCCCTTGTCCGATCTTGATAAAGCCATCAAACGCCTCTACGGCGTCGGCGGTGAAACCATCGAACAAATGCTCGACGAGGGAGGAGGGAACCCCGAAGAGGACGATCTGCTCGACAGCGACCTTGCCGACCTCGATGAAGAGGCCTCCGTTGTCAAATTCGTGAATCAAATCATCTGGGAAGCCCATCAGGACGGGGCCACAGACATCCATCTGGAACCAATGGAAAAGGATTTGCGCATCCGCTACCGCATCGACGGCGTGCTCGTTTCCGTGCCGCTGCCCGCCCGTCTCAAACGCTTCCAGTCCGCCATCATCTCGCGCCTGAAGGTCATGTCGAACATGGACATTGCCGAAAAACGCCTCCCTCAAGACGGACGCATAGGGCTGCGTATCCGTGGAACTGAAATCGACATCCGCGTCTCCACCATGCCCACCGTGCATGGCGAAAGCGTCAGCCTCCGCTTGCTCATGCGCCAGTCCACCCTGCTCGGAATGGAGCGACTCGGTCTCAGTCCCAGCGACGCACAAATTCTGAAGAAACTCATCCACCGCCCCCATGGCATCCTGCTGGTGACCGGCCCCACCGGCTCAGGAAAATCCACCTCGCTCTACACCTACCTCAATACCATCAACTCGGTGGACAAACGCATTCTCACCTGCGAAGACCCCATTGAATATGAGATTGCTGGCATCAACCAGATTCAAATGAAGCCCGAAATCGGGCTGACCTTCGCCGTCGGTCTCCGCCACATCCTCCGCCAGGACCCGGATGTGATCATGATCGGCGAAATTCGCGACAAGGAGACCTCGGAAATCGCGATTCAGGCCGCTCTCACCGGTCACCTGGTTTTCTCCACCCTGCACACCAACGACGCCGCCAGCGGTTTCACGCGTTTGCTCGACATGGGCGTAGAACCCTTTCTGGTGGCCTCCTCCATCGAGGCCCTCATCGCCCAGCGTCTCGTGCGAACCCTCTGTTCGGAGTGCAAACGCGAGATCACGCCCGACGCCGCGTATCTCAAGGAAATTCAATTCCCTGTTCACCGCCTGTCCGAGGGCCGCGTGTTCGAAGCCGTCGGCTGCGAAGCCTGCCGCAACACTGGCTATCGCGGGCGGACCGGCATCTATGAAATTCTTGTCGTCACGGATGATATCCGTCAATTGGTGGTGAGCCGCGAACCTGCCAGCCGCATCAAAAACGTGGCGCTGCAGCACGGCATGCGCACGCTCCGCGACGACGGCTGGCAAAAAGTCCTGCAGGGCATCACCAGCATTGAAGAAGTTCTTCGCGTCTCCGAAGAGGAAGAAGAAGAGGACTGATTACGCCTTCAGACCATCGGCTTCCAGGCGTTCCATCGCCAGATCCAGCTGTTTTTTCAATTCGGACCGCTGTTTTTCCGAACGAAGACTCTGCTCGGCGAGTTGGGCCTGATTGCGCAAGGCCTCAGCGAGCCGCGTTTCCTGCTCCGCGAAGTCCGCGCGCAACAGCCGCAGTTTGTTTTCCAGCGTGGATTCACGTTTGGCGGCCTCGTTCAGAAGCGTCGATTTTTCACTTTCGCTTCGAATCTGCAATTCGTGCCGCTCCTGATCAATCCGTTTGCGGAGAAGTTCGAGCGATTGCTCCAGTTCTTTTCGCTCCGACACGGACTGTCGACGGTCCTCGCTGAGATCCTGCTGCACGCGCAGCGCGTCCTCCAGCAGACCTTCCTGATGGCGGAATTCCGTCCGCAATGCCGCAAGGTTGTTTCCGAGATCTTCGTTATCCCGGGTCGATTGCTCCCGCAATTTTTCCATCTCCGCCCGCAGTTCCTCGGCACGGTGTTTCCACTGGTCGCGTTCTTTCAACGCGTACTGCACATCCTGCGACGTAGAATGCAAAAGGGTCTGCATCTCATTCTGCAAGGTCTGCCGTTCCTGTTCGGCACTCAGACGAAACTGCTCGCGCGTGTTGGATTCGCTCTGTAGTCGATCGAGTTCCCCCGCCGCCTTGACCAGATATTCCCGCGCCGTGGTCAGCTCGCGGTCACGCTCCGCCAGGCGTTCCCTTTGCCGTTCCTCAAACGCCGAACTGGCACGGACAAAGTCCTCCAAGGGGCCCAAGGACCCCACCAACTCGCTGAACTGGTCCAGTTCCGAACGCTGCATACGCGAGTGCGCGTCCAAATGCGCCAGCCGGTGTTTCAGCGACTCCTTGCTTTCCTCCAACTCCTGAACCCGTATTACCAACTTCTGGACCTGCTCCTCCAGAACGGCCCGCGACGATTCCTCCACCGAAACCGCCGCCGAATCTGATTCCACTTTTTCCAAACGTTCCCCCAACTCGCGCCGCACGCGATCCAGCTCGCTCTGGTGATCGTCGTACACCACATCCAGCTCCCACAGATCCTTCTGTGTTTTAAGAATCAACCCCTCAATCTCCTTGATGCGCTGGTTGCGCGTTTTGATCATGTCCACTGCATCGTTCAGCAGCCCCGTCTTCGTCTCCAACTCCCGCCGATACGGCTCCACACTCAAACTGATCGCCTTGGCCACCACGTCCCCTTTGTGCGTCAATCCCGGACTGAAGGCCGCAGTCTCCCCACTTCGCGCCAGCACCGTCTTCTCCGGGATGAGAATCAGCTTGAGGCATTTCGGACAGTTGACCTGACCCCCCGCAATCTTGGGCTCCACCGACAGTGGGGCCAAACACACGGGGCAGCAAAATTCGATCAGCATGGAGAAGGGATCCTAGCGGAGGGTGATTCGGGCTGTTTCATTTGTTCGGTGATTATGCGGAAAAAATCCCATCGGTCAATCCCGACCCGTCCAAACTTCATGCAAACGAAGGTCATGGGCTTCTCCGGGCACAAACTCCACACAATGTTCGGGAAAACCGCAGCCGATCATTCGCCCCTGAAACGACGCCAACAATCGGTCGTAAATTCCTTTACCCCTCCCCAGCCGCGTTCCGTCCGGGCCAAAGGCAAGCCCCGGCACCAGCACAACGTCCAATTCCCCCACCGCGATTGTTTCCCCCGCCTCCGGCATCGCCAAACCCCAAGGCCCCCGCTGACCGCTCCCCAGTCCGTCCATCCGCCGGAATTCCCAGCCACCTTCTCCTGTCTGAACGGGCAGGGCCAGCCGTTTTCCCGACGCCAGCGCCTCCCGCAGAAACGACGACAGGTCCGGCTCGTCCGGCAAGGCCAGATACACCCCCAGCGCACGCGCCGCGCGAACGCCCGGATCCTGCCGCAGCCGATCGCACAGCTCCGCCGCGTGCCGGGCGCGCGTTGACTCCGGCATCTCCCGCAGCCGCCGCCGCTGCGCGTTCCGGAGTTCAGCTTTGTTCATGGCCGTCCCTTCGCGGATGTTTGCGGAGACTGTCCCAAAAGGCCAGCCGTTTGTCGATCGTCGCTTCGTACCCCTGATCGCTCGGACGGTAATAGATTTTGTCCGTCGGCGCGTATTCCTGGTCGGCGAAATGATGCGGCTGATCGTGGGCGTACACATAGCCCACATGACCCAGGGCCTTGGAACCGGCGTAGTGCGCGTCGCGCAGATGGCGGGGCACGGGCAACACCTTTCCCGAACGGATGTCGGCCATCGCCTCGCCGATCGCCAGCGTCGCCGCATTGCTTTTCGGGGCCGTGGCCAGATAGGTCGTCGCCTGGGACAGGCTGAGCTGCGCCTCCGGCATGCCGACAAATTCGACGGCCTGCATCGCCGCCACGGCCACCGAAAGACCGCGCGGGTCGGCATTGCCAATGTCCTCGCTCGCCAGAATCACCAGACGCCGCGCGATGAAGCGCGGGTCCTCGCCGGCCACCAGCATTTTGGCCAGCCAATAGACCGCCGCGTCCGGGTCCGAGCCGCGCACGCTCTTGATGAAGGCCGAAATCGTGTCGTAATGCTCGTCTTCGCCCTTGTCGTACACCACCCCTTTTTTCTGAATGCTCTCCTCCGCCGCCCCCCGGCTGACCTGCACAATGCCGTCGGCCCGCAGCGGACTCGACAGGACCGCGATTTCCAGCGCATTGAGCGCCTTGCGCGCATCCCCCTCGCAAATCCCCGCCAGAAAAGACAGCGCCTCCTCCTCCACCTCCGTCCGGATGGACGCCAGCCCCCGCGGATCCGCCAGCGCACGGCGCAGAAGCGGCACAATGTCCTCCGCCTTCAACGCCTCCAACTGAAAAACCCGCGAGCGCGACACCAGTGGCGAGTTGACGAAAAAAAACGGATTATGCGTCGTCGCCCCAATCAGTGTGACATCCCCCTCCTCCACGTAGGGCAACAGCGTGTCCTGCTGCGACTTGTTGAAACGGTGGATTTCGTCGATGAACAGGACCGTTTCGCGGCCCTCCCGCAGGCGGCGCTGACGGGCCGGATCGAGAATTCTGCGCAGTTCGGCCACATTGCCCGTGATCCCGCTCACCCGCTGGAAGTCCCGGCGCGTGCTCAGGGCAATCACTTCCGCCAGCGTGGTTTTGCCGCAGCCGGGCGGTCCGTAGAGGATTAGACTGTCCAGACGGTCGGCCTCGATCGCGCGCCGCAGCAGTTTGCCGGGACCCAGAATGTGCTGCTGGCCCGCAATCTCATCGAGACTGCGCGGACGCATGCGCGCGGCCAGCGGTTGCCGCCTCCGTGCGTCGGGATGTTCCGGCTCCTGGAAAAGTTCGTCCATGCCCAAGCGATAGCACAGGCCCCCGCGCTGTCAAATACCCTCTGGGGGAATGGGGAATTCGGATTGGGGATTTTGGATTGGGGATTGAAAGTGACGAGTGACGAATGACGAGTGACGAGTGACGAATGACGAGTGACGAATTACGAATGCGGAATGACCGGATGCAGGAAAACATTGCGTTGAATCGATGGATGCTATACGGAAATAAAGGATTGTCTTATTTCCTACCACCCGGTCGATTTTCGAAATGAACACTGCACTCTTTCTTGGATTCGGAATTCTGTGGGCAATGCTCCCTCTGCGTTTTCTGCCGATGCCCCTGTCGAGAACTTGGCGGGAGTCCAAGGGCCGGGAATGGAACTACAGGATTCTCTGGATAATCTTCAGCATAACGTTCCTGTGCAATCTGGTCCTTGCCCCAGGCTTTGTCTACAGACCCTTCATGGGCGAAAGCCTCAAGGTTATCATGGGAATACAGTTCATTTTCCTAATCCGGATTCTTTTCGCACGGCTGCGGCACGAAACAGGTCCAGCCTGGATGGTTTGGATTTTTGTGATCTGGACCTCTCCATGGTGGATCGCCATCCTGCTCAATCTCGTCCTCATGA
>CAZCFM010000087.1:0-10300 GCA_964497855.1 uncultured Verrucomicrobiota bacterium | reverse complement strand
CGCTGACCCATCTGCTGCCCGCAGGAATGTTTCTGTTGTTGGGCGGCTGCGCGTATCTGGCGGATCGCGGGCGGGACTTTGGGGATTGCTGGACGGTGGCTGTGGAAACAGGAGGGGTAAACGCGGCCGTCAAGCTGGGTCCCGTGGCCACGCTCGGTCTGGGTGCGCAAAACGGCCAGGGCTATGGCCTTCGTTCCGGGGCATTCGGGCGCTACGAAACGGAGGAGGGCCACCTGATCGTTGTGGGGGGCCAGGCCTTCCTCCCGAACGAGACAGCGTTGGCGCGGGGCAAAGGCTTTGCCTACACCTATGTGTTGCCCCTGTGGGAAAAAGAAGACGCGGAATGGGAGGCCGACATGATGGAAGGGGGGAACTTCAATCATGGCCAGTTCGAAGTCGCCGCCAATCTTCTTGTCGGGTTCCGCCTGGGATTTCATGTGGGCGAAATAGCGGATTTTTTCCTGGGCTGGTTCGGCGTCGACCTTCTGAAGGATGATGCGAAGGCCACCCGTGCCCGCCGCGAACGCTGGGCCGAAGAAGAAAAAACCCTGCGGCGCATCCGCCCGCCTGAAGCACAAGAAAAGTAAGGAAACGTTCATGGAAACCCTCGTAAATCTTCTGGACCTGGATAGTGCCGAGCTGACCGAGCGGGTCAAGGGCTGGGGACAGCCCGCGTTCCGGGCAAAACAGATCTGGAGGCAGCTCTGGGTCAATTTGGTGAAAACCACAGATGAGATGTCCGATCTGCCGGCAGCCTTCCGGAATCTGCTTCGGGAAAAAACCTGCATCGGCACGCTGCAGGCTCGGCTGGTGCGGAGAGGGGACGGCGGATTGACCCGCAAAGCAGTGTTTGCGTTGCCGGGGGGCGAAACGGTGGAAGCCGTGCTGATGGTCTATCCCGGACGCGCCACGGTTTGCGTGAGCAGCCAGGCGGGTTGTCCGATGGGCTGCACCTTCTGCGCCACGGCCAAGCTGGGATTTTTGCAGGATCTGTCCGCCGGCGACATCGCCCAGCAGGTGTTGTGGGCGCAGCGGACCCTGGCCGAAGTGGCTGTGGACTTCGATGCGGAGGCGGCCGCCCGCCACAAAGTGTTCGGTCCTGAGGACGTGCCGGCCCGCCTCACCAATGTCGTGTTCATGGGCATGGGCGAACCCTTCAACAATTTTACCCAGTGGCGTCGTTCGGTGGAATTGCTGCACCAACCCGACGGCTTCAACTTCGGCGCCCGGAATTTCACGGTGTCCACCGTCGGACTGGTTCCGGGCATTCTCAAATTGATGGACGATCCCCTGCAGATCAACCTCGCGATCAGCCTGCACGCCGCCGACGATGAAATCCGTTCGGCCATGATGCCCGTCAACCGTCGTTATCCCATCGCCGACCTCATGGATGCCGTCCGGGCCTACACGGCCAAAACGCATCGCCGCGTCTCGTTTGAATATGTTCTGATCGACGGCAAAAACGACAGCCTGGACGAAGCCGAAAAACTCGCGCGCGTTCTCCTCAAAGGCGGAAAATTTCCGCTGCATGTAAATCTGATCCCGCTCAATCCCGTAGAGGGCATTGGGATGGCGCGCAGCGGACGCGAGCGCGTGAACGCCTTCCGGAGCCATTTGGAACTTCGCGGAATTCCGGCCACCATCCGCATTCAACGCGGCGTGGACATCGACGCCGCCTGCGGTCAACTCGCCGGAAATGTGGCCAAGGACCTCGCGGCGAGTCATCTCGACATCCGCGTGTAATTGCGGGCCGAAGGAAGTGCCCAAAAAATCCACCCAAAAAATTCCCAACCCACATGCGCGCCAAGGCTTGACTTGGAGGGGTGAATACATATATCGGATATCCCGTATCCCTTATCGCGAAAACCAATAGCCATGCCTGCCGCTCCTTTTCCTCTGGCTCCCGCGCTGTTTCCTCCCTCCTGGGGACGGAGAGATTTGCCATGTGATGGTACGACAAAAAGGAAGGGGCCATGAGCGTATTGGTCATCCTGCTAAGTGCGAGTCTGCTGATCGCCCTTTTTTTTCTCGGCGCGTTTCTCTGGTCCGTCAAACGAGGTCAATATGATGACCCGGTGACGCCGGCGATGCGCATACTTGTCGACGATGTTCAACCCCGGCGCCCTGTCGCCGTCCCCGTCAAGGAACCCACCCCATGAGTCAACTGGAAACCTTCCGTTACGACAACCGCATCGTGCGCGACTTCGGCTTCGCCACCGTCATCTGGGCGCTGGTCGGCATGTTCGTCGGCCTGCTCGCGGCCACGCAACTGGTGCTGCCCGCCCTCAACCTCGGCCCCTGGCTGAGTTTCGGACGCATCCGCCCCCTGCACACCAACGCGGTGATCTTCGCGTTTGTCGGCAACGGGATTTTCATGGGCGTTTACCACTCGACGCAGCGGCTCTGCAAGGCGCGCATGTTCAGCGATCTCCTCAGCCGGATCCACTTCTGGGGCTGGCAGCTCATCATCGTCCTCGCCGCGGTGTCCCTGCCCGCCGGTAAAACCACCTCCAAGGAATACGCCGAACTCGAGTGGCCGATCGACATCCTCATCACCCTGGTCTGGGTTGTCTTCGCCATCAACTTCTTCGGCACGCTCTGGCGCCGCCGCGAACGCCATATGTACGTCGCGCTCTGGTTCTACATCGCCACCATCGTCACGGTCGCGGTCCTGCACATTTTCAACTCGCTGGCCGTGCCGGTGAATCTGATGAAGAGCTACTCGATCTATGCCGGTGTGCAGGACGCGCTCGTGCAGTGGTGGTATGGCCACAACGCCGTCGCCTTCTTCCTCACCACGCCCTACCTCGGGCTGATGTACTACTACCTGCCCAAAGCCGCCAACCGCCCCGTCTTCAGCTACCGCCTCTCCATCATCCATTTCTGGGCGCTGATCTTCATCTACATCTGGGCCGGCCCCCACCACCTCCTCTACACCTCCCTTCCCGACTGGGCGCAGAGCCTCGGCATGGTCTTCTCGCTCATGCTCATCGCCCCGAGCTGGGGCGGCATGCTCAACGGACTTCTCACCCTCCGCGGCACCTGGGACAAGGTCCGTCAGGACCCCGTGCTGAAGTTCCTCGTCGTCGGCGTCACCGCCTACGGCATGGCCACCCTCGAAGGCCCGATGCTCTCCATCAAGTCCGTCAACGCCATCTCGCACTACACCGACTGGACCATCGCCCACGTGCACACCGGGGCCCTCGGCTGGAACGGCTTCATGACCTTCGGCATCCTCTACTGGCTCGTGCCCGTCCTCTACAAAACGCCGATCCACAACAAAAAGTGGGCCAACATGCACTTCTGGATCGGCCTCACCGGCATGATGTTCTATGTGCTGCCCCTCTACTGGGCCGCCGTCACCCAGAACCTGATGTGGAAGCAGTTCAACGCCGAAGGCATGTTGCAGTATCCCAACTTCCTCGACACCGTCACCAAAATTCTGCCCATGTACGGCCTGCGCGTCATCGGCGGACTGCTCTACTTCAGCGGCGCGGTGCTCATGACCGTCAACCTCTGGAAAACCATCAAAGCTGGCACCTTTGAAAAGGACACCGAAGCCTCCGCGCCCTCCCTGCGCGACACGCCCATCGGCGACGAGACCCACGTCTACCGCCACCGCAAACTCGAGCGCATGGTGTTTCTCTTCAGCGTGCTCACCACCCTCGCCATCGCCGTCGGCGGCATTGTCGAACTGATTCCCCTCTACCTCATCAAGTCCAACGTGCCGACGCTGAGCACGGTCACGCCCTACACCCCGCTCGAACTCGAGGGCCGCGACCTCTACATCCGCGAGGGCTGCGTGCAGTGCCACTCGCAGATGATCCGCCCCTTCCGTTCCGAGACCGCGCGTTATGGCGATTACTCGAAGGCCGGAGAATTCATTTTCGACCATCCCTTCCTCTGGGGCTCCAAACGCACCGGACCCGACCTCGCCCGCGAAGGTGCCGTCGGACGCAACCACGCCTGGCACTACCTGCACATGGAAAAACCGACCTCCACCTCGCCCGGTTCCATCATGCCCGACTACCCATGGCTGCTGCGCAACAAACTCCGCACCAAGGACACGGTCAAGAAAATCCAGGTCATGCGCCAGCTCGGCGTGCCCTACCCGATGCACTTCGAGGAGGTCGCCGTCAAGCGCCTCAAGGAACAGGCCGAGAAAATCGCCGCCGACCTGCGCGAGCAGCTTCCCGATCGCGGCGACCTGATCCAGCCCGACCGCGAGATCATCGCCCTCATCGCCTACCTGCAGCGCCTCGGCACCGACGCCCTGCGCGAAACCCCCTTCGAATTGGAGTAAGCCATGTACAAGGAAGTCCTCCGCTCCATTGAAGGCATCGGGATGTATCCGCTGATCTCCCTCGTGGTCTTCATGCTGTTTTTCATCACCGTTTTCCTGCGCGTGCTGGTGGTCCGCAAAGCCGAAGCCGCGCACATGGCCGCCCTGCCCCTGCACGACGGCGAAAGTTCAACCCCCGATACCGGAGCACACTGACATGTCCGACCATCATCCCATGTCCGGCCACGACTACGACGGCATTCAGGAGGAGGACAACCAGCTCCCCCGCTGGTGGGTCTGGCTCTTCATCATCACCATCATCATCGCCTTTCTCTACCTGATGTGGTTCCACGTCCTCGGCCTCGGCCAGGGGCAGATCGGCCTCTACCGCGACGCCGTCGCCCAGGCCGAAGCCGCCCAGGCCGCCCGCCAGGCGCAGGCCCTCGCCAACCTCGACCTGACCCGGCCCTCGACGGAATCCGCCGTCCTCTCCGAAGGCGGATCGCTGTATCAGACGCACTGCTCCGGCTGTCACCTCGCCAGTGGCGCCGGCCTCATCGGCCCCAACCTCACCGACGCCTACTGGATTCACGGGCCCACCTTTGCCGACACCATGCGCATCATCGAAAACGGCGTGCTCGAAAAAGGCATGACCGCTTGGAAGAACTCCCTCTCCCTCCGCCAGCGCCACGCCGTCGCCAGCTACATCTACACCCTCCGCGGCTCCAATCCCCCCAACCCCCGTGATCCCCAGGGCACCGAAGTCCCCACTTCCAACTCCCCCACTTACCAACTGAATTAACTCGTCACTCGTCATTCGTCACTCTGCATTCGTCATTCTACACTCTGCATTCGTCATTCTACACTCTACACTCCCATGCCCTCCTCCCCCCTCCCCACCGTCAGCGCCACCGGACAACGCGTCTGGCTCTACCCGCGCAAGCCGCCCGTCGGCAAGCGCGCCATGCCCGGCACGCCGAATTTCTATTCGCTGCGCACCTGGGTCTCCTGGGGACTTCTCGCCATCTTCGTGTTCGGCCCCTTCATCAAGATCGCCGGCAATCCGCTGCTCATGATGAACATCCTGGAGCGCAAATTCTCCATCTTCGGCATCATGTTCTGGCCCGAGGACATGTTCCTCTTCGCCCTCGCGATGATCACCGGCTTCGTCATGATCGTCCTCTTCACCGCCGCCTTCGGACGCATCTGGTGCGGCTGGCTCTGCCCGCAAACCGTGCTCATGGAAATGGTCTTCCGCAAGATTGAATACTGGATCGAAGGCGACGCCATGGAGCAGAAAACCCTCAACGCCGCGCCCTGGACCCAGGACAAGTGGCTGAAAAAAGGCCTCAAACACGGCGTTTTCTTCCTCGTGTCCCTCGCCTGCGCCCACCTCCTGCTCGGCTACATCATCGGTGGCGACGCCCTCATCACCTTCATCCGCGAAAGCCCCGCCAAACATCCCGGCGGCGCCGTCTCCATCCTCCTCTTCACCGCCCTCTTCTACGGCATCTTCGCCCGCTTCCGCGAACAGGCCTGCACCTTCATCTGCCCCTACGGACGTTTCCAGTCCGTCCTCCTCGACGAAAACTCCATCGTCATCGCCTACGACAAAAAACGCGGCGAGGAACGCGCCCGCCTCCAGCGCGGACAGTCCTGGGAAGAGCGCCTCGGCATCGGACGCGGCGACTGCGTCGACTGCGGCCTCTGCGTCTCCGTCTGCCCCACCGGCATCGACATCCGCAACGGCACCCAGATGGAATGCGTCAACTGCGCCAACTGCATCGACGCCTGCAACTCCGTCATGCACAAGGTCGGCCGCCCCGCCGGCCTGATCCGCTACGCCTCGCAGAACCAGATCGACAAAGGCGAAAAACTCCGCTTCACCCCGCGTCTTAAACTCTACGCCGGCCTCTGCTGCGGACTGTCACTCGTCGTCATCACGCTTTTGCTGTCCCGCGCCTCGCTGAACATGGACCTGCTCCGCCAGCGCGGAAGCTGGTACCAGAGCCTGCCCGACGGACGTGTGGCCAACTTCTTCGAAAGCCGCTTCGTCAACAAAACCAACCGTCCTCTGGAGGGCACGCTCGAACTGCGCGGACCCAAGGGCGACCTGATCTACCCCAACCAGAAGATCAGCGTCCCGGCCCAGGGCGACGCCCGCAGCGTGGTGGTCGTCATCATCGACCCCGCCCAGCTCCGCGGCAAGGAAACGCCCTTTGAAATCGCCCTCCGCTCGCCCAGCGGCAAAACCCTCGACCGCGTCAAAAGCTCCTTCCTCGCCGCGGACCAACCGGCAAAGATCATCGACCTATGAGCGACACGCCCTCCAAACCCAAACGTTTCCAGATCTGGCCCGTGATGCTCACCCTCTGGTTCATCGGCTTCATCGCCGTCTGCGTCTGGTTTGTCTTCCGATCTTTCGGCATGCGCCATGACCTCGTCACCCCCGACTACTACGAGGAAGGCCTGCGCCACGACGTCAAAGTCCAGGCCCTGGCCCGCAGCCGCAAACTGTCCGACCCGCCCCGCGTCGACGTCGATGCCGCCAATCACCGCCTCATCGTGTACATGCCCGGCACCGCCCGCGGCGCCGTACTCACCCTCTACCGCGCCTCCGACGCCAAAATGGACCGATCCTACGCCCTCCAGGATGGCGTTCCCTCCGTGATCGACACGCCCGACATCCTCCCCGGACGCTGGCAGGCCCAGATCCGCTGGGTGTACGAAAACGAAGACTATTTTCACCGCGAGGATCTCTACATCCCATGAACCCCTGGATCGCCGCTTTCAGCCTCGGCCTCATTGGCAGCCTCCACTGCGTCGGCATGTGTGGCCCCCTCGTGCTCGCCCTTCCCGGCGGCGCGGACAGATCCCTGTTCCGCCGCCTCCTCGGCCGCCTCGCCTACAACCTCGGCCGCACCGCCACCTACGCCACCATGGGCTTGCTCGCCGGCTCGTTTGGGCACGTCATCCAAAACGTGCAGCTCCAGCAATTCGTCTCCATCCTCTTCGGCGTGCTCCTGCTGGCCACGGTTTTCCTTTCCGCCCGCCACACCCCCGCCTGGATCGTCCGCCACATCACTGTCCCCCTGCAAAAAGCCCTCGGCGGACTTCTCAAACGCGACGGTGCCCGCGGCCTCTTCGAAATCGGCCTGCTCAACGGTCTTCTGCCCTGCGGCCTCGTGCTCTCCGCCCTCGCCGGGGCCTCCCTGCAGGTCGGCCCCCTGCGCGGTGCCCTCTACATGGCCCTCTTCGGCCTCGGCACCACGCCGCTGCTCTTCGCCCTTTCCCTCGGAGGACTCGGCCTGCGCTCCCCGCGCCTGCGCCCCATCCTCAACAACCTCATCCCCGCCGTCACCTGCGTCGTCGCCGTGTTGCTGATTGTCCGCGGACTCAACCTCGGCATTAAATTTCTCAGCCCCGACCTCACCACCCCCGGCGCGTCCTGCTGCCCCCACTGATTTTCCCGGAGACTCCCATGCTGCTCACCAAAACCACCGAAATCGCCATCCAGTGCCTCGTCCTGCTTTCGCGGATGCCCAAGGGCACCCTCATCACCCCGCAGCCCATCTCCATGACCCTCGGGTCCTCGGAGTCCTACACCTCCAAAATTCTGCGCACCCTCGCGAAAGCCGACCTCCTCGAATCGCACCGCGGCGCCAGCGGTGGCTTCAGCCTCGCCCGCGATCCCTCCGACATCACCCTGCTCGAAGTCGTCGAAGCCTGCGAAGGCGCCATCATCGGCAACCACTGCCGCGAATTCCCCAATCCGGAACACGTGGTGCGCACCTGTGGCTTCCACCAGGCCATGGTCCAGTTCCAGGAGGGCGTCAAAGACCTCCTCCGCAAATGGAGCGTGCAGGACCTCGCCACCCGCCCCCTCTCCGACGCCAAAGACGCGCCCGACTGCAAACTGCGCCGCATTCTCGGCGCCGAACGCACCCTCCCCAAACGCGGATCCGACAGCAGCCTCCTCAGCCAACCCCCCATCGGCAGCCTGCGGCGCTGATACATCCGCACGAAGCCGCCCGAGTCCCGGATTGTTCCGGAAGTCAGCAAGGACCGTTCACGGTCCGAATTCAGTGCCTCAAGCACCCCATCCGCACGCTGAAGCGTGCTCACTGACTTCCGGATAAATCCGGGACTCGGACATCAACCGTCTCCTGCCCCGCATCCGCACGAAGCCGCCCGAGTCCCGGATTTATCCGGAAGTCAGCCCAGGACCGTTCACGGTCCGAATTCAGCGTCTCACGCTCTGCAACCGCGCGCTGAAGCGTGCTCGCTGACTTCCGGAACAATCCGGGACTCGGACAATTTCGGCTTGTTTTCATCGGCGAATTATTCAGATTATTCCCATGTATGACTGGCGAAAAATGACACCCGAGGAGCGGGTCACCCTTCTGGAATGGCGGCAGAAACACCACCGTGCCTGGCATCGCCCCACGTCCCACACAAAGGGCCACTGGATACATCTCAGCGCCACCTGTTATCTTCACGCGTCCCTGATCGGATTCAGCCGAAAACGAATGGATCAATTCACGGAAAGTCTTCTGGACGAAGTATCCAGGTCATCTTTGGAAGTGTCCGCGTGGTGTGTGTTGCCCAACCATTACCACGTCCTCTTGCGAGTGGCCGACCCGGAACTGCTCACCTGCGCCATTGGAAAATTCCACGGTCGCACGTCTCATGCATGGAATATCGAAGAGGAACAACAGGGACGGACCTGTTTTCACGGATGCCTTCCAAAACCCGTCACAAGCGTGGAGCATCGGTGGGCCACCCTGAACTATATCCATCACAACCCGGTAAAACACGGCTACGTGACAAAATGGCAGGATTGGCCTTTCTCCAGCGCACATGAATATTTGAAATCCATCGGAAGAGACGGGGCGCAAAAACTCTGGCATGAATTTCCCGTTCTGGATATGGGCAAAGGCTGGGATGACGATCCCGGCACGTGAACCCTGCAGCGCACGAAGCCGCCCGAGTCCCGGATTGTTCCGGAAGTCAGCCCAGGACCGTTTACGGTCCGAACTCAGCGTCTCACGCTCTGCAACCGCACGCTGAAGCGTGCTCGCTGACTTCCGGATAAATCCGGGACTCTGACATCAACCGTCTCCTGCTCCGAATCCGCACGAAGCCGCCCGAGTCCCGGATTTATCCGGAAGTCAGCAAGGACCGTTCACGGTCCGAATTCAGCGTCTCACGCACCGAATCCGCACGCTGAAGCGTGCTCGCTGACTTCCGGAACAATCCGGGACTCGGACAACAGAGTCACCTCCTGCTCCGAATACATATGCGGGAAAGCAGAACAATATTTCACTTGTTGCACATCATGTACGGTTGGGGTAGCATGCCACCGAAACTGAAACCAAAGGGTCCATTCCATGCGCATCTGTTTTCTGCTGCTCGTCCTGCCCAGTCTGCTGTTGGCCGATGGCAAAATGTACCGGGCCTTTGAAAAAGTACCCGCCGACATTCCCTATCAGCGCGCAGTGATTTTCCATCGCGACGGTCAGCAGACGATGGTCCTGCAAAGCAAGTACGAGTTGCCGCCCGGTGCCCCGTACACCGATCTGGGATGGGTCGTTCCCCTCCCGGCTCCCCCCAAGGTGGCCTCAGTGGATCCGTCCGTCGCCGATTTGCTTTTTACATATATGGACCTGTACTCGACCCCCATCGTCATCCGCATCTTCAGCTTCGAGAATCTTTTTTTAGCCGTGTGGATTCTGTGGTTCATTTTCCTGGTGGGCGCGGGAAATCCGGCCCGGCGCGATCGCGTCATCAAGTCCGGGTTCATCCTGCTTCTTGGCAGTTTCCTCGCGGCCATCGCCTTGCCGGGCTTCGCCCGGGGCCCCCGCGGTGTGGAAATCCTCTCCGAAAAGCGCGCGGGTGTCTACGACGTGACCGTCGTCCGCGCCCACGAGTCCGAAGCGCTGCTGGAGTGGCTCCGATCCCACAACTTCGAATTTGGTGACAGCGACCGCGCCGTGTTCGACGCCCACATTGCCGTCG
>CAZCFM010000086.1:0-16509 GCA_964497855.1 uncultured Verrucomicrobiota bacterium | reverse complement strand
ACCAACACGCGTTCGACGTTGCGCAGGGTGCTGAGGCGGTGGGCGACGATGAAGGTGGTGCGTCCCTTGCAGAGCGCGTCGAGATCGGTCTGCAGCTTGGCCTCGGTTTCGACGTCGAGGGCGCTGGTGGGTTCGTCGAGGATCACGATGGACGGATTGCGCAGGAAGACGCGAGCGAGGGCGATGCGCTGGCGCTGTCCGCCGGAGAGGCGTCCGCCGCGTTCGCCGCAGAGGGTGTTGTAGCCCTGGTCGAGGCGCAGAATGAAGTCGTGGGCCTGGGCGTGGCGGGCGGCCTCCTCGACTTCGGCGTCGCTGGCGGTGGGGCGTCCGTAGCGGATGTTTTCGCGGACGGTGGTGTTCCAGAGAAAGGCGTCCTGGCCCATGATGGCGACGGAGCGGCGGAGGTTGAGCAGTCCGATGTCCTCCAGGTGGTTGCCGTCGTAGAGAATCTCGCCGCTGGAAGGCGTGTAGAAGCCCATGAGCAGATCGAGAAAGGTGCTTTTGCCCGCGCCGGTTTCGCCGACAAGGCCAATGCGCTGGCCGCGGGGAATCTGGAGGTTCAGGTCTTCAAGCGCCAGAGGCTGGTCGTCGCCGGGATAGCGGAAGTTGACCTGCTTCAGGCGCAGTTCGCCCTGGGGACGGAGCCCGCGCGGGGCGTCGCGGAAGCCCTCGACCTCGCGCGAATCGAGGATGGAGAGAACGGACATGAAGCCGGGGCGGGCCTGCATCCAGGCATCATAGGCACCGAAATAGGCGTTGAATCCGGCGCGGACAAAGCCCAGCAGGGAGGTGAAGGCGACGAGGGCGCCCAGTTCGATGCGGCCCTGCAGGAGAAAGATGCCGCCCACACACCAGATCACCACACCCAGATATTCGCCCGCAAACTGCATAAACATCAGCATCCAACGCATGGTCACACTCGCCTCCAGACCGGCGGCCCGCATACGGTCAATCGATTCCGCCATCTGCGCGGCGGCGATTTGTTCGTTGCCCATGCTCTTGGTGGCACGCATGCCCCCGATAAACTCGACCACACGCTCGGAGAATTTTTCACCCGACTGTTGCACGCGTTCGTTGAGTCGGGTGACCTTTTGACGCATGGATCGGATGATAAAGATCTGCATGGGCACAACGAAGGTGGTGATGAAAGCCATCAGCGGATTGAGAAAGAAGAGGTAGGACAAGGCCCCGATGCCGATGGTGCAGGACACGATAAAATTGCCGACCACCTGGTTGAGAAAACCCTCCACGCGTCCCAAATCCACGGTGACTTGATTCGAGAGAGCCCCTGCCCCGCGGCGGGTGAAAAAGCTCAAAGACATGCTTTGCAGTTTGTCCACCAGCATCCGGCGCAGGCGGGCGGTGACGGAGCGCACGATTTCCTGGCTGCGGGCGAAGGCGCGCACGGTGAACCAGGCGTGGATTGGCCACAACAGCAGGTTTCCCAGCGCATACACCCCGATCCACATCATTCGGCGCGAATACGGAAGCGCCTCGTTGTTCAGAATGCCGTCGATCAGCAAACTCACCGCGCCATAAAACGGGATATAGGTGATCGACTGCATGGCCTGCAGCCAAACCGCCTTGCCCAGTAGAAAACTTTCAAAACGGATCAACTGGCCCAGGCGTTTCAGGGGCGCCGTTTCCGCACCAGCCTCCGCAGGGCGGTTTCCGTCTTCAGGTTTTGCTGCCGAACGGCGCTTTTTCATGGGGCGGGGTATATGCCTCCCGCAGGCCTGGGTCAAGCAGGGCAGCAAAAAATCGGAGAAGGTCCAGTGAAGATGTGCATCCGATCTTCTTTGCCAAGGAATCGCTTGACTAGCGTTTCACAAAGTCACGGATGGCCCTCCAATAGGCGCTTGGGTTCGCGTAGAAGAGGTCGTCGTGACCGGCGACGGTCCAGGCGTGGTATTTGGGTTCGGGGGCGAGGCGGAAGAGAGCCTCTCCGTGAAAGAAGGGAATCACGCTGTCGCGTTGACCGTGTTTGATGAGAACCGGGGCCTGAATGCGCCGAATGTTGCGGTCGTTGGGCAGGGGATCGAACGGGAAAAGATTCGCGTGGGTGACGGTGCGGAAGCCGTTGAGGAATGCGCTTTCGAGGATCACCCCGCCAACCGGATGCCGTGCCGCCAGGTGAAGGACAAAGGCCGACCCGAGCGAGCGCCCGTGGAGAATCACCTTCTGCGGATCCCATCCCTCCGTTTCGATCAGGTGACGGTACAGGAGGAGGATGTCCTCCCGGGCATTGCGGATGGTCGCCCGTCCGCTGCTTTGTCCGTATCCGCGGTAATCAAAGGCATAGACCGTGAAGCCCTGATCCCGGTATTCCCGCCAGAAATCGCCGTATTGCCCGATGTCCTCGCCGTTGCCGTGGGCGAAAAGAATGACGTGGGAGGCCTCCGGATGCACTTCCCGGACAAAAGCCACCCTCTCTCCGTTGGGATGGGTCACAAAATGCACTTCCGCACCCTCTTGATAACTGGCCGGCGGCGGCAGAAAAGCCATACGGTTCGCCGACAGCCATCCAAAGAGGAACACGCCCACATACACGAGCAGCAAACTGCGAAGGGGCTTTTTCCAGCTCCTGATTCTACAAAGCATGGGCTTCCCCTTCCATTTCATGAAAGGGACATAATCGCTTTAAAGAAGAAATGCAAGTGAAGGTCCTTTCCAGTGAGCGGGAATTGATTCTGGACGCGGGGAGAGGGGACGCGTATGCTGTGGGTCATGAAACGAATTGGAGTGATTGCCAACCTCGACAAGCCCGGGACCCGCGAACTGCTGGCGGAGTTGCCGCGTTTGGCGGAGGCTCAGGGACTGGGACTGGTGTTTGATCCGGACTGTGCTCCGAAGGGGGCCTGTGCGGCGGGCGACTCCTTGTTCTGTGACGTGGATGCCCTGCTGACGCTGGGCGGCGACGGCACGCTTTTGGCGGCCGTCCGGCGCATGGGCGGAAGGCCCGTACCGCTGCTGGGCGTCAATTTTGGAAAACTGGGCTTTCTCACCAGCATCACACAAGACCGCGTGTCCGACGCCTTGCAGGCCCTGGCCACGGACCGGGTCCTCGTGTCGCGACGCCCACTGCTCGAATGTCTGTTCCGCAACCCCGGTGCCGCGTCCGGACGGGCCCACGCCCTCAACGACGTGGTGCTCAGCTGGGGCGCCAGCTCCCACATCGCCCACCTCGAAGTCACGGTCAATGGACAGCAAGTGACCACCTACACCTGCGACGGGCTGATCCTGTCCACGCCCACAGGCAGCACCGGACATTCGCTCTCCGCCGGCGGTCCCATTCTGCATCCGGAGAGCAACGCGCTGGTGCTCAGTCCCATCTGCCCCCACGCGATGGGCGTCCGTCCGGTGGTGTTGCCGGGGGACAGCGAAGTCACCGTGCGCCTTTGCCCCCACTCCAAGGCCCTGGTGCTGGCCTGCGACGGGCAGCCGGCCGACGAGCTTGCTCCCGGCGGGGAAATCACGGTCCGTTTCTCGGGAATCCAGATCGAACTCCTGCATTTGCCGGACTATCGCTACTGGGAAGTCCTGCGCGAAAAGCTGCATTGGAGCGGGAGCGCCCTGCCCCGATGAAGTCCTTCTGTATTTTCCTCTCGCCGAATCCCGTCCCTGCAGGCATACTTCCACGAACCCCTCAACAAGGCTGTTCCGCATGAAAAGCATCACCAGGTCCCTCCGTGTATTGGTCGTGGACGACGACGAAAAAATCCTCCGCTTGATTCAACTGTTTCTGCGTCAGCAGGGATACAGCGTGGATACGGCACTTCAGGGCCGGGAAGGACTGCGTCTCATGCTCGCCCATTCCTACGACCTCCTGATCGTTGACATCCAGATGCCGGTCATGGACGGGATTGCCTTCAGCGCGGAGCTTCGCGCCATCTGGCCCTGGCAGGACATCATTTTTTGCACAGGCTTTCTCAACGACACCGTCCGACAAAAAGCCCGGGAATTAGGGATCAAACATATCCTGGAAAAACCCCTCAGCCTCAACACCCTGCAAACGGTCATCGAGCAAACCCTCCGGCAATGGGTGACGGCACCTTCCACGTTTCCCCTCTGCGAGTCCTGTCCCGGCCCCTTCGAGATGGGCCTGTTGCGTCGTTTCAGCCTTTCGACCTATACCCATCTGCACGTTGGCAAGGCCCTCCAGGAATTCGCGTCCCTGGTGTACGATCTGATCGATTGCCGGGCCGTGGCTGTCGTGGGTCAGGACGAGGATATGACCCACGTTCAAATCGTCACGCGCGGCTCCCTGCCCTCCGATGAGATCGCCGACCTGAGCGGGGAATGCCTCAAACATTTCTCCCTGCTCGCCGATGCCCCCCCCCCTGAATCCCTTACCCCAAAAGTCCGGGTGGCAGAAATCAGCTCCCCGGAAGGAACCAGCGATGGCTGTCATTATCGACATGTGCCCGTGACTGGAAAAACCAAACTGCTGGGATGGATCACGATCAGCGTACGCGGCACCCATGCGGCGTCCCTCGAAAAATTCCCTCTGGTCTTGATGGCCGCCCAGCACCTCAGCACCTTGCTCCAGGCCCTCGAAGTGCTCGAAATCTGCAACATGCATGACCCCCTCACCGGTCTGTTCAGCCGCCGCTATCTGGACGAAACGCTGGAACGGATCGCAAACATCGGCGACAAAAACACGGAACAATCCGGACTGTTGGTCATCGACATCGATCATTTTCGGGCCATCAACGAGCGCTACGGTGTGGATGCCGGCGACCAGGTCCTGCGGGAAATCGGACATTTACTCCTCGAATACAGCCTGAAAAACGAATTCGCGGTGCGCTCCGGGTCAGATGAATTTCTCCTCTATGCGGCGCGCGCCACACCCGCACGCATGTTGGAACTCGCCACCCAGATCCTGAAACGCCTGAACGAAAACGGCGTCTCCTTCGGAAGTCAAAAGATCCCCGTGACCGCCACGGTGGCCTACGCATTGTCCGGCACCCCCCACAGTGGAAACCTCTTGCCGCAATTGCTCGAATGCGCCCACCACAGCATCGATGCCGCAAAAGCGGAGGGGGGAAATAAAATCTGTTCCTGGACGGAGCACCAGGCGGAACAGGGTCATGGCCTCCCCCTGCACCCCGTGCTGGTGGTGGACGATGACCCGCAGGTGCAGCACCTCGTCCGACGCATCCTCAACCCCGCCATGTATGAGATTACCGCTGCCAAAAGCGTCGCCGAGGGCATGGCTCTCCTGGTACATGGCTCCCGCTTTGAAGTCCTCTTGACCGATTTGGCCCTTCCCAACGAAGACGGCATCGACATGTTGCGCGGAAGCCTGCTGATCGATCCGGACATGGTGCGGGTGGTGATCAGCGGAAACATTTCCAAAAACACCGAAGACCAACTCCGGAACCAGGGAGCCTTCGACGTCATCCAAAAGCCCTTCCATCCGGTGGCGTTCCGAAATCACGTGGCCAAAGCGATTGAATTCCGCCAGCGCAGCCGCCGGAAAGCCCGCAAAGAGTGACGATTTATTCCGCAGGCACAAAAACCAAGGTCACCGAATTGATGCAGTAGCGCAATCCGCTGGGCTTGGGTCCATCGTCAAACACATGCCCGAGATGTCCTTTGCAGGTGGCGCAAAACACCTCCGTGCGTTTCATCCCGTGGCTGGTGTCCTCTTTTTTGCCCAGGGCTTCGGCAGAGGCGGGCTGGAAAAAACTGGGCCAGCCCGTGCCACTCTCGAATTTGGCATCCGAGACAAACAGTTTGGTGTTGCAGCCCGCGCAATGGTACGAGCCTTTGCGTTTTTCCGCGAGCAGAGCCCCGGAAAACGCGCGCTCCGTGCCGCGTTCCCGAAGAATGCGGTAGGCCTGTGGCGACAGTTTTTCTTTCCATTCCAGATCTGTCACCGGGATCTCCGCACAGGTAGGCGGCGGTGTTTTCGCCTCTTCGGCACCAGCAAAAAGAACGGAAACGAGAATACAGAAGGAGAGGATGATTTTCATGCAAGACTCTATCCCAGCTCACCCAAAATGCAAATCATCCGCACACACGCTTCCATTCTGTCTTCCGCCTTGTATTTTCTGCAATTCCGCATATAAGCCCGCGGCTCCCGTACACATACCCCAAGGAATTTTTGTGACTTCCCCCGCTATCCGCAACATTGGCATTATCGCCCACGTCGACCACGGCAAAACCACGCTGGTGGACGGACTTCTCCGCCAAGGGGGCGCTTTCCGCGCCAACCAGACTGTCTCCGAACGCGCCATGGACTCCATGGACCTGGAGAAAGAAAAGGGCATCACCATCAAGTCCAAAAATGCCTCCGTCATCTGGAAAGGCGTCAAAATCAACATCGTGGACACCCCGGGTCACGCGGATTTTGGCGGTGAGGTCGAACGCATTCTCAAAATGGTGGACGGTGTGATCCTGCTGGTGGACGCCTCCGACGGCCCCCAGGCGCAGACCCGTTTTGTGCTGCGCAAAGCCCTCGAACAGAACCTGCACCTCATCGTGTGCATCAATAAAATCGACCGCGACACGGCCAATCCCCACAAGGTTCACGACCAGGTCCTCGATCTTCTGCTCGAACTCGAAGCCACCGAAAAACAATTTCATGCGCCCTTCGTCTATGGCAGCGCCCGCGACGGCTATGTCATCCGCGAGATGGAAGACCCCCGCGAAAACCTCGGCCCGCTGTTCGACACCGTGGTCGAAACCGTGCCCCCGCCCCTCGCCGACCCCGGCAAACCCTTCCGCATGTTGGTGAGCAATCTCGACTGGAATTCCTACGTCGGCCGCATCGCCATCGGCTGCATCCGCGAAGGCTCCATCAAAGTCGGACAAAGCATCCGCCGTCTTCCCCATGACGACGCCCCCGTCAACGGTAAAGCCATGAAACTCTACGGCTTCAGCGGCATGGGCATGGTCGAAATCGAAGAAGCCACCGCAGGCGAAATCGTCGGCGTCGCCGGCTTCGCGGACGCCTTCATCGGCGAAACCATCTGTGAAAATGAAGAACAGGTCGCCCTGCCCTTCGTGGCCATCGACCCGCCGACCCTGCAGATGCAATTCTGTGTGAACGACGGCCCCTTCGCCGGACGCGAAGGCAAATATCTGACCTCGCGCCACCTGCGCGAACGCCTGATCCGCGAGACCTACACCAACGTCTCCATGCGCGTCCGTGACACCGATCTGGGCACCGCCTTCATCGTGCAGGCCCGCGGCGAACTGCAAATCGCCATCCTCATGGAACAGATGCGCCGCGAAGGCTACGAAATGCTCGTGTCCCGTCCGGAAGTCATTTTGCGGACCGGAGAAGACGGCAAACGGCACGAGCCCTACGAAGACCTGTGGGTGGACCTTCCCGAGGACCGCCTCGGCGACATGATGCAGACCCTCGCCGCCCGCCGCGCGAACATCACGCACATGGAACACCAGGGCACCCGCGTTCTGCTGCAAGCCATCGTCCCCACCCGCGGACTGATTGGTCTGGACGGTTTCCTCACCAACCTCACCAGCGGTCAGGGCGTCATGAGCCACATGTTCAAGGAATACGCGCCCATGGCCGGCTCGATCCCCTCCCGCGCCACCGGCGCACTCGTCAGCAGCGACCAGGGTGTTTCCACCGCCTACGCGCTCGACACCATTCAGGAGCGCGGACGCCTCTTCATCGGCCCCACCGAAGACGTCTATGTCGGCATGGTCCTTGGCGAAAGCAGCCGCCCCGGCGACCTTCCCGTGAACCCCTGCCGCACCAAGCAGCTCACCAACGTCCGCGCCTCCGGCACCGACAAGGCCATCCAGCTCGAACCGCCGGTCAAACTCTCCCTCGAACGCGCCATCGAGTTCATCAGCGACGATGAATTCGTGGAGGCCACCCCCGCCAGCCTGCGCATCCGCAAAAGGATCCTCGATCCCAACCTGCGCAAACGCTCGAAAAAAACGATGGAAGATTAAGCCGGGCCCCGGAGAGCTTCCAACGCGCGGATGACCTTCAAATCCGCGCGGCTGAAGGGCAGCAGGTGGCAATCGTCCAGGGTCACCCAGCGGAAGTCCGCGCAGTCAATCGCCTGCGGCGTGTCCCCGCGCCACTGACAGTGCAGCACCGTCATGCGCAAATGAAAATGGGAATAACTGTGGCGCACCAGGCACAGAGCCTCGCCCGTGTCCACCTCGATGCCCAGTTCCTCCTTCAGTTCGCGCCGGACGCAGGCGGGAACATCCTCCCCCGCCTCGCGTTTTCCTCCCGGAAACTCCCAAAGCCCGGCCAACAGACCTTTCTCCTTGCGGCGTGCCACCAGAAAGGTCTTTTCGTCGCGCCACAGCACCCCGGCCCCCACCTCGATCGTCGGAATTTTCGGTTTCGGCTCTTTAAGCGGATACGCCTCGGGGTTGCCGTTTTTGTTGGCGCGGCAGACCTCCGCCAGCGGGCAGACCGTGCAGCGCGGAGAGCGCGGCAGGCAGACCGTGGCCCCCAGTTCCATCATGGCCTCGTTGAAGTCTCCTGGAGGATGCTCCGCCATTAGGCGACGGGCCGCCTCGCGCAAAGACTGTTTGACGGAGGGGTCGCGGACGGATGCCGACCAGGCCAGTAGACGGGTCAGAACCCGTTCCACATTCCCGTCCAGCACCGCGAAGGACTCCCCGAAGGCCAGGCTCAGGATCGCCGCCTGGGTGTAGGGTCCGATGCCGGGAAGCGCGGCCACGTCCTCCGGATCGCGCGGAAACTCGCCACCGTGCCGGGCGAGGATTTGAACGGCGGCGCGCTGCAAATTGCGGGCCCGGGCATAGTAGCCCAGACCCTCCCAGACCTTCAACACGTCCTGAACATCCGCGAGGGCCAGGGCCTGCACATCGGGAAAACGCTCCATCCAGCGCAGAAAATACGGGACCACCGTCTCCACCCGGGTCTGTTGCAGCATTGCCTCCGAAATCCACACGGTATAGGGTGTCCGCCAGCGCCGCCAGGGCATTTCGCGTGCATTTTCACGAAACCAGGGCAGCAATGCCGTCGAAATCCGCTGGCAAAGGCCGCGAGGGAAAGAGGGACGCTTCATCATTTTTATTGCTCTTTCTGTGGATTATGTTTTGACGAAGGGACGTATCTGCATTTAAATCCTCCAACACTGCATTCGACCCCCTGATCTCGGAGACCGACGCCATGGCCAGCCATACACGCAAAACGTTACAAATCAAACGTCCAGAAGCCACAACCTTTAAACCAGGCGAAAAAAAGCCCCTGCCCCAAGTGTCTATCACGGACAGCGCGGCCACCAGCCAGTTGGACACCGATCAACTCGGCGTCGTTGGCCCCAAAACCGCCCGCCTCCGCCAACCGGACCCCAACAGCTACGGCGCCGAATCAAAAGGACAAACCACCCGTATTGCCCTTCCCGACGAAGACAAACTGCGCAAAGCCCGGCGCGCGGACGCCACTTCCCTCCCCGATGATGCCTTGCCCAAAGCCGCGCAGGTGGAAAACGCCCAGAACAGCGCCACCATGCCCATCGTGATTGATACGGAGGAAGTGCAAAGCTCCCGGACCAAGTTGCCGGCGGGAGACACCGGCGACAACAGCGACCAGACCATGCAAATCGACCCTTCGGCGCTCCAGACGGGTGAGGTCACGCAGGTTCTTCCCGAGGAAGAAGACGATCGCGAAGGAAATGACCGCACGATGCGGATTGACCCCTCCGCCCTGCAAACCGCCGATGTGGGCAAAGCCCTCGCTGCTGCCGTTCGGGAAGAACCCGGATCGGATGCCACCATGAAAATCGACCCCGCGTCCCTGCAAACTGCTGACGTGGGCAAGGTCCTGGATAAAATCGCCTCCGAAAAACCCAACTCGGATGCAACGATGAAAATCGATGCCGAGGCCCTGAAGACCGGCGCGCTCGACAAAATCATGCCCGAAGACATCATGGCCATGGAAACCATGAAAATCGAGCCCATTCCCGAGCCCGTCCGCCCCGCAACGGCCGCGCAGCAGTCCTTTAACGCGGCCACCATTGCCATTCCGGCCCCGGAAGCCGTAGCCCCCAAACCCGAACAGGCCTACAATGCCCAAACCATGGCCATGGACTCGGAGCAGCTTGCCGCCGAACTGGGCAAAGGGGACACCCGTAAACAAAACGACGACGCCAACTTGGATGAGACCATGGACCTCACCTCCGAGCGTCCAAAAACGATTCTCATCAAACGTCCTTCACGCGATGCGGCTTCAGCCCCCTCGCAACCGACGGTCAAAACCGTCCGCCCGGATGCCGTCACGGTGCGCACCGCCCGTCCGGTCACCGCCGTGCCCGGTCAGGCCAAAGAAGGCACCAGCCGCGTGGATGTGCCCGCCATGCCCGGAACCACCGAAGGCAAAACCATCAAACTCCGCCGTCCCGGAGGTGCCAACACCAGCCGCCCCGGCGCACCCCTGTCCCGCGTTACCGCAGGTGCCGGCCTTCACATGAATGCCGATGGCTCGGTAACCTCCACCCTCAAGCCCACCCCGGCGTTTGGCGGGGGCTCGCTGGCCCTGGTCCTCTTGACCTTCTTCATTGCGGCAGGCGCCATCTGGGTCGTCGCCTCCGTGCCAAACCGTGAACTCCCCATGCCCGGCCGTCTGGTAAGTCCCGCCAACGAACTGATTAGTCCGTAAGACAACGCCGTCTGGGCGTTCTCCCTGAAGATCCGCGTTTCCGAGGCTTCCTTTTTTGAGGCGCTTCGTTAGATGCGAGAGCCTGATGTCTTCGCCCACCGATGCCTCCCTGGGTCTGAGCCCTGCGGGAACCCTCCGCTGCCTGCTCCCCGATCTCCCCTCCGCCGCGGCTTTTGCCGTCTCGGAGTCGACGGGCTTGTTCCATCTCGGCGGACACGTCGCCCCTCCCGAGGCCGACGCCGCGTGCCTATATTGGAAGGGCCTGGCCGACTCCCTGCTGCGGCGACTCTGTCATCTGTCGTCCGACGTCCCACTCGCCGCGGCGGAGCTGCTTCCGGACCCCGCGTTCCTGGCGGAAGCTGTGCTCAACGCCCCGCCAATGCCGGGAGCCGAATATTTGTCGCCGGAATCGATGCGGGCGCTGCTGGAACGTTTGGCGGAATGGGTCGTCGCAGAAGTCTCCACCCGCGAGGGCGGGTTGCCGGCTTTTCTGGCCCGCGAAGCTCCGGCCTGGTCGCGGGTGGGACGGGTCACGCTCCATCTGGCTGAAAACAAAAACGACCCGGAATACCCCTTCGCGTTCATGGCCTCCTACGCCACCGGCGTGACGCACTCGGGACGTCTGACCCAGCTTCCCCTCGGCAAAGCGCTGGCGGAGTACAGCGGCGCGAAAAACAAAGCGGCCCTGCTCAACCTCCTTCGCCCATTGCATCAGGCGGCATCCCGCTGCGCTCTGCTCAAAGAACTGCTCGAGTCCGGGGACGTTTTTCATCCGCTGGCCTGGACCCCCGAAGAGGCCTATCTTTTCCTCCGCAACGCGCCGCTGTATGAGGATTCGGGTCTGTGGGTGCGCCTGCCGAACTGGTGGCAAAAACGCGGCAAACGTCCGCAGGTGCAGGCCAGCATCGGCGACACAAAACGCGCGGGCCTGGGTCTGGATGCGCTGCTCGATTTCAAACTGTCGGTCGTGATCGACGGCCAGGAACTCTCGCCGGATGAGCTGCGCGAACTTCTGGCCGGGGCATCGGACGGTCTCACGCTTTTCCGCGGCCAATGGATCGAGGTGGACCGCGAAAAACTGCGGCACGCGCTGGAACACTGGCAGTCCATCGCCAAAGACGGTGAAATCTCCTTCATCGAGGGCATGCGCCTGCTGGCCGGCACTTCGGACGCTTTGCGCGGGCGCGAAGGATCGGCGGAGGATCACGAATGGGCTTTCGCGCAAGCGGGGACGGAATTGGCGGACCTGCTGCGTCAACTCGCCGATCCCGCCCCCCTGCCCCCGCCCGACGGTCTGCGCGCCATCCTGCGTCCTTACCAGGCCACAGGCATGGACTGGCTCTGGTTCTGCGCCCGCGCCGGACTCGGGGCCTGTCTCGCCGACGACATGGGTCTGGGCAAAACCATGCAGGTGCTCGCCGCCCTCCTCCGCAAACAGGAAACCCTTCCCGACGCCCCGCCCAGCCTCCTCGTTGTCCCCGCCTCGCTGATTGGCAACTGGCGGCGGGAAGCGACCCGCTTCGCGCCCTCTCTGCGCCTGCACATCGTCCACAGCTCCGGCGACGGCACCGCGCAGCCTGATTCACTCCGGAATATCGACCTCGTTCTCATCACCTACGGCTTGCTCGCGCGTCTGGACTGGCCCGCCGCCCTGGACTGGGGATGGGTGATTCTCGACGAAGCCCAGGCCATCAAAAACCACGGATCGCGCCAAAGCAAAGCCGTGCGCAAACTCCGCGCCGGGGCCAGGATCGCGATGACCGGCACGCCCGTGGAAAACCGCCTGGGCGACCTCTGGGCGCTCTTCGATTTCCTCAATCCGGGGCTTCTCGGCAGTGCAAAACACTTCAGCGATTTTGTCAAACAGCTCAGCTCCGGCGACACGGCCCGCTACGCGCCGCTGCGCCGTCTGGTGTCCCCCTACATTCTGCGGCGCATGAAAACCGACAAACGCATCATCTCCGATCTGCCCGACAAGACGGAAATGCGCGTGTTCTGCGGACTCAGCCCCGCGCAGGCCCGTCTCTATCAGCAGACGGCGGTGGAACTCACCCGCGCCCTCGAAACCAGCGAAGGTCTGCAACGCCGCGGGCTCGTGCTGAGTTACCTGATGCGCTTTAAACAGATTTGCAACCATCCCGACCAGCTCAACCCCGGCGGCAGCTTCGCAAACGAAGACAGCGGCAAATTCCAGCGCCTCGTCGACCTCTGCGAGGAAATCGCCTCCCGTGGCGAAAAAGCCCTCGTCTTCACCCAATTCCGCGAGATGACCGACCCGCTGGAAACCTGTCTGACGCGCGTGTTCGGACAGCGCGGACTCGTTCTGCACGGAGGAACGCCCGTGGGCGAGCGCCAGGAAAAAGTGCAGCGTTTCCAGCGCGAGGATGGCCCTCCCTTTTTTGTGCTCTCCCTCAAAGCCGGCGGCACCGGTCTCACCCTCACCGCCGCCACCCACGTCATTCATTTCGACCGCTGGTGGAATCCCGCCGTGGAAAATCAGGCCACCGACCGCGCGTTCCGCATCGGTCAAAAACGAAACGTGCTCGTGCACAAATTTATCACCTCCGGCACTCTCGAAGAAAAGATTGACATCATGCTCGGTGAAAAACAGGATACCGCCGATGCCATCCTCCACGACGGAGCTGAAAAAGCTCTGACGGAAATGAACGACAGCGAACTTCTCAACTTTATCCGCCTCGATCTACGACAACTGGAACCCACCTCATGAGCCGCTATTCCTTCTATGCCCCCTACGTCCCTGTGGCCGAACGCCGCCGTCAAGCTCAAGAAAAACTCAAAAAAATGAGCAAAAAAGGGATGAAGATCGAGCCCTTGGGCGAACTCACTCACCGCACAAAAATCGCCACGAGTTGCTGGGGACAGCGCTGGTGCGAACATCTGGAATCCTACAGCGATTTCTCCAACCGCCTGCCCCGGGGGCGCACCTACGTTCGCAACGGATCGGTGATTCACCTCGCAATCCGCACAGGAGAAATCGAGGCACTCGTCCAAGGCTCGGAACTCTACAAAATCCGCGTGAAGATCAAACCCCTCCCGCCCGAAAAATGGCAGGTCATCCAGACAAAATGCCGCGGCAAAATCGGATCGCTGATCGAACTGTTGCAGGGGAAAATCTCCAGCGAAATCATGGCCATTGTCATCGATCAATCAGAGGGCCTGTTTCCCAGTCCGAAGGAGATCGACATGGACTGTTCCTGTCCGGACTGGGCGGGCCTCTGCAAACATCTCGCCGCCGTGCTCTATGGCGTTGGCGCGCGCCTCGACCAGCAGCCGGAACTCCTCTTCACCCTCCGAGGGGTCGACCACAACGAGCTGATCAGCTCCAGCGAACCCCTCGCCGACCTCACGCAGACCCGCTCCACGACGCGCGGCCGACGCCGAATCGCCAGCGACAACGTGGACGCCGTCTTCGGCATCGAACTCGATGTGCCTGAACCCGCGCCTCCCCCTCCGCCTCCTCCGCCCCCGCCCGCTCCCAAAAAAGCGCCCAAAGCAAAACCCTTCATTCCCACCGCCGCCAACCTGCGGCGTCTGCGGGAGGAAAGTGGTCTGGGCAAAAAAGCCTTTGCCAGGGCCCTGGGGGTAAGCGTCCCGAGCATCGACAACTGGGAGAAGCAAAAAGGTCCCCTCGTTATGCGCGATTCCAATCTGGAGAAACTCAAGGCCTTTGCTGCGCAAAAGCCCTCCGCCTAGAAGAGAAGGTAAAAAACGGAGGTTGGGCTTTCAGCCCGACAAACGCAACGGAGGTTGGGCTTTCAGCCCGACATTGCGAAGAATCCGACAGCCTGAAAGGCTATCCTCCCCTCGCACACCGAGACAGCCTGAAAGGCTATCCTCCGCTCGCACACCGAGACAGCCTGAAAGACCATCCTCCTACCAAAAAACGCTTCACTTCCCCGAATGGTGACACCACTTCGGGGCTGCGCCCGTCCATAACAGCAACCCCTGTTCCCGATTGACACCACAACATGTTGTGTGCTAGGAGATCGAATGCCCCTATTTCGGGCAAAACCACCCATGAAATGCCCCAAATGTAACGAGTTGGAAGACAAGGTGATCGACAGCCGTCTGGTGCGGGATGGCGAAGTCATTCGCCGTCGCCGGATGTGTCTGGGCTGCGGAAATCGTTTCACGACCTACGAGGAAGTGGTCCGTTCCGGGCTTCGGGTGGTGAAACGTAACGGCGTGACCGAGGATTTTGAGCGTTCGAAAATTCTGCTGGGCATTCAAAAGTCCTGCGAAAAACGTCCGGTGAGCGAGGATCAGATCAGCGCCTTGGTCGACACAATCGTGAAGGAACTGGAAACGGAATACGAAAAAGAGGTTCCGAGCATGGCGATTGGACGGAAAATCATGCAGCATTTGGAACATTTGGATGAGGTGGCTTACGTGCGCTTTGCCAGCGTGTACCGCCGCTACCGCGATGTGAATCAGTTCCTGAGCGAGGTCGAAAGCCTCATCGGGAGGGAGTGAGGGATGGTCGCACGTCTGGAATCGGACGAAGAGAGCCGCCGGGAGCGTCTGGCGCTGACGTTGCGGGAGGCCGGGGTTCCGGGCGATGAGCCAGACCACCGCTGGATGGCGGATCGGATTGTGCGGATGGTGGAGGAATTGCAGCCCTCGGAACGGCATCCCCGGATGGAGGAATTGCTGACGGCGGGGGTGTTGCGCAGCTGTGGATTGGAGGCCGGGATTCCGGACCTGCCGGAGGACTGGGTGCGGGCGGTTCCTTTTTTGATGCAAAACGGTTTTCCGGCGCGCACCTGGACCCTGGTTCGGCACGGAATCCTCCGCTACGGGGGGCGGCCCTGGGGCGACAGCCCCCGCTGGACCTTGGACGGGACCCGCATCGCGCCTTTGCTGGCGGAGTGGCACGAATTGGGCGAACATTTGGTCTTCCGGAACATCGCCCGGGCCCTCTTGCCTCTGCTTCAGGGCACGAATGGAGCCCTGCAAATCGCCCTCTGCGGGCTGAAACGTCCCCAGGGTCGCCGCTGCTTGCAGGCTCTGGAACAGGCCCTGCGCGACTGCGGGGCCCCGATCGGCCATCTGTTTTTGCTGTGAGGGGGAGGGAGGGGAAGGTTGAAGGTTCAAGGTTGAAAGGTTCAGGTTCCAGGTTTCTTGTTTCTGGTTGGTGAAGCGTAGTCCCGGACGTCCCGGACGGGAAACGGGGAGAGGGAGGTTGAAACGGAGTGCGGACACTCCTGTCCGCCAGGAAGATGGACGTTTGCCGCAAAACGCGGCCCGGGGGTGGTTTCGGGTTGCCTGTGTTCCGTTCGTGTGCTGCCGCTGGGCATCCGGAGGCTGCGTGCGGGGAGTGGGTGGCCCGCGTGGAGCTTCGGGACGGGCCGGGGCGCCGGTTTTTGGGGATGGAGGATGGGGCTTTTTCTGGAAAAGGAGGGGTTTTGGCCCAAAAGGGTGCTTTTGCGTCCCGCCGTGGACGATAAAAATACAAGGCTTTGCCAAATCCACCTTTTTTTCCTTCCAAAAGAGCCGCATCGGGTTATAGGAGTCAGACGGTTTTCCCCAGTCATGGGGACCGGATTTTCCTATTGATTTCCGGGGCTGCGGCCCCGTTCCATCCCGCACCTGAGGTTTTATGAGCGACGCCCACCACACCCTTGAAGTTTTGGAATGGCAACAGTCCCTGCGAGACGTGTTGGCCCTTTCCGGTCCCGAACAAGCCAAAACGATTCTCACCGCCCTCCAGGCCGAGGCCCACAAAGCGGGAATCGCCTTCGAGCATCCGCTCAACACGCCTTATCTGAACACGATTCCCGTCGAAAAGCAGGTGCCCTTCCCCGGCAGTCGCGAGATCGAGCGCCGCATCAAGAGCATCATCCGCTGGAATGCGATGGCCATGG
>CAZCFM010000085.1:0-16592 GCA_964497855.1 uncultured Verrucomicrobiota bacterium | reverse complement strand
TGTACAACAAGATCACCAAAGTGCAGCCTCCCAAGGACATTGACGTTCTGCTGGTCGCGCCCAAGGGCTCGGGCCTGAACGTCCGCCGCAACTTCCTCAGCGGCGCGGGCATCAACAGCTCCTTCGCCGTCGGCCAGGACGTTTCCGGCAAAGCCTACGACCGCTGCGTCGCCCTCGGCATCGGCATCGGCTCCGGATTCCTTTTCCCCACCACCTTCGAAAAAGAAGTGACCAGCGACCTCACCGGCGAGCGCGGCATCCTCATGGGCGCTCTCTGCGGCGTGATGGAGGCCCAGTACGACGTGCTGCGCGCCAACGGCCACAGCCCCTCCGAAGCCTTCAACGAAACCGTCGAGGAACTCACCCAGTCGCTGATCCGCCTCGTGGACGAAAATGGCATGGACTGGATGTACGCCAACTGCTCCGTGACCGCCCAGCGCGGTGCCCTCGACTGGCGTCCGAAATTCAAGAAAGCCACCCTGCCGGTGTTCAAGGAACTCTACGAATCCGTCAAGACCGGCAAAGAAGCCGCGCGCACGATGCGCATGGGCAGCCGTCCGGACTACAAACAGGTCCTGCAGGGCGAACTGTCGGAAATGGCCAACAGCGAGATGTGGTCGGCCGGACGCGAAGTCCGCAAACTGCGTCCCAAAGGCAAAGCCGTGAACAGCACCCTCGGCACCGCCGGTCGCGGCATCAGCCAGGACTAAAAAGCCCCTCCCTCCCGACCCCCAAACAAAAACACCCCGGCGCAGCGCCGGGGTGTTTTTGCTTGGGGGCACGTTATTGTCCCTTATTGCAACAGGAACAATATTTTGCTTATTGCAACAGAACAGGAACAATATATTGGAACAATATTTTGGAACCTGCCTGGCTGATAGACTCCACCTGCTGGCAGACGAACGGCTTTTACGCGCCACAGCCTTCCCATGATCTGAAAACCTGAAAAGGCTTTGGAAGACATGTGGCGGTCCTTCAGACCGCATCTGGAATACGGGGCCCGAACCCCGCGCGTTGCGCGGGGTTCTGCGGGCAGAAAAGCGGAATTCAGCACCAACGGTGCGGCCGCATCCCAGCCCAGCGCACCGCGCTGGGTTCGGTGCGAGCATAGCATGATGCGGTCTGTAGGACCGCCGCAATGCGGAGCCTGGAGCAACGCGCTTGTGCGACGCGCATTGCAGCGGTCCCACAGACCGCGTCCCCCATAACCGCGATTCCCAGCGCGTTGCGCTGGGCTGGGATGCGGCCGCACCGTTGGTGCTCGTGGGCTGACCGCGATTCCCCGCGCGTTGCGCGGGGCTTTTGCGGCCGCACCTTCGGTGCTGAAGAAACGTTCGGAAGGATACGCCTCCATTTCCGCTGGGAAATGGACGCTGTATGCGGACCTCGGAACGCGTGCTGGCCGTTGGAGTCAATCAGCCAGGCAGGTTTTGGAATATTTTCACATAAAGCTGTAATATCGGTGACATATAGTTGACATGGTCATGTATAATAACCATAATGACCATATGAAAGTAAAAATCGCTGAACTGAAAACCCATCTCTCCAAATATGTGCAGTCTGTGCGCGAGGGTGGCGAACCCATCGAAGTTTGTGTGCGGGAACAAACTGTGGCTTACCTCACAAAGGTGGAAGCATATCGACCGTCCTCCCTTGCCGGGGAGAGAGACCTTGCCGAACGTTTGCAGCGGAAAGGTCTTTTGTTGGTGAAAGCAGGACACCTCTCTACAAGGCGTTTGGAACCCGGCATTCCAGGGGACGGAAAAAGTCCTGCAAACAGCGTAGTCGCCATTCGCAATGAGAAAGAGTGGTGAACATGAACCTTTTTTACGACACCAGTGCCTGGATTCCCCTGTTGCTCAAGGAAGAAAGCTCTTCCCGAATGTGGGAGGTAAAACTAACGGCGACGGAAATCTGGGCCTGGAACTGGATGCGGGTTGAAACTGAATCCACCTTGACGCGAAGACAAGCCTCACCGGAGTGTTGGAGAAACTGGCACCACCTTAAAAACGAAGTCAACTGGGTGGATCTGGACCCTCGGGAATTGGACACGCTTTGCTCCTTTAACCGTGGACTCATGCTGCGCGCCGCAGACGCGGGTCATCTGTTTGTGTTTGATCGGCTGTTTACGGAATTTCCCAGCCTTGTATTGCTCACATTGGACAAGGAACTGGCTCTCGCGGCTCGAAACATTGGTCTTCCCCTGCATCAGGCCTGCCCGTAACCACGGATCCACCCACCCGACGTCAGACCCCGCGCAACGTGAGGATTTCCTCCAGCAGATTGCACTCGATCAGGTCCACCTCCTCGAAAAACTGGAGGGGGGTGAGGCGGATGGTTTTACTTTTGCGGAGAAAGGGCGCGGGGATGGAGGGGTCGGCGCCGCGTTTCAGCAAAAACGTCAGCATGTCTTTGGCGTGGCCTTTGGCGTGAAAGAGTGCGCTGTGTCCGCCCATCGCGACGAGGCGGGTGGGGAACACGGGCTGGGTGCGGACGGTGGCGGGAATGCGTTCGGCGAGGGTGTTGATGTTCAGGCCGCGGGCAAGAAGCTCCGCCGCGAGGTCGGCGTGGTTGAATTCCGTGGCGAGGTGCAGGAGGGTCGCGCCGCGCAGGGGAAAGTGTCCGTAGTCGGTCGTCAGGGGCTGGGTGAGGCTGTCGGGGTCGCGGTCGAGCGCGGCGCGGAGGAGGGAGAGCGAGCCGCGGTGGATGGCGAGGACCGCGTCGTCGGGCACGGACGCTCCGGCCTGTTGCAGGAGCTGGATGCAGCGGGGCTTGAGCGGGGAGCGCTGGCGGCTGTGCAGGAGATGGGCGAGGGCGTCGCGGGGACCGTCGAGGCGTTTGACGATCCCGCAGGGGTCGGCACCGTGGCGCAGGAGGTAGTCGATGCCGTCGGGGTTGAGGAAATCGCAGGCGGGGAAGAGGACGCTGCCGTAGTCGGGGTCGTAGAGGCCGTTGGGGTCGGCCCCGTGTTCGCGCAGGAGGTCGGCGGCCTCGAACTGGGAGAGGGCGGCGGCCTGGGCGAGGGCCTGGTTGAGATCGAGACTGGCGGCGGAGGGGGCCAGCGAGCGGAGGGTGTCGAGATCGCCGGCGGAGGCGGCGAGGAGGAGGGGTGGATAGTCGCTGTGCATGGGGGCTTCTTGCAGGGAAGGGCCGGGGTGTCAAGTTTTCGACTGGAAAGGTTGATTTTTGTTTACAAATCAGGGAGGAAAGAGGGATGCAAGCACCGGAAAACGATTGGGAGGCGCTGGAGAAGCGCATGGCCGCCCTGGGTCTGTTCGAAGCGGATCTGGAGGAGAGTTTTGTGCTGGGCTCCGGCAAGGGCGGGCAGAAGGTGAATCGCACGTCAAATGCCGTGCAGGTGTCACATCGCCCGAGCGGGATGGTGATCAAGTGCGTGGAGGAGCGTTCGCAGCGCATGAACCGGATTCGGGCGCGGGAGCGGCTCTGCGAGGAAATCGAAAAGCGCCGGGAACAGGAACGGCGCGAACGCGCCGCACGTCTGGCCCTGGCGCGTTTTCAGAAACGCAAACCCAGCGCCCGCGCCAAGGCCAAACGCGTCGAGGGCAAACGCATCACCGGGGAAGTGAAACGCCTGCGCAACCGCCCGGCAGCGGACTGAGCGGAACGGTCAGTCCAGGGAGTGGCCGGGAACGCTGCAGGTGGGGTTTTCGCCGATGGGGTTGAGGCTGTACACGCCACCCTGCGGGCAGACGGGCACGCCGCCCCGGATGTAGTCCGCGATGTCCGGCCCGGTGACGGCGTCCCCCGTGCTCTTGCTGTTTTCGATGGCCCACTGGTCCTTGGCGGCGTCGATCTGCCGGAGGTTGTTGATGCAGGAGGCTTCCTGGGCGCGTCCACGGGCCTGGGCACGGGCCTGGGAAAAGGCGGGCACGGCGATGGCAGCGAGCATGCCGACCATGGCGGGGGCGGCCATGAGGTTGGCGCCGGAGCCCTGGGAGGCGATGGGGAAATCGTGCAGCAATACACTGTGCAGCAGGTTGCCCTCGCGGGAGGTCACGGCGGTCACGCTCAGGGCGTTGATCATGCCCTTGTAGAAGCCGAGCATTTCGCCGACGCCGGGCATTTCACCCGCGGGCGAATTTTCGAGGGCGGAATCCAGGCCCTTGCCCACGAGAAGGGGGAGCTGTTCGTCGCAGACCCAGAGCTGCACGACCTGCTTCGGCATGTCGCTGCCCAGGCGGGCCAGCAGAGGATGCGCGGCGTCCGCCTTGCCGCCGACGCGCTGCAGAAGCTGCTGCATGAGCAGGGGGGAGGTGGCGAAGAGCAGGCGTCCGTCGGCGTGGGCAAACTGCAGGGCCACGGCGGTCGGTACGGGCGCGGGAATCGGGAGGGACGAGACGGTCACGCCTTCGACTTCGAGCGTGAGCGGCACCATCGGACCTTCTTCCGCGAGCACAGTGCGCAGGAAGGTGGTGAGCACAGCGTCCTTGTCGCCAATGGAGAACACGATGCCGGTTTCGGGTGTCTGGAATCCCCCGGGAACGGGCAGGTTCCAGGTGAACTCCTTGTTGAAGCAGATGGCGAAGGTCACGCCGCTGCGGAGGCCCTCGAGCAGAGCCTCGACCGGGAAACCGCTTTCGGCGATGCCGGCCTGGGCTTCGGCAATGACCTCGGCGGGAACACCGGCGCGGGTGGCGAAACGGATGATTTCGTCGCGCAGCAGCGGGGCGTTCAGGCTGAAGCGTCCCACGGCGGCGGCGCTGGGGGGAAGGCGGCGAATTTCCGCCGAGGGATCAAAGGCGGCACCATGCAGCTTCCAAAGAAGGCCACTGGCGGCGGGGGTGGTTTCTACAATCCAGCGCGAGCGGAATCCGCCGGCGGGCAGGGCGATCGTGCTGCTGCCGCGGGCCTTGACTTCGTGCAGACCGAGGAGCTTGGGCAGTTCGACAAAGGCGGCCACTGTCTCCGGCGGAAACTCGCCGGACTCCGCCGCACCCGCGCTCAGCATGCTGCTGAAAAATTCGATCGTGGGCTGGAGCGCAGCCCATTCGTAGGCACCACTGCCGATGCTGTATTGCACGCCGCCGGCGTCGAGGAGTTTGGCCACCTGCGCCGTGTCCGGTGCCGGAGTTTGCGCAAACAGGCGGAGGGACAGCAAAAGGGACAAACAAAGGGGCAGACGCATGGGATTCCTCAGGAAGGGGTTGCAGAGAGGCATATCCTGTGCAAACGAAAGGAAAGTACAATCCGAAAACACGGCTAAAACAAAGCGAATGCATACATAGAACCGGCACACTCTGAAAGAAGGCTTATCAAAGGGAGACCCCTGCTCCGGGCGCGAATCTTATGGATTTAAGGCTTGCCGATGGGAAGAAAAATCGCAAGATCGGCTGGCATCATTCTGAGAGGAAATCCGCATGGCCATCTGGTTGAACCGATCTGGAAAATTTTGCGAACACGAGGAACGATTCCTGAAACAGGAACGCGTTTATTTGACCTGGGACCACCTCAACGCCGATTTGACAGGCTTTGTCACTCGGGAAGACCTGGCGGCGCTCTTGGAGAAAACCTATCCGGAAATCAAGGCGGGACGACTACGGCAAAATGTCGGTCAATTCTGGTGTTTTCTGCGGAAAATGAAGCCCGGTGACTGGGTGTGTACGCCCAGCAAGCGCAAAACCATCCACATCGGGGAAATCGTCGGCGACTACGAATACACGGCAAACGCGGAACCCCCGTATTGGCACAGCCGAAAGGTCAAATGGCTGGAAACCGATATTCCCCGCACCCATTTCGACCAGGATCTGCTCAACAGCCTCGGGGCCTTTTCCACCATCTGCGAAATCAAACGAAACGCCGCCGAGGCCCGCATCCGCGCCATGCGTGCGCAGGGCTGGAAATCGGCAGGCATCCAGAAGACGGCCCCCGATCTCGCGGATGAAGCCGTTGACGAGGAATTGGCCGACACCTACGATCTGGAGCAGACCGCCCGCGACCATATCGCCCGTCTCCTCTACAGCAAGTTTTCCGGCCACCGCATGGAAACCCTCGTTCAGGCCATTCTGGAAGCCAAGGGCTACACCGTGTACCACAGCGACAAAGGCCCCGACGGGGGAGTGGACCTTCTCGCGGCCTCCGGAAACCTCGGATTCGGCGAACCCCGCATCTGCGTGCAGGTGAAAAGCCAGGACACCCCGCTGGAACGCCCCGTGCTCGACCAGCTCGTCGGATCCATGCAACACGTCGGGGCCACGCACGGTCTGCTCGTCTGCTGGGGCGACTTCAAAACCACCGTCATCCGCGAAATCCCCCGCCTCTTCTTCAAAGTCCGCCTCTGGGGGCAGCAGGAACTCATCGACGAATTCCTCGCCCACTACGACAAAATGCCCGAGGATATCCGTAACGATGTGCCGCTGAAACGGGCTTGGGTTGTGGTGGAGTAATGGCTATGAAAAAAATAAATAGTTCACTTAAAGATTGTATGTTTATCTATGAGAATAAGGTGAAAAAAGAAAATTCAGTGACTTTAAGTTTGCCTAACTATTTTTCTTTCAAAAACCATGATGTTTTTGTTTTTGATAGCCCATTAAGTTTTTTCAACTGGGAGCTGAAAGATGTTCAGGTTAAAATTGATCTGCAAAATTGCTCTTCTGCGAATTATCAAACTTTGGCGCTGTTAGTTCCGTACATTTGGCATTTGAAGGCTAATAATTGTACCGTTTCTGTTTTGGAATCGAGTGAAGCACAAGGTGCATCGAAAATGTGGAGAAACATGGGTGGAAGGGGAGCGATTCCAGTTCTTATCTCTCCATATCAAAATTTTCATAGTATGGACCATAAACCTATGATTGCTGTTAGAGATGATAACGACTTTAAGGCTGTAATTCAAATCGCTGAAGAATACACTAAGGGTTTTAACATTGAATATGGCAGTACACTAAGATATATTTTAAGCGAGTTGTTATATAACACCCTTGAGCACGGGCGGTCTGTATATTTATTTAAAGGCTCGCAAAAATTATATCCTTCTTTGGTGCAATTCACATACTATGCTACCAGAAATGAACTGCAATTTTTAATTGTAGATTTAGGCATTGGAATTAAAAAACACATTGAACAAGCTTATCCAGGGCAAGAGGATGATGTTGCTGCTATAAAACTATCCCTACGCCCTCAAGTTTCAGGCACATTCAACTACTCGAATCCGTACAGAAATAAAAATAATGCCGGCGTGGGTCTTTATATTTCGAGTAATATTGTACGGAGACTAAATGCTAGTATGCACATTATTAGTGGATACGGTTTGGTTCATATATCACCGCGAGATATTACTGGAAAAACATTAGAGAATCGTTGGCCTGGAACGGCTGTATTAGTAAATATAAATCTAGAGCATTCTGCAAATTTTAAACTTCATAAGTTGATGCAAGAGTTTCGCGAGTCAGCGCAAAAAGAACAGAATTTAGGTGACATGCGAGAACAGGAAGGTCGGGTTTATATTTCGATTTCGAATGAATTCGGTTCTTATGCCGAATATAAACCATATGCAATTAGGTGCAGGGATAATAAAATATTTCCCGGATTAAGTTCAGGCAAGGATTTTCTCATAGATTTTGAAGGCGTGACAAGCGCGCCTCACAGTTTTCTAAGCGCCCTTCTTGCTTCTCCTATTAAATCGGTTGGAATGATGGCATTCAAGAAATTCAAAATCGTTAATGCCTCACCTGAAATAAGAGAAACACTTGATTTTATATTGGAAGAGAATACATAATGCAAAACTTCTCCGAAACCGCCGCATTTATCTGGTCTGTTGCCGATCTGCTTCGCGGGGACTTCAAGCAGTCCCAGTATGGGCGGATTATTTTGCCCTTTACATTGCTTCGGCGGCTGGAGTGTGTGCTGGAGCCCACGCGGGCGCTGGTGTTGTCGGAAATGCGGGAGTACAAAAAGCTGCCGGCGGAGTTGCGGGAGAAGATTCTCCTGCGCGCGGCCAAGCTGAGCTTTTACAATATCTCGGAACTGACGCTGGACACGCTGTCGAGCACCCAGATTCAGGAGGATTTGGAAAGCATGGTCCTGGGCTTCAGCAAGGATGCGCGGGAAATTTTTGAGCAGTTCAAGTTCTCCGAATTCTGTCAGCAACTGGCCGACGCCAACCTGCTCTACATGGTCGTGAAAAAATTCGCCTCCATGGACCTGAGTCCGAAGGCCATCGACAACTACAGCATGGGCCTGGTGTTCGAGGAACTGATCCGCCGCTTTGCGGAATCCTCCAATGAAACTGCCGGGGAACATTTCACCCCCCGCGATGTCGTGCGGCTGACCACCGCGCTGGTGTTCACCGAGGACGACCAGGCGCTCACGAAGTCAGGGGCGGTGCGCTCCATTTACGATCCCACCGGCGGCACCGGGGGCTTCCTTTCGGCGGGCATGGAATATGTCCATGAACTCAATCCCAACGCCCGACTGGTGCCCTTTGGTCAGGAACTGAACCCGGAATCCTACGCCATCTGCAAAGCGGACATGCTCATCAAGGGGCAGGATGTGCGGAACATCCATCTGGGCAACACGCTCTCGGACGACCGCCTGGCGGGCCAGCGTTTCGACTACATGCTCTCCAACCCGCCCTTTGGCGTGGATTGGAAGAAGGTGGAGAAGAAAATCAAGGAGGAGCAGAGGGTCAAAGGCTATGCGGGCCGCTTCGGGCCAGGCCTGCCGCGCGTGTCGGACGGCTCCCTGCTGTTTCTGCTGCATTTGGTGTCGAAAATGCGCGACCCGAAAGAAGGCGGTTCCCGCATTGGCATCATTCTCAACGGTTCGCCGCTCTTCACGGGAGGGGCCGGGAGCGGCGAGTCGGAAATCCGCCGCTTTCTGCTGGAGGCGGACCTGCTGGAGTGCATCGTCGCCCTGCCCACGGACATGTTTTACAACACCGGCATCAGCACCTACATCTGGGTGCTCAACAACCACAAGCCGACAAACCGCAAGGGCAGGGTGCAGTTGATCAACGCGGTGGACCTCTACGGCAAAATGCGCAAATCCCTCGGTTCGAAACGCAAACAGATCGAGGAATTCCAGGCGGAGGAGATCGTGAAGCTCTACGGGGACTTCCGGGAAAGCAAGATCAGCAAAATCTTCGACAGCACCGACTTCGGGTACCGCCGCATCACCGTGGAACGCCCCCTGCAACTCAGCTTTTATCCCGGGGATGCCGACCGAATCGCGGCCCTGCGTGCGGACAAGGCCTTTGAAAAGTGGGAGGAATCCGAGAAGAACGACCTGTTGGCGGCGTTGTCCCGCTTTGCCGGAGAAAAAATCCCCTCCGCCAAACGTTTTGCCAAAGAATTGCGGGCGAACGGCTTCAAGGCCGGCTCAATGCAGCTTAAGCTGATCACCAAACACCTCGCCGAACACGATGATGACGCGGAAGTCTGCAAAGACAGCCGGGGGCTTCCCGAAGCCAACACGGATCTGCGCGACTACGAAAACGTGCCCTTGAAAGAGGATGTGCAACGCTACTTCGCGCGCGAAGTGCTTCCCCACGTGCCCCTGGCCTGGATCGATACCGGGAAATGCGATGAAAAAGACGGCAAACCCGGCCTCGTCGGCTACGAAATCCCCTTCAATCGACACTTTTACGAATACGTTCCCCCCCGCGCCCTGGAGGCCATCGACGCGGATTTGGACAGCGTGAGCGCCGAGATTATGGAATTGCTGGGGGGATTGAAGGGGAGTGAGGCCGTTCGACACGGACGCATGAATAGGATTTGCAGCAGCTAGAAAGGCTGATACACTGTATACACAGAAAACCAACGAAAACAATGCCACGATCCATACCAGCCAAAGTGAAACCGGAGTTACTGCAGTGGGCGAGAAAAACCGCCCATGTGCGGACTGAGGATGCTGTGTCGAAACTGGAACTGCCGATTGATGAATGGGAAAACGGCGTGGGCGGGCCCAGTATTGCCGAACTGCGTAAACTGGCGGAATTCTATAAAAGACCTTTGGCGGTTTTCTTTCTCAGCGAGATTCCCCGTGACTTCAAGCCTCATAAAGAATTCCGGAGACTGCCGGATCTGCCGCCCGATGAGGAAAGTCCTGAATTGGTTGCAGCTTTGCGGGAAGCCGTATATCGGCGGGAAACCGCGATAACGACACTTCTAGCACTCGGTGAAAACCCGGGCACCTTCCCGGCGATTGCTCATCCTGAAGAGGATGCAGAGCTGGTTGGCAAACGAATGCGGGAACTGTTGAAAATTTCTTGGGCAGATCAGGTTTCCTGGCGAGAAGAATACGACGGATTAAACCATTGGAGACAGGCGATTGAAAATACCGGAGTCTTGGTCTTTCAAGCATCGGGAATCAATATTCAGGAAATGCGGGGAACCTGCATCCCGGACGCGCCTTTCCCTATCATTCTTCTGAACAACAAGGATGTACCCAAAGGAAGAGTCTTTACGCTTGTTCATGAATTCGCGCATATTCTGATGCACCAAGCGGGTCACGCCACAAGCCGAATCGAGGGAACACGCGAACCCGGCGAACAAAGAATGGAGGTTGCTGCAAATGCTTTTGCCGCAGCGACTGTTTTGCCAAAATCATATTTTTTAAGCCTCGTCGAAGAATACCCTGCGGCCAAGCGGGGTGATGATGAAGCGTTAACGAAACTCTCCCGATTAAGCTCTGTCAGCAGCGAGGTGGTACTAAGGCGTATGCAAACACTTGGCATTGTAAGCGAAGAGATATACAGGCGCAAACGGGTTGAATGGCGCTCCCGCCCGGTTCCCGCAAAGCCCAAAAGCGATGGCGGACCTTCCATGGATATCAAAACAGTTTCCAAGCTGGGTCCTGCCTTTATTACGCTCATGTTGCAAGGATATCATCAAAATGCTGTGAGCAGCTCGGAAATTTCCGATGCGCTTGGTGTGAAACTAAAACATCTTGATGCCATCACTGAACGGGTGCTCAGCTATGCCTGATTCCGGCACAAGCACCAAGTTTTGCGTTGACACCAGCGCTTGGCTTGACGGTTGGGTCAGGTATTACCCTCCCGATGTATTCCCGAGTCTTTGGAATACACTCGAAGAATGTATCAAAAAATCTCTCATATGCTCCGCCGAAGATGTATACCGGGAAATGGAAAAGAAAGATGACGAGGTTTACGCCTGGATAAAAGACCATAAAAAATCTCTTCTTGTTCCGTTGAGTGATGAAATTCAAGATAATGTTATTAGCATCCTTCAAAAGCACCCAAAACTCGTCAACGACAGCAAAAAACGCTCGACTGCCGATCCTTTTGTGATCGCCACCGCTTATTGTTCAAAATGTGTGGTAGTGACTGGAGAAAAAAGGACGAATAACATCGACAAACCAAGGATCCCTGATGTGTGTGATTGGCTGGGAATAAAATCAATCACTTTTCTTGAGATGGTTCGAGCATTAGGGGCACGGTTTTGAATAAACGAAATGAAGAAGTGAATTCCCGGACGTCGGAAAACTCACCCCACGCCTCATCCGAACTTCGGAAAACCCGGACCGTGTTCCATCCTTATCCGGCATACAAGGACTCCGGCGTGGACTGGCTGGGGGAGGTGCCGGTGGGGTGGGAAGTGCTGAGGTTGAAGCATTGTGCGGATGTAATGCCAAGTAATGTGGATAAAAAAACCAATGATGATGAAGCGGCGGTGGAACTTTGCAATTATACGGATGTTTATTATAACGAAGAGATTACCAGAGATATAGAATTCATGAAAGCCTCGGCTTCCGTGGAGCAGATACGCAAATTTCAATTACAGGCCGGCGATGTGTTGCTAACGAAAGATTCCGAAGACCCAAATGACATTGCTGTGCCTGCCTATGTGCCCGAAACTTTGCCGGGTGTTATTTGTGGATATCATCTTGCGGTTGCACGTCCCCGCTCAGTCTACGGCGGGTATCTCAAGCGATTTATCGAGTCTCGTTTTGCTCGTTCGTATTTTGCCACCAGGTCAAATGGTCTCACCCGCTATGGGTTGGGTACGTATTCCCTGCTTAACGCACCCACCCCAAGGCCCCCTCTCTCCGAGCAGCGAAAAATAGCCGCATTTTTGGATTTTGAGACCCGGCGGATGGACCGGTTGATTTCCCGGCAGGAGCGGCTGATCGAGTTATTGAAGGAAAAACGCCAGGCGGTGATCAGCCACGCCGTCACCAAAGGCCTCGACCCCTCCGTCCCCATGAAAGATTCCGGCATCGAATGGCTGGGGGAGGTGCCGGCGCATTGGCGAGTGGGGAAAGCTGGTTATCATCTTAAAGTCCTCTCTGGATATGCTTTTCCTTCTGCTGGTTTCTCTCACGATTCGAGCGATTGCAAATTACTACGCGGGGTCAATGTTGGTGTGAATGAAATTAAATGGGAGGATGTTGTGTATTGGACTTATAAAAATGGAGATGGTTTATCCTTGTTTGAATTGAAGCCTGGTGACTTGGTAATAGGAATGGATCGGCCTTTGATAAAGAATGGTTTGCGGGTAGCCAGATTGACCGAAGCAGATGTCCCTTGTCTTTTGCTTCAGCGCGTAGCCGCAATAAAGTCATTTACCGGAATATTATCAGAATATTTTCAGTATTTTTTATCATCACAAATGTTTGTAGCACATTTTTCACCAGAAACAACTGGAGTCAGTGTCCCACACATAAGTCCTGAACAAATCAATGGTTTTAAGTTGTCGTTTCCACCTGTTGATGAACAAAAGACCATCGTGGACTTTTTGCAAAAGCAGACGGAACTGTTTGACCATCTGATTAAGAAAGCTAAATCGAGTATTGCCTTAACCGCTGAACGCCGAATTGCCCTGATATCGGCGGCGGTGACGGGGAAGATTGATGTGCGGGACTGGGAGGCTCCGGCAATGTATCCCAAAAGCCCCCATCCCGAGGAACTACGTATGGCGGCGGAACCCGATGTGGAGTGGAGTCATGACTGAAGAAATGACCACCCCGGCTATCCCTCAATGAGGGAAGAGACCCATGGTCTCTTGTCACCAGGCTGGGACCTTTAAAAACATACCCCGTCTGGCCTGCAAACATTCCCACGCGTCGCGGGGGCATTCGGTCAAGACCGGGAAAAAGGGTGGTTTACCAAAGTGCTTTTACCCTGTGGTGTTGGGTTCCCGAGGTCAAGCCCAAACGTTTCGGCAAAAATGACGTAAACATGTTTCGGGCCTTGCCGAGTTGATCATTTATAGGGTAGGGACATTGCGTCTATGGCCGATAGCAAAGAGATCGTTTTCCAAAACACCATCCTGAGGGAGATGGAGGCTGCGGGTTGGCGGCTGGGGAGTTCCGACGGTTATGACCCGGAGCTGGCGCTGTACCCGGAGGATGTGCTGGGGGTGCTGCAGGAGGCGTCGCCGGAGGTGTGGGAGAAGTTCTGCAAACAGAATCCGACCGACCCGGAGGGGCTGCTGTTGCGGTCGCTGGTCCGGGCGTTGGAGAAGCAGGGGACGCTTTCGGTGCTGCGCCATGGGTTCAAGGACAAGGGCAACAAGCTCCGGCTCTGCGCCTTTCAGCCGGACCATGGTCTGAATCCGGAAACGCAACGGCGTTACCACCTGAACCGTCTGCGGGTGGTGCCGGAACTGAAGTATCCGGCGGGCCGCATCGATCTGGTCCTGTTTGTGAATGGTCTGCCGGTGGCGACCCTGGAACTGAAGTCGAGTTTCAAGCAGGATGTCTCCCTGGCCAAACGGCAATACCGGCTGGATCGTCTGCCGAAGGACCCGAACACGGGCAAAGCGGAGCCGTTGTTGTCCTTCAAGCGCGGGGCTCTGGTGCATTTTGCGCTGAGTCAGGATGAGGCCTGGATGTGTACGCGGCTGGAGGGTGCGAACACGTTTTTCCTGCCTTTCAACAAGGGAACGGAGGACGGGGGCGCGGGAAATCCCCTGCCCGCCGATGGCGCGTATCCCACGGCGTATCTGTGGCGGGATTTGTTTCAGCCGGACGCCTGGCTGAAGGTGCTGGGGCGTTTTGTGCATCTGGAAAAATCCGTCTCCGAGGATGGCCTGGGCACGCGCACGGAGAAGGAATCGCTGATTTTCCCGCGGTATCATCAGTGGGAGGTGGTGAACAAGCTGTTGGCGGCGGTTCGGGCGGAGGGTACGGGTCAAAGTTATCTGGTGCAGCACAGCGCGGGGTCGGGGAAATCGAACTCCATCGCCTGGGTGGCCCACCAGTTGTCCTCGCTCTACACCGATGCGGGGGAGCAGGTGTTTGATTCGGTGATTGTGGTCACGGACCGCACGGTGCTGGACAACCAGTTGCAGGAGACGATTTACCAGTTTGACCATGCGGAGGGCGTGGTGCAACGCATTCAGCGGGAGGAGGGCATCGGGAGTAAATCGGAAAAACTGGCGGAGGCGCTGACGGGCAAGGCGCGGATCATTATTGTGACGATTCAGACCTTTCCCTTTGTGTTGGATCTGATTCGCGGCAGCACGACGCTGGCGGGGAGGAGTTATGCGGTGATCGCGGACGAGGCGCACAGTTCGCAGACCGGCAGCTCGGCGCGTCAGTTGAAGGAGGTGCTGGCGGCGGAACAGGTGGGAGAGGACGAGGAGTTGACGGTGGAGGAATTGCTGCATCTGAGCATGGCGGCGCGGAAACGGAACGAGCGCATTTCCCACTTCGCGTTCACCGCCACCCCCAAAGCGAAAACCCTGGAGCTGTTCGGCCGCCCGCCGCGCCCGGATTTGCCGCTTTCGCAGGAAAATCTGCCGGCGGCCTTTCATATGTACAGTATGCGACAGGCCATCGAGGAGGGTTTTATTCTGGATGTGCTCAGGAACTACACCACCTATGCGGTGGCCTGGAAGCTGGGCCAGCAGGCACAGCAGGACCGGGAAGTGGACAGCAAACGCGCGGCGCGGCAGTTGGCGAAGTGGGTGCGGCTGCATCCCCACAATATCTCGCAGAAAGTGGCCATTGTCGTGGAGCATTTCCGCAGTCATGTGATGCCGCTGCTGGAGGGCAAAGCAAAGGCCATGCTGGTGACGTCCAGCCGGAAGGAGGCCGTTCGTTACAAACTGGCCTTTGACAAATATGTGCGGGATCAGGGTTATGCCGGGATTCAGGCCATGGTCGCCTTTTCGGGCAAGGTGGAGGATCCGGAATACGGAGCGGAACCCTTCACCGAGGCCAACATGAATCCGGGGCTCCGGGGCCGTGACATGCGCAAGGCTTTTGATACCGAGGAGTATCAGGTCATGTTGGCGGCGAACAAGTTTCAGACGGGGTTTGACCAGCCCAAACTCTGCGCCATGTATGTGGACAAACGCCTGGCGGGGGTGGACTGTGTTCAGACGCTTTCGCGCCTGAACCGCACCTGCGGACCGGACAAACGCACCTTCATCCTCGATTTTGTGAACGAGGGTGACGATATCCTGGAGGCCTTCCGTCCTTACTACCGCACCGCCGCGCTGGCGGATGTGTCGGACCCCAATCTGGTTCATGAATTGGAGGACAAACTGCGCTCTTCCCGGATTTTCGAGTGGCATGAGGTTGAAGCCCTGGTCAGCGTGGCCCTGGACCCGAAAGCCAATGCCTCCCAATTGACGGCGGCCTGCCGACCGGGGCGGGACCGCTTCAAAGTCCGCTGGCAGACGGCTGCATCCACCGTGGAGCGCTTTGCCCCCCTTCGGGATGAGGCCCGGGCGCGCGGCGACCTTGCCTCCGCGCAGGAGCTGGAGCAGGAAATCAAACTCGCGAAGGAGAAGCTGGCCGAGCTTGAGGTTTTTAAAAAGGATTTGGGCAGTTTCATCCGCTACTATGAATTCATCTCCCAGATCGTGGATTTTGACGACGCGGAACTGGAAAAACTCTGCCTCTATGCCCGCCATCTCCTGCCCTTGCTGCGCATTGAACAGTTAAACGATCCTATTGACCTGAGCGGAGTCGTGATGACGCATTACCGGGCCGAGGCGAAAACCAGAGGGGCCTTGTCTTTGGAGAAGGGGGAGCGGGAATATCTGCAGCCCACCTCCGATATCGGTCAGGGCAAAAGTCGGGACGATAAACGCGAATGGCTTTCGCAGATTCTGGGACGTCTCAATGAAATTTTCGCCGGGGAAAATCTGACCGAGGCTGACATGATCAATTACCTGCACACCATCGCCGACAAGGTGCGGGAGAATGAAAACGTGATGGACCAGTTGCGCAACAACAGTCGGGAACAGGCCATGCTCGGGGATTTTCCCCGCGCGGCCGAGGATGCTATTCTGGAAAGCCATCAGGCCCACAACCGCCAAGCCACCCGGGTACTCACCCAGCCCTCCTCGACCCGCTCGTTCATCCATACCCTTCTGGATGTGTTGCTTCGCGAGCTGGATCAGGCGGGGTGAGGGTTGGCCGCGCAGCCGGTTTTCGGATTCCTCGGGTACACGCTTGGAAGTTTGGTATCCAGATATCATTCAGGCTTGCGCGGGGGGGGAGGAATTCCTCTAAAAGGATGATCCTTTTTATTCACGATCCCGGAGACCTCCCATGCCGCCTGCTTTTACCCTTGGCCTTGATTATGGCACCAACTCGGTGCGCGCCTTGATTGTCAACACCGCCGACGGCACCGAAGTAGGCAGCGCGGTCTTCAACTACCC
>CAZCFM010000084.1:11079-16715 GCA_964497855.1 uncultured Verrucomicrobiota bacterium | reverse complement strand
CGCGTGCCCGGTGACGGGGATTCGGATCGCTGATGGAAAGGGCGATATCCTCCAGAATGGCCTGCCAGGCCCATTCCCGCCGCAGGGAAGCCCCGGCGGGGGGTGCTTCGTCGAGATTGACACGGAAAACAAGGTCGTGTTCACCGCGCAGGGAGCGACCAATCATTTGAAACGCCACTTCTTTCTGTTCCACCGGCACACGGCCCAACAGAATCAAGGGATGGTCCAGGTACAGGTGGGACAATCGGCGGGGATACACCTCGAGTCCGGGAGTTTCGGTGAAGCGGTAGGCCAGATGGCTCAATACCGGTCGGGCGACTTGCTCGGAAAGACGGACGACCGCCTGCGGCAAATCCCGGTTGCGGTCCACCACCCGCACATCCCCACGATTCCGGAAACCCAGAAAATCCAACAGGAGGCGGTTGACCCGGCGTCCGGATCCAACCCCGAACACCGAAATCACCCCGTCGTTGGCCCGCGTGAAGCGTTCCAGAATCTCATGCGTATCCGTCACTCCCTGCGTGGGGACTCCGTCGGTAACCAAAACCCCGATCATCGGGCGTTCCGGACGGGTATCGAGGCTGCGCAGCGTCTCCAGAGACGCAAACACATCGGTGCGTCCGTAGGCGCCGACGTTCGAAAGAAAGGTGCGCGCGCCCGCTTTGCGCACGGTGTCCGCAGGCATCGAGGCCGGGGACCAGAGCTCGACTCGCTCACGGAAAATGAGGACGTTGAAATGATCCTCCGGACTGAGGGTTTCCAACGAATCCCGAACGCCCTGCACGGCCATGTCCACTTTTTCCTGCGTCATGCTGGCGGAGGCATCGACCAGAAAAACGACGTCGCGGGGCAGCACGGGAAGCGCCTCAATGCCATCGCGCATGATTTGAAGTTTGAAGTAGCGATACGCGGGTTGCGCGGGATCGACGTAGCTGCGGGTGTCAATGCGCAGAAGCGTTTCCACGGCCTCCATGCGGGTGATGCTTTCCGGTTTTTCGTCCGGAAGCTGCTCCAGCGCCGGCGTGAAGGTCTCGGGAAGCGCCATCGTTCCGCCCAGGCCGGGCAGAAGCAGATCCGGCAAGCCGGGCAGTCCGACATCTCCGCCCTGACCCGCAGCGGCGAAAGCGGGTGCGGGAGCGGGGGCAAAGGCCATGCGTCCCGCTTCGGCGGGGGAAGGAGGTTGTTCGCTGGGCAGTCGAATGTCTGGCCCGGGAAGAGGGCTTTTTTCGTCGGCGGCGATCACTTTTGGCAGAAAGTCCAGCGTTTCGGTCACGCGTTGATCTGTGATGGCAAGCACCTCCGTGCGGGGTTGCCAGTCGCTCGGAGGTTCTGCCAGTTCAGGAGCTCGCTCCGAAGGCGGAAGCGACGCCATTTCCTGCTGGGGCTTCGGCAGCTCCGTCGTCAGCAAGGCGGAGGGGATCTCGCCCGCCGCGGGAATTTCCAGAGGGGAAGGATTGAGTTCGCCGGGACGGTCCGCCTGAGGAAAGGCATCCAGCAGCCGCGGCAGTTCCTGCTGAATTTCGCGGATGCGCAATTCCTCCATCTGGGTTGCGGGGAGCAACGCGGCCGTCCGTGTGGAAGGGCGGAGCGGGGGCTGTCCGATCATGAGGTCCGGATTTAAACGGAAAACACCCACGTGCGCCACGATGGACACGGCAAAGGCCAGGCTCCAGGGGAGCCAGGCGGAAAGGCGGGTGGTTTCCAAACGGGCGGACATATGCCTATTCAAGCGTTTTGTGCGGGAGATGCAAGCTTTCAGGTGCTCTGCAGGGTCAGAAGAAATTCCGGATTGGTCCGGGTTTTCTTCAGACGTCCCATGAGAACCTCCATGGCTTCCTGCGGGGTTTGGCCGTTGAGCACTTTGCGCAGGGCCACGACGCGCTGCAATTCTTCGGGATGGAGGATAAGTTCCTCGCGGCGGGTTCCGGATTTGGCGAGCTGGATGGCCGGGAAAATCCGTTTATCCACCAGTGCGCGATCCAGAACGATTTCAAGATTGCACAGGGCTTTGAAGGTCTCGTAGATCTCCGTGTCGCCCGGCGTTCCTCCGTCAACCTGCAGCGTCGCCAGCAGCGTCAAACTGCCGCCGTTTTCGATGCTGCGGGCCGAAGCGAAAAAGCGTTTGGCTTTTTGCAGGGCCGTGGCCTCGGACGCCGCAGACGGCGCTCGGGCACTCGCCGCCTGCGGACCGCCGCCTGCACGGGCCAGACGCGTGAGGCTGTCGAGCAGAATGACCACGTCTTTGCCGAGTTCCACTTTGCGGCGGGCCATTTCCAGGACAAACTCCGCAACCTGAAAATGACGTTCCGGCGCTTCATCGCAGGTGGAACGAATCACCTGCGCCTTGGTGCTGCGCTGCAGGTCCGTGACATCCTCGGGAAGGGCATCGATCAGCAGAATATACAGCGCCGTTTCCGGCGAATTCGCGATGATGGAGGCGGCGATGTCCTTCAGGAGTGTGGTGGTGCCACAGCGGGGCGGGGCAACGATCAGCCCACGCTGGCCTTTGCCAAGTGGTGCGACCAAATCGATCACGCGCATGGCCAACGAGGGGTTTTCGATGCGTTCCAGCACCAGGCGTTTCTGCGGAAACACCGGCGTCAACATGTCAAAGGGCGTCACAGCCCTCTGCAGCGCAGCGGGCGGCTCGCCGTTGAGCATTTCGATGCGGCCCATGCCGAAAAAACGCTCTTTGGGCTTGGGGGAGCGGAGTTCGCACTCGACCTCGTCCCCGCCGCGCAAACCGAGGCGGCGCAGCAGCGGGGGCGGGACCATGACGTCTTCGTTGCTGGGCATGAAGGTGTAAACCGGCGAGCGGAGGAACCCGTAGCCGTCCTGCATCACTTCCATGACGCCACGGGCCATGACGGCCCCGTTCATCCGGGCATTGGCGAACACAAGTTCGCGGATCAGGTCGCTTCTGCGCAACGCGGCGGGATCGGGAATGCCCATTTCCTGGGCTTTTTGCACGAGGGCCGGAATCGGCAGCGCCTGCACCTCGTACAGCTTCATGCGGGGCCCGTCTTTGGGAGCGTGCTCGAATCCGAAATCCTCGGTTCCGGCAACCCCGCGATGCGGCACACGCGCGAACTCACGCTCGGGACGTCCCGCCGTAGGAGGCAGAAGCGTGGTGCGGCCCCGACGGCGGCGGCGGCGGGCCAGGGCCGCCTCATCGCGGTCCCCGCGGTCCACACGCTCGGGACGCTCAGTCCGCTCGGGACGTTCGCCCCGGACAAAACGCGGGTGGCGGAAATCGCGGGATTCACCGTCCCCCTCCCCTTCGGAACGGCCTTCATCGTTGGGCGTTTCCGAACGGTTGTCCGTTCGTTCCACGACATGAGGGGCTTCCAGCACCGGGCGAGGTGCCGGGGGCGGAGGAGGCGGTGGTGGTGGCGGTGGAGGAGGCGGAGCGTCCAGAATCTGTGCGGGGGCGGGTTCGGAAGGGCTTTCGACCTTCGCGGCTGACTTCCGGGTCGTCGTCTTGCGGACCGTGCGGCGGCGCGTACGGGGGGTTGGCAAATCGCTGTTGTCCGTTGATTCGGAGGGGGGGATGTTTTCGTCTGACATACTTCAGGTTTCCTGCGCGAGGTTCTGCCGCAGCCACGTATCGACCTGCGTGTGCAGATCCTCGAGGCTTCCGGCGTTGGTCATGGTCCAGGTGGCTCTTTCCATTTTACGGTCCACGGGCCACTGGGCGTGGATTCGTTGCGCCGCCTGTTCCGGGGTCAGACCCCGGCGCAGCAGGCGCTCGATCATTACATTCTGCGGCGCGCCCACACAGAGCACGCCATCAAATTCGGATTCCAGTCCGCACTCGTAAAGGAGCGGGATGGACACGACGGCCAGCGGTCCGTGTTGCTCACGCAACCAGGCCCGCCAGCGCTGTCCTACGTCGGGATGAACCAGGCGGTTCAAGTCCTCCCGCGCGGCGGGGTCGGCAAACACAATCCGTCCGAGCGCGGGTCGATCCAACTGCCCGTCCTCCAACAACACACCCGTGCCGAAACGCTCCACCACGCGGCGGAAGGTTTCAGTAGGGGGCCGCAGCAGCTCGTGAGCCACGCGGTCGGTGTCAAGTACGGGCACCCCGTGCTCCAGCAATCGTTTTTCAACAACGCTTTTGCCACAGGCAATGCCGCCGGTCAAGCCGACACGAAGGGTCATAGGAATCAATACTCTTTCACAAAAAGGATTCAAACATGTACAAAACAGGGATCAGTCCCGCCAGCCAATGCGGCTCAGCAGTTGCTGGGCGGGCTCGTGTTTCCAGTGGTAGAGCAAGGCCCGGCGCGCCCGGGAACGGGCGGTTTCCAGGTCTCCGCGCTCGAGAGCGCGGCGGCCTTGTTCCACAAATTCATCGGCCATGCGCAGGTCTTCAGCCGTGACGATCCGGAAAATCCGGAATTTGTCGTTTCCGCCCACGGGACGGAACCACACGGCATTGCGGGGTTGGTTTTCCAGCACATGCACGGCGGCATGAGGCGGAGGGACCAGGGCATCGACCATGTAGCGGGGAGATTCCCGCGTGTCGCCCCCGGCCAGACTGCCAAGACCATGCACGTAATAAAACGCCTTGGGTGCGTTTTCGTCCCGGGGCAGGAAGGTCAGGGCCCAATCGCGCATTTCTTTCTCGCTGCGGAGAAACAACTGCTCGTAGAACTGTCGCACACGCTCGCGGATGCCGGGGGTTTCAAACTTCGGGTGAAGCAGAATAGGCAGTCCGGCGTCGGCGAGAATGTTGCCGCTGATGCCGAAGCCGGCAAGCACCGGACCGGGTTCCGTGGCGGCGAGAGCCTTCAGCTCTTCGGTCAGTTGCGACACGGCGTTATAGCCAGGACCCGGACGGCCCCAGCGGTTGCCGATGTAATCTGGAACGTCGAAGCCCATGCTGCGGAGAGCATTCAGTCGAGTGTCATACTGGGCCCGGAGGGCCTTGGCTTCGGCGGGTTCAAAGAACAAGAGGTGGAAGGCTTCCACCCCGGTCAAAAAGACCAGTGACAAAACAGCAAACACCGTGCGCAACGTGGAACGCGGCTGACGGAAGAGTCTCGCCAGGGCCCCGCCGATACATCCCGCCGCAAACAGAATCAAAAAAACGTGAAAACGGAAAAAGAGGATGTACAGGGGAAAGGTGACTGCAGCGTAAAAAACGTCCGATGAATCCGCGCCCTCCGCGCGGCGCTTTGTCCACTGCAAGCCAGCGATGGCTGCGAGCAAGGCCCACAACGTGATCGGGAAATAGGCTTTTGTCAATTCCCATGTCGAAGAATTCAACGCGGGGGTCCACATGATGCGCTGAATGTAGGTCAACAGTCCCGGGTCTTCCGGTTTGACATTCAGAAAGCGGAGCTTCGCCCAAAGCAGTTCGCCAAAATGGCTGTAATTGACCACAAACAGGCCACCCAAAGCCTGCCAGAGCAGGAAAAACAGGGCAGCCGACGCCCAGCGGAAACGCCCGTCCAGCTTCGCGGGAACAAACAGGAACAGCACCCGGGCCAGCACCAGCGCCATCAGCGGGGAGAACAGAAAACCTTTGGAGCGGAGATAGGGGTTCAACAGCCCGGCAAGCGTCAGGGCGAGGGAGAGGGAGAGAGGAAGTGCGGAGTGGCGAGTGAAGAATGACGAGTGACGAGTGA
>CAZCFM010000084.1:0-10979 GCA_964497855.1 uncultured Verrucomicrobiota bacterium | reverse complement strand
GAGAGGGAGAGAGGAAGTGCGGAGTGGCGAGTGAAGAATGACGAGTGACGAGTGACGAGTGTCGAATGTCGAGTGACGAGTGACGATTGTTGAGAATCTGGACGGGACATCTCATTCGTCATTCGACACTCGTCATTCGTCACTCCCTTTCTGCCTCCCCGTGCCACCCGTATCCATTCGAGTACGATCCACAAACCGATCATGTACTGGCTCATATCCCAGAACACTTGGGCCAGTGCGAGACTGGTGGCGGCACAAGCGGCGTGCATCCAGCGGCGGCGGATCTCTTCCGAGCGGGTGGACAGGCATTCAAACACCAAAAAGGCCGCGATGAAGGGGAAGGCCAGGTTTTCGCGGGACAGCTCCAGCCCCGTAGAGCGCACGACAAAGGCGGGACTGACCGCCAGGAGCAGCCCAGCGCACCACGCGGCCAACCACGACCGATAACGCAGCCCCGCCCAGAGTGCGGCAAGTGGAATCGTCAAACTAAACAGCCCGGCGGAAACCCAGCGCACGCGGGAAACCAAGCTCCAGGTGCCCGGAAGCATCCGGGCAAAAAATGTATAGATGTACTCCGCCCCGATGCTGTAGGTCTTGCGGGTTTCGACACCCTCCGGGTATTGCACAGAGGGTTCTACCTGGGGAAGCCCCTGCCCCTCCGCGACCAAACGCGTCATGCGGAACTGCAGGGCCGATTCCAGAAGAAAGGGGACTTCTCCTTCCACCGTCCGCGTCTGCTGTGCAAGGACTTCACGACGCACCAAGAGGGCTGTGCTCCAGAGAACAAGTCCGGTCAAAACCGCCAGCCACCATTGAGATGCAGAAAAACGAATCATGGAAAAAAGAAACAGCGCAAACGAAGGCTCGCAGCGCTGTTTCCAAGGGGGTTGGTGTCGATCAGGGTGTCGTTACCGTTCCGCCGGAGGGGGTCAGACCCGTGTTGGTCCGAGCCTGATTGCGGGTTTCCGCATTCTGCGAATTGCCAGCCGGGTCAACAAGACGAGCTGTGACGAAGATCAGCAGGTTGCGTTTCTCCGACTTGCGGCCTTCGCTGCGGAACAGGCGTCCAATCAGGGGGATATCGCCGAGCAGCGGAACCTTGTCCTTGAAGGTCACCAGGTCTTCGCGGATCAGACCGCCCATGACCACGGTGTGGCCGTCCCACACGATCATGGAGGTCGTGATGTTGCGGGAAGCGAACACAGGCTGGGGCATGTTGACCGTGTAGATTTGGTCACCTACGGGCACCTGGGTGCCGTACTGAATCCAGTCCACGAGTTCGGCAATTTCCGGCAGCATCACCAGGTTGATGGTATAGTTGTCGGGGTTGACGGTGGGGGTGACGTTCAGGATCACACCGACTTCGCGGGTTTCAAATCCACCCGGAATAACCGTTGGGGGGATGAAAACGGGCTGGCTGGGGTCGTCTGCGGTGCCCCCTCCACCCTGGACTTGAATGTCGTTTTCGGTGACATCAAATTCCGTTGGGTATATGATTTCATTCACCACTTGGATAATGGCATTCACACCGTTGATGGTGGTGACGCGGGGAGCGGAGAGGAGGTCGGAGTTCCCCTTCTGATCGAGGGCCTGAACCACGAGCTGAAGCTCGGGGTTGGTCAGAACACCGCGGGCGGAGAGGATGTCCCCGAGGAAGTTTTGAGAGCTACCGCCGCGGGAAACAGGTGCGGTGGAGTTGGAAACACCGTCAAAGTTGAAGAAACGCAGACCGCTGGTCAAACCGCTGGTGTTGCGGTCAATCTGGATGCGTTCCCGGCTAGCCACGGGACCCGGACCGCTCCGCACGAGAAGTTCAGCATCGTCATTCAGAATCCACTCGAATCCGAGCTGTTCCAAATCGCGCTGCAGGACTTCGACAAAACGGGCCTCGATTTCAACCTGGCGGGGGGCCACGTTGATTTTGGCAAGGATTTCCTCGAACTGCGGGAACTGGTCGGGGGTCAGGGTGACCACCAACTGGGAAATGAGCGGTTCGAAGGCAATCTGGGCATCTGCGGGGAAGCGCATGCCGAAGCGTGTGAAGATCTCCTTCATGTCGGGCGTACCGGCTGGAGCTGCGGCTCCGCCACCGCCGAAGGGATCCGCAGCGGCCCCTCCAAAGGGATCTCCACCACCGGCAGCTGCGCCGCCGCCAAAACTGCGGGGGCTGAGCGCACCCGCAACCTGTTGCCAACGGGCCGGATCGACGGGATAGAAACGGGTGATCATGCGGCCTGTGCCTTCACGTTCAATCAATACAACATTCCGTTCTACGCGATAGTAGAGGCCCGAAAGGTCGGTGACGAATTTGAGTGCATCCAACAAGGTAACATTGCGGAGTTCCAAGGTGATGGGGGGAATCGCGCTCGTGCCGCCCATGGCGGGCGCGGGTGCAGGCGGCGCACCAAAATCAAAGGGACTCCCGGCCGCTGGAGCCGCTGGAGCCGCAGCACCGCCGCCGCCCTGATTGGGATCCATATAAATGATGTTGACTCCAATCCCATCGGGGTCGGATTCGCGGCTGGCCTGAACCAGGTAATCAATCACGTCTGAAATATCCGCGCGTTGAAAACGGATTTCACGGATCATGATCTGGCTGAGTTTCTTTTCCAGGGCAGAGTCTTCGCGTGTGGTGGCTTCAGTGTTGCTGCTGAGAATCTGCTGCTGACCAGATTGATCCACGCTCCGCGGCTGAAGCCAGCGCTCCTCGCCATCCGCCATTTGTTTCATCACGGATGCTTTGCGTTCAACACGGTTTGCCTCCCAGCGCTTTTCAGCCACGCGCTCCAGAAAACGGAGAGCATCGATATTGTGGCGGTCAAACGCCAGAACCTGTTCGAAGGTCTTTTCGGCCTGGATAAAGTCGCCTAGATCCAGCTCCTTGCGTCCACGGAGCATGAGTTTGGCAATTTCAGCCTTGGCGTTGGCGTATTTCGGCTCTTTTTCAATCGGCAGACGCTCACGTCCGTCCTCCACACGTTTCATGTGAAGATCCAGATTCGCCTTGAGGGGAGCAATGCGCTCGTTTCCTTCAAAGGATTCAGCCGCCTTCAGGAGGAATTCATAGGCCTGGGCAATATCGCCCCCTTCCCGACGGCGGTCATACTGTGTACGGGCCATTTCCACATAGGCATCGGATTTGAGACGACGAGCCTCCTGGATGGCGGGACGGTGTTTGGGAATGTCTTTGAGTTTGGTCAGCGCCTCGTCAAACTTGCCGATGGCAATGGCCCACTGGTTGTTGATCATGGCCTGTTTGGCATCCTGCATGGCTTTGGCGGCCAGTTTTTCATCGGCCTCCAATCGAACACGCTCCTGGACACTCAGAACGGCGGATTCTTGTTCGCGCTGTTCTTCCGTGACATCCTGCGGATTGGCAGGAAGGGCAGACGCGGGGGCCGAAAATCCAAGATCGGTTGCAGGGGCGACGGGGGCGGCAGGAGCTTCAACGGCGGGTTCGGCCGGGGCAGCTGCGCCTCCTCCCAGTAAAGCGTCAAAGGGGTCCCCCCCTTGGGCATGGGCAACGCCTGATGTCAATACCAGTGCACAGCAGCAGGCAGACCATTTCATCTTCCGGTTTCCATTCATAAGGAACATCTCCTTCACTCTCTTCACTCGGGTTAGGTAGGTTTGGGGTAAGGTACAAAACGGGGCTTAACGACCCTGGTTTATAATTTGTTGTAAAGTTGCTGGATCAAAACCAAGGTCTTCGGGTGCCGTTCCCGGATCGGGTGTCGTGACCGGGGGTTTCAGCGCCTCCAGTTCCTCTGCAGTGGGTGCTGTCACTGTGATCGGCTCGGAGGTGCCGGATTGTATTACGACAGCGTCTCGGCGGATGTCAATGACCTTGTAGGAAATCTTATCCAATTCAAAGGCCTGACCCATACGAACCTCCTGCGTCCACGTGGGGCCAAAGATCAGCTTGAGCGTGGCGGTGCTTTCGACGATGCTGCCCTGGCGGCCTTCTTTATCGAGGCGAAGTTGCAGCTCATGACGACCGCTGCGGATCGTCGCAAAGGACTCATCGACGTAGCGGGTATCCTTGAGCACGCGTTTTTCGGTGAATTTTTCGGCAAGAAATTCTTTCGTGCGTCCAAAGGTAGTTCCGGTGCGCACGTAGGCGGATTCCCACTGCGTTTCCCCGGGGTATTGCCAGAAAAGCTGAAGAGTGTAGGCGGTATCCGACAAACGAGCCGTTCCCCGCAATTCCAGCAACATGCGTTTTTCGATCACGTTGTCCAGGCGAAGGAAGGTGATCAGCGGAGGATGATTGTTCGGATCAATGTCACTGGTTCCGTGCTGGTATTCGTAGAGGGCGGGGAACCCGTCCTTGTCCTGGTCCTGCATTTCGTCGCTGGCGTCGTTGGGATTCATGCCCCAAAGCCGTTCATCATCGTCCGGGATGCCACCCTTGTCTGTGTCAATTTTGCTTGTGTCCACCACTTGCTTGAAACCACAAAAGGGGCATACCGTAGCGTCCAAGGGGATGAGACTCTGGTCATCGGGATTGATGCAGACTTTCCGCGAGGAAGACGTAAACGAATTGGTCACCACGGCAAGGCTGGGAGGCGTGCCGGAAATGGAGGCCAGGAGCGAATCAATGCCGGCTGTATACTTGGGGAGAGCCGCAGAGGGGGGCGGCCGGCCCGTGTTGCCGATCGACGGCGACGACATCTGGAGAACCAGGAAAATAGATGCGACCAAACCGACCAGCAGGGCGGCAAAGAGAACCTTCTCGGCGTGTTTTTGGAGGAAGCCCATGTCGTGTACCTTACGTTGCGGGGGGGGTGGGGGCTTTGAGGCGGTAAAGGGTGAGTTCCAACACGACGGAGATCAGTTCTCCGCCCGTGGTGAGCTGTCTGCGGGCGGAAAGACCGGGAAGCAGCGCGGGGGTTTCCGTTGCGGTCTCTCCGGCACCGAGGCCTTCAACCATTCCCAACAGCTCGTCCAGGCGGTTGTTGCCACGTCGGGGCGCGGTCACAGCCGCAGCAGCCGCACGCGTATCCGCCGTGCGTCCCGGTTTGAGATAGGCTGGCCAGAGCGTTACGTTGCCGTTGGCGGTTTCAATGCTGCGCAAGACAATCTGATTTGGATCGGAAGCGAGTCGATTAATGATCTCCCAAAGATGATCCTCGTAGACGCGGAAACGGAGGGTAAAGGAAACCGCTTCAAAAAGCCGTTCTTTTTGAATCTGTTCAATGGCTCTTGGATCAACAGGCTTAGCGCTGCGGCCAGCTGCTGTCGGGGGCAACGCTGGGCTGCCGATGCCCGGGAAAGCCATGCTGGGATCTGTCGGCGCAGCGACAGCAGTGGCTTTGTTTGCTTCAATGGAAATTAATTCACTGATTCCGGCATCAAAAAGCAGTTGCGAGAGGTAGTTCACCAGTTCCAAACGAACCATCAGGTCCGGGATTTCCCCGGCTTCCGGCACGGCTCCTTCCAAATAGGACTTGAGTCCAAACTGGGGATCAGCGAGAACGACACCCTGTTCGCCCCCTTTTTTGGAGGCTGCGGCACGGGTCCGGAGCTGTTCGACCATGCGTTTCGCGTAGTCGCCGAAGCGCGCACTCATCATGGGTGGAACCGGCAACTGTCCGGCGGAAATGACCGTCGCGAATTCATCGCGGCGGGTGGCGACATTGGCCTGTGCGGCTTTGAGGGCTTCAAAGCCCTGGCGGGAGGGATAGATTTTCTGGGAAGTCAGGCGGCTGATTTCTGAATCCAGATTTTGCAGCTCCTGTTCCAGCTCTGAATTCCGTCCATTGGATTTCATCATCCAAAAGCCAAGAAGACCCGAGGCCAGAAGGCTGACGCCTCCGGTGACGATTAAGATGCGGTAACGTTTCCAGTTCATAGGGAAAGGGGCTCCTTCAACACGAGTTCCATCTGAAAGTTCGACACACTGCGGCGGGGATCGGCGGCGGGGCCAGGCGCAAGGTCGGTGGGACTTCGGGACAGTTTGGTTTCGGCTCCAAAAAAGCGGGACTTTTTCAAATCTTCCTGAAACTGGAAGATCGGACTGTTGTCGGGATTTTTCAGGTCGGTGTGGACATCATCCTTGAAAAAAGATCCCGTCAGCAAAAACTTCCGGGTGGGTTCTTTTTCATCGGGGATAATTTGTGTGATCCACACGCCTTTGGGAAGGGTCTTGCGGAGATCGGCCAGGATTTCCATCCAGATCGAGCGGGAAGAAGCCACGTCACCGTAGCCGATCACATCATCTTCAACCGATTTAAACTGCCGTTGCAGCCCCTGAATCTGGTTGTTCCAGTTGTTGAGTTCGGTGACGGTGCCCTGCTGCACGTCCCTGACTTTTTCCAGTTGGCGGGCTTTGCTGTCCGCAGCCCAGGCCCAAACACCAATCATGGCGGTAATCAGAAGGAAACTGGCGGCCAACACGCCTTGTTTATTGCGGAAGTTGCGTTCGCGGACAATCGAAGGGGGCAGAAGATTCATCTGCACCGGGGCGGAACCGGCTTTGCGTTGGGCGAGACCCACCAGTTCGGCGAGCAAATGCCAGTCGCCGGCAATCCGGTCGGCATCGACACCCGGTCCTATCCGAATGGACTGGAGAGGATTAAAATATTCCACCTCGACATTCAGCTTTTCGGTCAGGAACACATCCAGATAGGTCATCACCGAACTGCCGCCGGTGAGGAGAATGCGCGAAGGTGGCGAACCGTTCTGCTGGCTGCGGTAGGTGTTGATCGAACGCATGATTTCCGCGTGCAGACGGGTCATCGATCCGCGGATGCACTTGGACACCTGGTCGGCCTGCGGGTCTTCCAGCGGTTCATAGGCCCCGCCGAGGGCGACCATGGAGACCTGTTCTTTCAGTTGTTCGGCCTCGCCGAAGCTGATTTTGAAATCGTTGACGATGGACTGGGTGATGGAGTTGCCGGACACCGGGAAACTGCGGCTCCAGAGGCGCTCCCCTTCCGCAAAGAGAACATTGGAGGTTTTGGCTCCCATGTCGAGGATGAGCGTGCAGCCCTCCGCTTCCGGGTAGGAGGCGCGGTAGGCATTGTAGAGGGCGGCGATGGAGACGTCCACCAGTTCGGTTTCAAGACCGCTGTTGTGGACGGTCTCGGCGAGGTTTTCGACGACTTCCTGTTTGACGGCCGCAAGCAGGACGTCCATTTCGCCCCCCGAACCGGGCAGAATCTGGCGGTCCCAAACCACTTCCGACAGGTTGGGGATGTTCTGTTTCGCTTCGTAATCGACCACCTGGGCAATTTTGTCCCCGGACACCGGCGGAAGTTTCACGTAGCGGGAAAAGACGTGCATGCCGGAGATGGAGAGCAGCACGGGTCCCGGCTTGATGCGCATTTCCCGCACCAGTTCGTCCAACGCGGCCCCGGTGTAGACCATCCGGTTGCCTTCATCCGACGGATCCAGCCCGACCGGGCGGATTCCGTAATTGACCAGCTCCAGGGTGTGGTCTTTGGCGAGGTGAAACTCGGCAAGCTTAACGGTGCTTGCGCCAACATCAAGGGTGAGGATGCGTTTGGACATGGGGTATCCTGCGGGGGATCAGAGCTTGATGGTATTGTGGGCTTCAATTTCCACAAAACGGAAAGGCGATTCGTCCCGGCGCAGAAGAGGGATGGCAATTGGGGTTTGGGTTGTCCACCAGGCGGTTTGGGTAGTGGGATTGGCGTCGCCTCCAGCGGCCTGACCTTCCACGTTGACCACCACGGACACGGCGATGGGGCGCCCATACCGCTCAAAGGTGTTCGGGTCGAGGAACATGGTGGCCATGTGGCGGCCACGTTTTACATTCATGTAGGTCACGGTGCCCGTGAACATGTTTTTGAGCTCAGAACGCGCTTTGAGGTCGCCTGCTTTGGCTTCCAGCACCACGTAAAAAGTGAACGTAACCTCGTCCGTCCAGGGAGGCAGGATGTCGTATTCCGCCGAGACCATCATCCAGTTCTGGCGTCCGTCACGCTTAGTGGACATTCCACTGACACTCACACTGTACTCCGGCGACTTGACGGATGTCGCTTGCACGTTCCGGATGTTGATGAGGGAGGCGGCGGTGGGGGGGGCGACAGGGGCCTGGGCGGAGACCCAAGCTCCGGCAAAAAGCGATACGATCAGAACGGACAGACGGCTGGGGGCTTGTTGCATGGTCATCCCTGGGGTTGCGTGAAGAAGGGGGTCATAAGGTGGGGCTGAATCTAGTGTAAAGATTCCACAAAGGTCAATCATCTAATGCAAGGAATCGCTAAACTTTTTTCAAGTCGTGTTCAGGGGCTTTCTGCGGGGTTTGGCAAGGGACTGCGCCAAAGAATACGCCCCTCCCCTGGAATTGCCGGATTGCCATAGGGATCACGCCACCAAATGAGCGCTTCCCGGCGCCGCGCCAACACGCGCCCGCCCGGGGCCCGGCGCTCCACCAACAGCACAATTCCAACCAATTGCTGCGCGGACTCCAGGCGGGACAGCGCATGGCGGACCAGTGATTCTTCGGCGTGCAGCCCCCTGTCCGTTTCGGGCGTGAGAAACGTACCCAAATAACGGGCCCACTCTCCCCGATGCACGGTGCCCTCTCCTTCAATGAGTCCTACCGCCACCGCACGGGCCTCCAAGGTTGTGAGTCGTGGCGCTTCCGCTTCCCCGGGCCATTGCTCGTTGGGGGCATCGACCCAAACGGCGCTGAGCGCATCCACGTATAGACTGTTGGGATTCACCAGACCCCGTTTCCATTTGCCGAATTCCGTGCCGCTGTCGCGCGTGTGTTTCAGCCACCAGGCCCCATCTTCATCAAATAAATCAACACTTTTCCAGGGGTCCGGCAGGGGCAGAAATCCAATCCACGCCGCCTGCCACTCGTTGCTGCGACCCGCCGGCGTCCAGCAGGCAAAACCGTCCCGATCGGACAGGGCCAGCGCGGCGGCGTTGATGGAATTGGGCGTTTTTGCAGTGGATTGTTTCCATTCAACAATCAAATGATTTATCCGGGGATCCGTCACTTCCAGGCCAAACTCCCATTCCTGAGGAATCGCACCAACTTCCGGTACAATTAGTTTAAAGTCAAGGAGTAGGCCTGATGGAATCTGGTCGACCACCGGAAACACCGGAGGTGGATTACTCTCTTCTCCGGGCACTTCATCCACCACCTGCTCCAGAGTCAGCCCACTCAGATCAACCTGAAAGTCGAGAGAACTCCCAGCCGTCAACCCAGGCAACTCGCGGGGAGGAAAGGTCACCACCAGAGATTGAAACGCTTGACTGACATTTCCGATGGGCGCTTTAAATTCCCAGCCAGAGACTGAGTCTCCCGATGGGATTGAGACGGGGGAAACAATGGCAGGCGTTTTGGGGACCCGATAGGACCTGCTACTGTCATTTCCGGGGTAGGGACGCCAGATTTCAAGCGTGAGGGTGATTATAAGAGTCACCCGGTCTCCGTCGTTCTCCACGATTACTTTTGCCCAGACTTCATTAAACATTGGCACGGGCACGGCGGTGATGCCGAGGGGATCGGTCGGAACTTCCTTTCCGTTGCAGAAATCGAGGAACGCGTTGGTTAAATCACTCAACAAATCGGCACTGTATTGAGGATACAGCTCCGTGAACACCGCCAGGGCCTGCGCCTGCGTCCACTCCAGCGGGTTCATCGAAAGCGTAGTGGCCCCAACGACACTGTTGGTCCTCCAGGTGTGCGCAACCTCATCATACCAGCCGCGGTCGCGACTGAAGGCGCCGGGCACGAACACGGGAACGGCGTTGCTGTTGACGAGGGCAAATTCGCGGGCGCTGAGGTAGACGCGATTGGTGTGTTGGGCGGGGTCGTAATTAAGATCGCGGGTCACCAGACCGTCCAACGCATTGGGATCGAGCAGTCCGCTTAAATCCACCGCCACCCACGCGACGGCCGTGTGGATGCCATCGGTGTCGCCGACGAGAATCTCCTCGGCGTTGGATGCAAGCGCGAAAAGGCTTTCCTCCACATTCCCTCGAAGTTCGATGGGCCATCCAAGGTCTTCGGCGGTACTGAGCCCAACAAAATTGGAGACGGCTCCACTCCCCTTCGAAACCCAGCCCCCCAATGCGTTCGTCGTCACGTAGGGCCGATCCTCCATCGACTCGCGAATCTGCTGCTGTGCTTCGGCGAGGGCCGTACCGAAGTCCTGGGACACCAGACGCCGCGCCGCGCCCGCATCCGTGGTCTGACCCTCCAGGCGCACCATGGCGAGATAATAAAGCGTCAGCCCCAGCAGGAGAACGAGCAGGAGCAGAACGATGACAAGAGCTGAACCGCTGCGCTTCGACATCATAAATCCCCCACAGGTCCGGGGTCGAACGAAGGCTGTGTGCGGAAGTGTATCCAACCCCCGTCATTCAGTCGAACCCGCTGCAACCATTCCCCATCGCTGCTTGCCGACGACGGAAGCGGATCGATTGTTGCGGCGAGCCTCACATCCAACGTTGCCGGGCGTTCTCCGCTCCAACCGTCGCTCCAGATCGCGCCAGATTCGAGGCGCACCTGAATCTCCGCCGTCAGCAGGACATCAAGCAGAATTTCACCGCTCAACACATTGGTATTCACCTGCGCCCACCAGTCCGGGCGTTGAATGTCATGTCTGTTATCCGCCGGCCCAGCGTAGCGCACCCACTGCGTGACATTGGTCTTTGCCGTGTCCGGATGAGGGACGCGCCAATACTGCACCCATTCGGTTTCGGTTTCACCCTCCCGACCCGGACGATAACGCAAAAAGGCCAAGTCGGGTCCGTCCTCTCCGCCCGTGGAGGCGAGAATCGGCCAACGGGGATGCAACACCATCATCGAAAAATCCTCTTGCATGACCCTCCTCGCATTTTCGAGCGTGCGCTGCACCTGGCTGGCCCGATGGCCGATGGTGACGGTGTTCGACACCGCCACAAAACCCCGGAACACCAGCAGCAGAACGATCGTCAGCAGCGCCACCGCCACCAACACTTCAATCAGACTGAAGGCCTGTTTTGTTTTC
>CAZCFM010000083.1:0-17010 GCA_964497855.1 uncultured Verrucomicrobiota bacterium | reverse complement strand
AGGGTTCCCGGCCTTTGGAGATGGGGACCGCGTGGAGGTTCAAGCAAAGGCCTGCTGGAACGACGGGGAGAAGGCGGGATCGCCGGCCACCTGTTCCCGAAAACGCAGGGCCAGGGCTTCCGCCGCCGCGTGGAGCTGGTTCTGCTCCGGGGGCGGAGGAGGGAGGAGGGGCCGTTGCCCGGGCAGGCTGCCGTCCGGACGGGGCGCGAGTGCCATGGGGGTCATGTCGTACACGGGCGCGGGGCGCAACGGGCGCTGCGGGGAGAGGAAAAACGAGAAATTGCCGTCGTGCATGTCCGTGTTGCCGATCCGTCGGCCAAAGGCCCAGGCCAGGGCCAGGTCTCCGGCGGCCGCAGCGTCCAGCCAGCCCTGCGCGCGCAAATCCTCCGCGCTGGCCAGCCAGCTTCGGTTCACATCCCCAAAGGCGGCGTTGAGCGCGTGCAGGGAGACCAGGGCGCGGCGTCCGCAAGCGGGCGTGCGGTCGAAACGCTCTCCCACCAGAAACAATCGGTTTCCGGCTTCGTGAAGGGAGGTGTCGGCGGCGGGAATCCCGGCGCTGCGCAGAATGCCGTTGGCGAGGTGTTCCGCGCGGAGAAGATCCGCCCAGCGGGTCTGGACGGGATCGGAGCGATCCCCCGAGAATTTGACCAGGAGGGACCGGGAATTCCCGGTCGGACTCCGCAGTTCCAACGTGAATTTGGGCTGCTCCCCGGCGGCGGAGGAACCCGGCCATCGGCCCTCCAGCACATCCTCCGCCTGGGCGAGCAGGAGTTCGGAAGACAGGGAGGCCGGGGCATCGCCCGGAGGGGCGGTCCTGGCGGCCGCGAGCATGTCCTCCCCAAGAATCCATGCGCCCGGCAGCTCCGCCCCGAAGCGTGCGAGGGCGCGGAGGGTGTGTTCCGCCGACCAATCGCGGGGGTCCCGCGGCAATGCCAGAAGATCCGCGCAGGTTCTGGCAAACAAACGTCCGAGGAAGCCCCGCGGTCGCAGGTCGTCCAGGAACCAGGGCCAGTCGGGGAACACGTGGTTGGGAAACAGGGATGATCGAAGGGACGGCCACGCCTCGTGGAGTTCCAGATGCCAGGCGGACCCCGACAAGGGATGCAGGGTGGCCACCCGGTGGGCGTCACCCGCCTCGTCCAGCCGATAGAGGGGCCACCGGGTCCTCCCCGCCACCTCCCGGCGCCAGGCGTAGCGGACCGAACGGCCTCCCCCCACACGATGCACATGGGCGACCGGAAGGGCCGCCAACGCCCGCGAAAGCGTGGGTTGACTGATCTCCAGCGCCTCCGCCAACTCGGTTGCCGAAGCCAGTTCCCTCCTGCGAAGCTCCGCAATTAGTTTGTTTTCGCGTGAATCCATGAATAGAATAAAATCATATAAAAACCATATATTCAAGGCAAAAGTAATCAAGTGTGAATAGAATATGAATAGATTATTCCGTCCCCTCCGCGTCCGGGCCGCCCGCGCTTTCCCGGCGGTAGGCCTCGAGGCGGGCGTCGAAGTCGGCGAGCCACTGGGCGTCGACAAAGGCTTTGAGGATGCGGCGGACCTCGTAGGCGGGTTCGCCGGGAGATTTGAGTTTGCGGAGAAACCCGAGTTCGATGATTTTGTTGAGGTGGCTTTCAATTTGATCGGTGATGCGGGCCTCGTTGCTGCCCGCAGGCAGAAAAATGCGAACCTGATCCACCACCTCGCTTTTCGACAGCACCAGACGCGTGTCGCCCGCGCCCCCGGCGTCGAACTCCATGAGCTTTTTGCGCAGCAGGGCGAGCAGCAGGCTGACGGGATACGAGAGTTGCCGGCGGGCCACCAGACGCGGCAGACGGGATGGACCGCCTTCCTCCGTTTCTTCGGGAAGGGCGCGCAGAAAGGCGTAGCCCTCCGCCTCGTCGAGAATCAATTGGAGGCCCAGCACGGCGACATAGGATTTCACCTGCGCCTGCAACTGGAGCAGCGAGGACCAGCGGGGCAAATCCTCTTCGCGGGTGACGACCCCCTTCATCAGTGGAATCAGCGCCAGCGACAGTTCGAGATCGGATGTGGGGGGAACGTGGGGGTCGGTCATTTGAGGAAGGTCACCCGGGGAAGGGCTGCGGTTTTGGTGAGGGGCGGGTCGTCCTCGGTTTGCCAGGTGATGCGCTCCGTCGCGTTTTCATCGACCACGCAGGTGAAGGCGCGCACGCCGAGATCGAGATAGACCACCAGTTCGGCGAGCCCGCGGCGGAGCGGACGGGTGGCGATGAGTTCGCCGAGGCTGGCCTGGCCGGTGTTTTGCAGGGCTTTGCGGATATGGCGCTCCAGCGCCGGTTTATCCACTCTCTGATGCGCAAAGAGGGCGGCGGCGTCCACATCTTCGCCACTGGCGGCCAGAACGCTGTCCAGCAAATCGGGTTTGAAGGGCGGCGTGTAGAGCGGACGCTCCATGGGCAGTTCCAGACGGGGCGAACTTTCGGCGATGTCCATAAACGCGCCGGAGGGAAGGTTTTCGCGCAGGGCGATGGCCCGGGTCTCGATGCCGTGCAGCAGGTCCATGATGCGCCGGTTTTCGAGCCAGGCCTGGTCGTCGAGAAAACGCCGCAGTTGTTTGGACAAACTGGAGACGGTGCGCTGGGTGTGTTCGCCAGCGTCGAGCCAGTCGTAATGGATGCGGGCCAGGCGCGGGTCGGGCTCCATTTCACGCAGGGCCGGATGTTCCAGGATTTCCCGCAGCAGCGACGTCAATTCCTCCTGACGCGAGGACGACATGAGGAAATCCCAGAAGGCGTGAAAACTGCGGCCCTGGTCGGAGTCGGTGATGGCGTCGCGCCGGCCGAAAATTTCGTCGAGCAGGGCCGATTTTCCGCCTTCCCAGAGGGCGATGCGTTCGCGGACATCCCGGTCCAGTTTGCGGAAGTTGGCCTCGACCTCGCGGAAGTCGGAGAGAAGCTCCCGCGCAAGCTGCGTGAACTGCTGGAAGCGGTCGCGCAGCTTGGTGTCGTCGAGCAGCGGCAGTTCCCCGGCGGTCACGCGCGCGATCTCCGCGTCGATCGCGTCGCGCTGCCTTCGCAGTTCGGCGAGGCGCAACTCGGGGTCGGTCTCCGTGCCCATGCGCATTTGGCGGAGCAGGTCGAATATCGTCAGCAGACGGGATTCGGTGCCGACGAAGCTGCGGGCGCCGAGGGATTGCAACCAGGCGATGGCGCGTTCCGTGGCGGGGGTGAGGTCGAAGAAGGGCGCATCCGATCCCTGCCGGTAAAATTTCCGCACCCAGCCCTTTTCCGGATCGGCCCAGTCGTTGAGGTAGTCCCGCGCCGCGCGGGGAAACGCGTTTTCCCCCTGCGAGGTCCGCAAGGCATACAGCGTGTCCTCCAGGGCCTCCACCATGTTCGCCTCTTCGATAAAACGCTCGTTGGACTCCAGAAAAACCTTGTGCAAAAACGAGGCGATCAGCGGTGCATGATCCGAGCGCAGGAGTTTCCAGGCCGGATGGTTCTGGCGCAGGGACTCCAGCAGTTCATACGACAAAGCGTGTTCCGTCGAAAATGCCATGTCTTCCCCTTACCCGATTCTCCGCAAAAGGGAAGATCGGGAAACAACCCGAACCAAATGAGATTGCAGTGCCGGGGAAAATAGCGCAGGAAGAGGTCGGTGGTTTCTCCCGAACCGGCCCCCTGAGACCTGGCTCCCGGCCCGGGCGGTTTTTTCTTCATAGGGTTTTACAGATTCCTATTCGGACATCGGCTGCTATGGCGGCGAAGTCCGCACGCCGCATCTCGCCACCCTCTGCTCCATGAGGGTGTACACACCGCCGCGTTTACTATTGCAGCTGTTGTAATATAGCGTTTAGAGACCTGCGCATTCAGATGGGGTCGAGGGTTTCGCGGATGCGACGGGCGAGGGTTTCGCGGCTGTAGGGTTTGCGGATGAGCTGATGTTCGGAGCCGTCAGCGCCGTGTTCTTTTAGTTTGTCCATGGTGAAACCGGAGACATAGAGATGGGGAATGTGGCCGAGGGAGAGGCGGAGGCGGTCAATCATTTCGGGGCCGCTGAGGTTGGGCATGACGACGTCGGTGATGATCATATCAATGCTGCCGGAATGGGCTTCGGCGACGCGGACGCCTTCTTCGCCATCGGAAGCCGGGAGGGGTGTGTATCCGAGGGACTCGAGCATTTTGCAGGCCATGCGGCGGACGCCTTCTTCATCCTCGACCAACAGGACTGTTTCGTTTCCGCGCGGCAAGGGCGGGAGGTGGTTGTGGGTGGGGAGATTGAGCAACATCTGCTCTGCGTGGTGGTGGCGGGGGAAGAGCAGGGAGAATTCGGTGCCAACCCCGGGTTCGCTTTCGAGGCGAATAACACCCTGAAACTGTTTGACGATGGCATACACGGTGGAAAGGCCCAAGCCAGTCCCCTGTCCTGCATCTTTGGTGGTGAAAAAAGGCTCAAACGCGTGTTCGAGGATTTCGGGGGTCATGCCGCATCCGGTGTCGCGCATGGAGAGCACCACGTACTCGCCGGGGTCCAGACCTTCGGTCGCGGCTGCGGTCTCGCTGATTGTTAGCACGGAGGTGCGCATGTAGAGACGGCCACTGCGGGGCATGGCGTCGCGTGAATTGACGGCGAGGTTGATGACGACCTGTTCCATGGAGGTGGCATCGGCGCGGATGATGCAGGATTCGCTGGAAAGTTCGGTGATGAGTTCGAGGTTTTCGTGCAAGGTCACTTTGATCAGGTTGTCCATTTCGCGGAGAAGGTGGTTGAGGTCCAGCGGATGGCTGTCGGGCACGTCTTTGCGGGACAGAGCGAGCAGTTTTTGCGTCAGGTTCTGGGCTCGGGTGGCGGCATGGACGACCTCTTTGAGATCGGAGATGACCTCCGCTTCGGGCTCCAGCGAATCGAGGGCCATATTGCTGAAGCCCAAAATGGAGGTGAGGAGGTTGTTGAAATCGTGGGCAATGCCGCCGGCGAGTCGTCCGATGGCCTCCATTTTCTGGCTTTGCTGGAATTGGCTGAAGGTTTCCTGGAGAGCTTCTTCAGCGCGGATGCGTTCCGTGATGTCGTGCCCTTCAAGAATGAGCAGTTCGACGTTTCCCTTGTCGCCCCGCACGGGTTTGAGGCTCATGACCAGCACACGTGCGCGGGGAGATCCGGGGGACACTTCGATTTCAAACTGCAGGGTTTCCCCTTTTTCCGCGCGCAGCAGGGGGTCGGCGAACACGTCGCCACCGCCGAGGGCGGCGACAGAGGTCAGGTTCCGTCCGCGCAACAGCTCCGCCGTTTCGCCGATGAGCGTGAGAGCGGCGGCATTGAGGTCGAGAATGGTTCCCCGTGCGTCGAGAAAGCCAGCCGGATGGTTCAACTGATAAAACACTTCCCAGAGGCGGCGGGTTTGCATGCGTGCCTGGTTTTCGGCGTTTGTACTTTCGCGCAGCATCTGGTCCATGCGGTTGGAGGCGAGACGGGAGGCCTGAAGAAGGGCTTCAAGTTTTTGTTTTTCCACGTCATGCAGGGCGGCGGGCACCCAGTGCGTTTCGGGAGAAGGACAGGACAGGAGGCTGAGCATGTGTGCCGCGAGCAGCGGGAGGAGGATCAACGCGGGCAACAGCGCGCGAAATCCGCCGCCCAGACTAAAGATCAGCAGACTGAGTGCGATGAGGGCCAGACCACAGGCCCCTCCGAAAAGAACGGCTTTTCGTGTGGTGGGCGGCAAGGCTTTCCAGAAGGGCGACAGCATGAGGGCAACGCTACACAAAAGCCCCGCAGGATGCCAGTCTCAAGATGCAGACGTTTGGTCGCCCGCAATCACGGTCTCCGGACCCTGGCTGACATCGGGCGGAATGGGGCGCCCCATCGGGTCACGTCGCGGGGCTCCGGCTTCGCCGGCGAGGCGTTCGCGGAGAGCGGCGTCGGTGACGTGTTCGAGGCGTTCCGCCGCTTCGTGCAGGTGGTCCAGCGCCAGCGGCGTGTGTTCGTGCAGCCAGCTTTCCCAGAGGCGGTGGCTGCGGAGAAGTCCAGCCCCGGCCTGAAGTCCCTTGTGGGTGAGTTCCATGCCGTCAACGTAGCCGCGTCGGCGGAGGCGACCGAGCGCCGCGCGCAGACGGCGGGCATCGGGCACGCGGGCGACCACGTCTGCACGGGTCATCGGATGCGCCTGGTCGGCCGCGCGCATGAGGTTGGCGAGCACATCTTCCTCCAACGTCAGCAAATGCAGGCGCCGCTGATGCAGCACGCGGCGAAGCAGGCCGTGACGCGGGGCGAAGACCAGGCCTGCGGAAAAGAGAAGCCCCGCCGCAACCGCCATGCCGCCGGAGCTGGACGTGGCTGGAAATCCGAAACGCGCGGGGATGTATAGGGCGAGGGCGTGGCCGAGAGGGGCCGCAAGCGCCGCCAGCAGCACGGCCCAGCCGAGGGTCGCGCCGAGGCGGTCGCTGAGCAGGCGTGCGCAGGCGGCGGGCACGATGAGCATGGCGATGACGAGAATGCTGCCGACGACTTCAAAGCAGTACACGGCGGTGATCGACGTGATGGTCATCAGCAGGTAATGCATGCGGGTGGAGGCGAAGCCCAGCGCGTCGCCGAGCGCGGGGTCGAAGGAGCTGATCCGCCACTCCTTGAACAGTAAAAGCGTGCAGACGAGATTGGCGAGCAGAAGGAGCAGCAAGCGGGCGACCGGAGCGGGCATGCCGGGCAGCCAGGAGAGAGGCGCTTCGAGGGGAACGAGTTCAACGAGGCCGAAGAGCACGCAGTCGAGGTCGAGATCGACGTAGCCTCCGGCCTGTTCGAGCAGGAGCAGTCCAGCCGCAAACATCAGCGTGAACACCACGCCCATCGACGCGCCTTCCTCCACCTGTCCGCGCTGATGCAGGACTTGGGTGAGAAAGGCAGCCAGGCAACCGGCGACGACGGCCCCGAGCAACAGGGCGGGTCCGCCGCGTTCGCGGGTAACCAGAAACGCGATGGCAATCCCGGGCAGCACCGCGTGACTGATGGAGTCGCCCATCATGCTCATGCGCCGCAGCAGGAGAAAACAACCGGGAAGGGCGCAGGCCATGCCGGCGAGTGCGCCCGCCGCCACGATCCAAAGGTCCGTGCTGTTCCAGTTCATATGCCTTCCCCTCCGCGCAGGGCGTGGCGTCCTTGCAGCAGAGCGCGCAGATGCCGTTCGCGCCAGAGCGAGGTCAGCCAACCCCGCCGCAACCCGAAGAGCAGACCGATGAGGAAAAACAATCCCTGGCACAGGACAATCACCGCGCCGGCGGGAGCATCGGGATACTGTGCGGACATCAGGCCGCCTAGAAAGGCTCCCCCCGCGCCGAACAGACCGGACAGCAGCAGCAGAACGCCCAGACGGTCGGTCCAGAACCGCGCGGCGGCGGGAGGAATTCCGAGCAGGGCGATCATGAGAATCAGCCCCACGGCCTGGAGTCCGATGACGGTTACGCCGACGACTGCCCCCATGAGCAGAAAGTCGAGACGGGCGGTGGGCCAGCCCTGACTGCCCGCGAAATCCTCATCGAAACAAAGCAGGGTGAACTCTTTATAGAGGAGGGCGGTGAGTGCGCTGATGGCGAGGGCGGTGACAGCGATGAGCGTGGCATCGGAGGCCAACATGGATGCGGTTTTTCCGTAGATAAAACTTTTGAGTCCGGCGGAGGAGGCTTGTTGCATGTTCTGGATGACACCGAGCAGGCAGACGCCAATGCCATAGAACACGCTGAGAACAATGCCCATGGCGGCGTCCTCCTGGATGCGTCCGAGGCGTCGGATGCCCTGTATGCAGACCATGCCGGCGAGGCCCGCGAGCAGGGCCCCGACGAGCAGGCCGGGCAGGTGTTTGGCGGGGAATCCGAAGAGGGGCTGAAGAAGAAACGCGAGGGCGATGCCTGGAAGAGTGGCGTGGCTGGTGGCGTCGGCCATGAGGGCGCGGCGGCGGAGAAGCAGGAAGACGCCCAGCAGTCCGGAGGCGGCCCCGAGCAGCGTGACGCCCAACAGAACCACCCGCGTATTGTGCGAGGCAAAGATCTCGAAGAAGCCCATGCTAGAGCCCTCCGCCGGCCAGAGGGGCATCGGGTTCGCCGCGGCGGCCGAGGGCGTGGGTGGCCTCCGCGAGAAGGGTGAGGCGTCCGCCGTAGGTTTTGCGCAGGTTGTCGTCGGTGAAGACATCGCGGGTGGGCCCGGAGGCGATGACGCGGAGGTTGAGCAGCAGGACTTCGTCGAAATAGCCCCGCACCGTCTGCAAATCGTGGTGGACGACGAGAATGGTTTTGCCGCGTTCGCGCAGGTCGCGGAGCAGGCCGATGATGGCCTGTTCCGTGGCGGCGTCGACCCCCGCGAAGGGTTCGTCCATGAAATAGAGGTCGGCGTTCTGCACGAGGGCGCGGGCGAGGAACACGCGCTGCTGCTGACCGCCGGAGAGCTGGCGGATCTGACGCCGCGCGAAGTCGGCCATTCCCACCTGCTCCAGGGCTTCGAGCGCCCGCCGGCGGTGTTGGCGGGTCACGCGGCGGAACCAACCGATTTCGCCGTAGAGGCCCATGCAGACCACGTCGAGGGCATCGACTGGAAAATCCCAGTCCACCGATTCGCGTTGCGGAACATAGCCAATGCGGTGACGCACCTCCGCGCAGGGTTTGCCAAAAAACAGGACCCGTCCGGCGGCGCGCGGGATCAGGCCCAGCGCGGCTTTGAGCAGGGTGCTTTTCCCCGCGCCGTTGGGACCGAGCACGCCGACCAGAGCGCCGGCGGGGCAGCGGTAATCCACATCCCAGAGCACCGGCTTGCGCTGGTAGGCCACGGTCAAATCGTCGATTTGCAGCGGTGCGGGCTCACTCATTCGCGGCTCCTTTCCAGGACGCGAACCCACCCTCGGGAACGTTTCCTCCGAGGGCGCGGGTGATGGTTTCCGCGTTGTGGAGGATCATGCCGACATAGGTTCCGGCCAGACTTCCCTCCTCGCCCATCGCATCCGAATACAGCTCACCCCCCATTTTTACAACATGACCCTTTGTGACGGCCCCCTCCAGCAGCGCCCGCACGTTTTTGTCCGCCACCGTCGACTCCACAAACACGGCGGGAAGGTTGCGGCGGACGATCATATCGACCAATTCGTTGAGGCGGCGCAATCCGGCTTCGGACTCCGTGCTGAAGCCCTGGATGCCCAGAACCTCGAGCCCGTAGCGCCGTCCGAAATACCCGAACGCATCATGCGCGGTGATCAGGACCCGGTGTTCCTCCGGGATGCTAGACACCAGAAAACGGACATACAGATCGAGGCGCTCCAGTTCGTCGCGCAGGGCCAGGGCGTTGCTGGCAATGCGGGCCTCGTGCTCCGGATACCAGGACTGGAACAGGCTGGCGACTTTCCCGGCGACATGGCTCCAGAGGCTGGGGTCCATCCACACGTGCGGGTCGTGTTGGCCCTGAGCATCGCTCAGCAGCAGATGTTCCGGAATGCGGGAGGAGAGGGCCTCCATGCGACGTCCCTGTTCGCGCTGACGTTCAAAAATCGGCTGGAGTTTGCCCTCCAGGTGCAAACCGGCATAGAGCACCGCGCTGGCGCTCTGAATGCGTTTCACGTCGGCCGACGTCGGTTTGTAGAGGTGGGGATCGACGCCGGAGCCCATCAGACCCTCGACCTCGACCACGCCCTCGCCCACGCGGCGGACGATGTCCGTGAGCATGCCCACCGTGCTGAGCACCGGCCCGGAAGAGGCCGGTTTTTCCGGAGCGCCACAGCCCAACAGAATGAAAATCAGAGAGAGTACGGCAAAGAGAGAAGGTTTTTTCATGAATCAAAGGATTTGTTTTGAGCGGTCAAAATACGGAAAGAAAGCGAGAAGTCAAGCGAGTTGCGCGGAGGGAAGAGGGGTGGAAGAGGGTTGAAAGGTTGAAGAGGAAGAGTGGTGGTTTCTGGTTCCAGGTTTCTCGTTTCAGGTTGAAGAGGAAGAATGGTTTCTGGTTTCAGGTTTCTGGCTGCTGGTTCCGGGTTTCTGGAACGAGAAACGAGAAACCAGAAACTCTTCCATTCGTCACTCGTCATTCGTCACTCGTCACTCTTCATTCCTCTTCCTCCTCTCGCTTCCCGCTTGCGATTCCCTCTGGCTGACGTATGGATTGGCATTATGAATCCCGCTCTGGACCTTCCTTTTCCCGCCGCCCGCCGTGTCGCCTTCTGGCTCTGGATGCTCTGCACCCTGATCGTGGTCATGGTGGCTGTCGGCGGCATCACCCGCATCACCGAATCCGGCCTTTCCATCGTGGAATGGAAACCGCTCACGGGCGCACTCGCGCCGCGCACGCCGGAGCAATGGCAAGCGGAATTCGCGCGCTACAAAGCCACGCCGCAGTTTCAGAAATTTGATCAGGAACATCCCACGGGCATGACCCTATCCGACTTTCAGCGCATTTATTTCTGGGAACATGTCCACCGCCAACTGGGCCGATTTATCGGACTCGCCTACCTCCTCCCTTTCGGGGTTTTTCTTGCGCTGCGCCTGATCCCCAGCTCCTGGATTCCCCGCATTGCCATCGGTTTCGCTCTCCTGCTCTTCCAAGGATTTCTCGGCTGGTTCATGGTGAAAAGTGGTCTGGTGGACAAACCTTACGTGAGTCATTTCCGACTCGCCGCGCACCTCTCCACCGCCCTCCTGCTCTTCGCCTATCTGCTCTGGCTCGTGCTCGATCTGCTGCCCTTCCGCACCCATCGCCACACCAACTACATTTCCGCCGCCCCGCTCCGCCGCCTCACCACAGCCTTCCTCGTCCTGCTCTCCCTGCAAATCATCTACGGGGCCTTCACCGCCGGCCTGCGCGCGGGCTACATGCACAACAGCTATCCCCTCATGAGCGGACGTTTCTTTCCCGCCGATGCGCTGCCCATTTCCATCGGCCACTTCTTCAACAACCCCGCCGCCGTCCAGTTTGTGCACCGCCATCTCGGACTGCTTGTGGTCATCGCGGCCTTCGCCCTCTGGGCCACCGCCCTGCGCCAACGCCTCATGGTCCGCCAGAAATTCGCCTTCAATTTGATCGTCGTCACGGTCTCCCTGCAATTTATTCTCGGCATCTACACCCTCATTTCCGGCATGAACATCGTCATCGCCGTCGCCCATCAGATCTGCGCCTGCTTCCTGCTCGCGGCCACGGTCACCGCGCTTCACGAACTGATCGAGCCGAAAACCGTGACTTCCCTGCGGTCGTGATACAACTGCCGCACGGACAAACCGCGTGGCCGCAGCCAGTCCAGAATCGGGGCCAGCGCCGGCATCGGCTGCTCCTGGGGGAGCTTGATGTTGAAAATGAGGCGTCGGCAGTGTTTGCCGCCCACCCAATATTTCAGCACCCCAAAGGCCTTGCCCGGCGGAATCAGCATGTCACCCACCAGCCAGTCGACCGGAGGCAGATGACGCGGCAGTTGGTAACTCAACCCGTCCAGATGCAGATGTTCCACCCGACGCACGCAGGCCGCCGTCAGACGCAGCGGACCATTGTCGATCGCCGTCACGCGGCAGCCGCGTTTGGCAAAGGCGTAGGTCCAACCGCCCGGCGCCGCGCCCAGATCGATGACGGTTTCGTTCTCCTGTGGTTCGATGCCCAGCCGCAACAACGATTCCTCCATCTTGAGGTAGGAACGCGACGGCGCATCTGGGTCCATGCGCATGCGGTAGCGTCCACCCGGCACGGGCGAGGTCAGCGCGGAGGGAGCTGCGGAGGAAAACCACAAGCCCTCACGCCCGAGCAACCATTGCAGCACCAGACCCTTGTTGCCGACAAACAGTTTTTCCGCCTTGCGTTCCCATTTGCCCAGACCGGCGTGCCGTTTTTCCCCGCCGCGCAGCAGTTCCCGGGCGACACCTTGGAGGCGTGTGGCCAGTCCGCCCTCCTCTTCGTCCAATGCGATCAGATGCAGCCCCCACGGCATCGCTTCCTGCGCCCAGGTGGCCCAGACCGCCTCTACCGCCTCCGCTGAAGGACTTTGTCGTTCCTCCATCGGAATCAAACGGGCGGACGGCATCCGCTGTCGCTCAAACACCAGCGCTTCGGGCGGCAATTTTCCGGGAGGCAGCAAGAGAAGTCCCGATCCACCGCGCTGCGCGGAAATTCCGTGATACTCCAGCAGTTCCGCCGTTGCATCCTCCTCCGAACCCGCTCGGCACAGCAACAGATCAAAAGGGGAGGAGAGACGTGGAGACATTGGGCCTCATTGTGCGGGAGAAGTTGCCCCGGCGCAAGTGAAACCTGACATACATTTCACTTGCCCCCATTTGGCGACGTCCATAGTCTTTCTCCATGGCCCGAATCCGAACCTTTTCCTCCCGCCGCAACAGCGGCCCGCTTTCCGAACGCGGGGCCACCAAAGCAATCCCTCTCGGCTGCACCCTCCTTTTCGGTCTGTTTTTCTTCCTCCCCGGACTCGGCGTGGCCGGTTTCCTCGGAGTCCGGCCCCTCTTGCAGGTTCTGGCCGCGCAGCAGTGGACCGCCACCCCCGCCACCGTTCTCGCCAGTGAGGTCAAATCAAGCTCCAGTTCCGATGGCAACACCTACAGCGTCCACATCGAGTACCGCTACGCCTGGATCGAGTCCACCTATACCTCCAGCCGTTATGATTTTGTCACCGGTTCCTCCAGTGGCTACAAAAACAAACAGCGCATCGTCGACCAACACCCCGTCGGCAGCACGATCACCGCCTGGGTCAATCCCAACAACCCCGCCGAAGCCGTTATCGACCGCTCGGTCAAACTCTTCTACTTTGGAATGATCGCGTTTGGCGGCGTCTTCATGCTCGTCGGCGGCGGCGTGATGGTCATGTCCTTCGTCGGACGCAAAAAGGCGGGCGACGCGGCCCCGGCCCTCTCCGCCGGCGCCGGTTCCCGCGTCGATTCCATTCCCGCGCCGCCCGTCACCGACGCCTCCGGCACCCTCGTGCTCAAGCCCTCCGCCGGCCCCTGGATGAAAGCCTTGGGTGCCCTCTTCATCGCCCTCTTCTGGAACGGCATCGTATCCGTTTTCCTCTTCCAGGTCGTAAAAAGTTTCCAGAAAGGACGCCCCGAGTGGATTCTCGTTCTTTTCCTGATTCCCTTCGTGGTCGTTGGCCTCCTCATGATTGTCGGCTTTATCCATTCCCTGCTCGCCACCCTCAACCCCCGCGTTCTCCTGCTCATCGGACCCGGCAACCTCCGCTGCGGCGGACGCTTCACCCTCGACTGGGAATTCGTCGGCTCCACCCACCGCCTCCGCGATTTCAGCCTCGTTCTCGAAGGTGTGGAAAAAGCCACTTACCGTCAGGGAACCGATACCCGCACCGACGAACACGTTTTCCACCGCACAACCCTCGCCCGACGCGAAGCCGGCCAACCCATGGAAAATGGAAGCGTCGCCCTGGATTTCCCGGCCGGGTTGATCCACTCTTTCCAGGCTTCCCACAACCGCATCGAATGGCGTCTCGTTGTCCACGGCGACATCCCCAAATGGCCCGACCTGAACGAAACCTATCCAATCACACTTCTCCCCGCCGACAGCTCCCGCGCATGAACTCCCTCCTCCTCACCCTCCGCGATGCACAGTCCGCCTACCTTCCCGGCGAAACCCTCCGCTGCACGCTCTCCTGGGACCTCGAACATGAACCCGAGGATCTCCGCGTCAACCTGCTTTGGTTCACCGAAGGCAAAGGAACCACCGACAGCGCCATAGTCGCGGAGACGCCTCTCCCCGGACCCGGCACCCGCGGCGAGCGCGACCTCTCTTTCCAGCTTCCCAGCGCCCCGCTTTCGTTCTCCGGACAGCTCGTCAGCCTCCGCTGGGCCCTGGAGGCCGTGACCCGCAAACCCAAGGTTCACCACAACGTTGCCTTTGTTCTCTCGTCCACCGGCAGCGAAATTCTGCTCGGTGATCCCCTCGAAGGCGACAACGTCAAGATTCCCAAAGGCTGCATCTCCTTCACGCAAAACCGCAGGGCATGAACGCGGCGGAAAACCCCTTCCGCGTCTCGCGCATCCACGCCTTGCCCTTTATCTGGCCCGAAAACATCAGCCCCGACTCCCTCACCCGGCGCTGGCGAACTCTCGGAAGCAACGCGGCTCTGGTCGCACCCCACGGACACGGCAAATCCACCCTGCTTCAGGAATGGAGCCGGCATCTCCGCGGGATGGGCCTGGAAATTTACAACCTGACCCTCCGCAGCGACCAGCGGCGGATTCCCCCTGGCTACACCCTTCCACGGCGCGAACGCGTGATCGCCGTTCTCGACGGGGCCGAACAGCTCGGATGCCTCGGATGGCACCACTGGCTTCACGCCACCCGACACGCCGACGGACGCATCACCACCCAACACCGCCCCGGACGCTTCCCCACCCTCCTGGAACTTCGCAGCGACTCCACGCTGCTCCGCCAGCTACTCGCGCAGCTCCTCGATGACAACTTCTCCAAGCTGCCCGCCAGCCCTGAAGATCTCTTCGCCCGCCACCACGGCAACCTCCGCGAAATTTTCCGGAACCTCTACGACCACTGGGCGCAGCTCTGAGAGGCCTGTTGGCGTTATGTTTTGTCGGTGGGCAGTTCGGAACGCACGGCTTCGGCCATGCCATCGAGGAAGGTGGCGACATCGAACTCCTCGGCGCGTTTGCGGATGCGGGCGGAGTCCCAGCTGCGCCGGGCTGCGGTTTCGACGGCCGCGATCAGTTCGTCTTCCGTCTGCTCGTGGAAAAACCAGCCCGTTTGGGCGTGGAGAACGGTTTCGGTGACGCCGCCCTTTGCGTAGGCGATGACGGGGGTTCCGCAGGCCATGGCCTCCACCGGGGTGATGCCGTAGTCCTCCTCGCCGGGGAAAATAAAGAAGCGGCAGCGGCGATAGTGGTCGCGCAGCACCTCGTCGTCCTGGCGTCCGAGGAATTTGATGTTGGGCCCGGCGATGGCTTTCAAGGCGTCGAGGCCGGAGCCCGCGCCCATGATTTTGAGGGTGTAGCCGCTGCGGGTGTAGGCGCGGACGGCGAGATCGACTTTCTTGTAGGGCACAAGGGCGCTGACAATAAAATCGAACTTCTCGCGGGGGATGTCGGCGGGGCAGAAAAAATCCGTGTCGGCGGGCGGATAGACCACTTCCGATTCGCGACCGTAAAAGCGTTGAATGCGGTCGCGGACGTGTTCGCTGATGGCGATGAAGCGGTGGACGCGTTTGGCCGTCCACTTGTCCCAGAAACGGAGGAGACCGAGCAGGGGTTTGAGGAGGGCGCGTTTGACAGGGTGGGGAAAATATTCCTCGTGAAAGAGCCAGGCGTAGCGCATGGGGGTGAAGCAGTAGCAAATGTGCCGTGTTTTGGGGCCGCCAGGCCGGATGCTTTTGGCGACGCAGTGGCTGGTGCTGATGATCAGGTCGAGGTCCGGCGCGGGTTTCCAGCCGCGGACGAGCAGGGGCATGACTGGCAGAAAATGGCGGTAGCGGTTCGCGATGTCGCGCACCCCCTGCAGGCGGGAGCTGACGATGCTGTGGGAGGCGATGCGTTCGCTGACGGAGCCCGGCACGTGCAGCAGGGTGTAAATCGGGGCGTCGGGAAAGATGTCGCAGAGGAGTTCCAGCACGCGTTCTCCCCCGCGCATGCCGGTGAGCCAGTCGTGGCAAAGGGCAACGTTAAGATTGTGGGCCGGCGCGTCGCTCATACATCGCCACGCAGCCAGAGGGGAATCCACTCGAAGGTGCGGAGGTCGACCTTTCCGCCGTGGATAAACTCGTCAAAATCGCGTTCGGCGCTGACGGGACCGACGGGGCCTTGGAGGGTGGCGAGAGGCACGGGTTCAGCGCTGTGGCCGCGGATTTCCACCGGCGTACGGTGGTCCATGGTCACCAGCAGGCGGAAGGGCTCGCCGCGCCGCTCCAGTTCCGCCCAGACGGGACCGACCACTTTGGCGTCGAAGGCCTCGATGGCGGAGGTTTTGAGAACGGCGTCGCCGACGTGACCGCATTCGTCGGGCGCTTCGATGTGGATGTAGGCGAAGTCCTGGGTGCGCAGGGCGTCGAGCGCGGCCTGCACTTTGCCGGCGTAGTTGGTGTCGATCCAGCCGGTGGCGCCGGGAATGCGCGGGGTGTCGAGGCCCGCGAGCACGCCGAGGCCTCGCACGAGGTCGACGGCGGTGATGACGGTGCCGGTCATGCCGTAGAGGTCGGCGTAGGTGGGGAGGACGAGGGCGGGACCCTGGCCCCAGAGCCAGATCTGGGTGACGGGCACGTCGCCGCGGGCGGCGCGGGCGCGGTTGACCGGATGCCCGGTGAGAATGGATTTGGAGGCCTCCATCAGCGAGAGCAATTCGTCCGCGCGGGCGCCGTGGGGCAGATAGGGGCCGATGTCCTGGCCGAGAATGTCGTGGGGAGGCTGGGTGATGGGTGGGATCGGACCGTTTTTCCAGATCACGAGATGACGGTATTGCACGCCGGGGTGGAAGGAGAGGCCGGAGCGGGAGAGGCCTTCGTGGAGGGCGGCGACGAGCGGTGCGGCCTCCTCGGAACTGATGTGGCCGGAGGAGTAGTCCACCATTTTGTTGTCGGCGATGTGGACGAGATTGCAGCGGAGGGCGACGTCGTCGGGCTGGAGGGGCAAATGGGCGCCGGCGGCTTCGATGGGTGCACGCCCCGTGTAGTAGCGGCGGGCATCATACCCGAGGAGGCCGAGGTTGGCGACGTCGCTGCCGGGAGGAAGGCCCGGCGGGACGGTGTCGGCCAGATAGAGCTTTCCGGCGGCGGCGATGCGTCGCATGTGCGGGATATGGGCGGCCTGCAGGGGCGTGCGGTTGCCGAGGACCGGGCAAGGCCGGTCTCCCATGCCGTCGCCGACGAGAACAATCGTTTTCATGAAAAGCTTCCTGGGAAAAGTGAGGCCACCTCCCATAGCGGACAAGCCGCCCTGGGTCAAGATTGGGTACGAACTCGCAGGTAATAATTATTATTGCAACAGATACAATATTAAATTCTCCTTGACATCACCTATGGTTCCGGGTAGGTTGCGGTCATGAAGACAAAAACTATTGATGGTGTTTCGGTGA
>CAZCFM010000082.1:5838-17165 GCA_964497855.1 uncultured Verrucomicrobiota bacterium | reverse complement strand
AGGGGGGAGGCAGGGAATGGAGAAAAAAAAAGTGGAGCCAGCAGAGGGATTTGAACCCCCGACCTACTGATTACAAATCAGTTGCACTACCACTGTGCTATGCTGGCGTTTGGAAAAACCAGCTTGGATTAGCAGACATTTTGACGAATGGCAAGCTCCCGGCGCTGGCGGATGCGCGTGCCGGTGTCGCGAAGTTCCGGATCGCGCCAGGGGAGCGCTTCGCCGGGGGGCGTGGCCTGGGAGGGTCGGGCGCAGGTGCCTCCGCGCTGGGGAGGACGGGCGGGGGTGTTTTCGACGCTCCAGCCGGCGGCAAGAAGTCCGGCCCGCACCACGCGCGATTCCGAATAGGTATAGAGGGCTCCGTTTTTGGATACCTTGCTTCGGAGCAGGGCGAAAAAGTCCTGGGTCCAGCACTCGGTGTTTTTCATGGGGCTGAAAGGGTCATGAAAAATCAAATCCCAGGGACCGGGGAGGCGTTGCAGCACCTGACGGGCGTCCCCGAGGTGCAGGACGACGTTGTGTGGCCCGGCGCAATGGCGTCCGCTGCGCTTCACGTCGAGGCAGAGGGGGTCGTCCGGTGAGAGAAGCAGAGCCCGGTCCAAGGCGACGGGCTCCCATTCGAGGCTGTCGATCGTGAGGGGAAATGCCGCAGTGGCTACAGCACATTCCAAAGCGCAGCGCGCATTCAGGCCGAGGCCGAAGCCGATGTCGAGCAGGCGCAGGGGACCGAGGCGGAGGCGTTCCGCAATGCCGGAGGGCAAAATGAATTTGGCGAGACTTTCACCACGGGCGCCATCGCGCGCATGGTAGGTCTCGCCAAGTTGGGGGTGACGCAGCGTGTAGCTGCCGTCGTTGGTTAGAATCGGATCAGAAGTCATCCGTGGCTTGGAAAATCCCGACCTGCATGTTTTTCATGGTGTAGATTTCGCGGCCGTCCACGGAGACGTAGCCATCGGAGAGGGCCATGACCAGTTTGCGGTTTATGACGCGTCGGATATGCACATGGTAGCGGACAACTTTGTTTTTGGGGAGGATTTGCCCGGTGAATTTGACTTGCTCCACACCCAGGGCGCGGCCGCGGCCTTCGAAGCCCTGCCAGGCGAGGAAAAAGCCGGTGAATTGCCAGGTGGCATCAAGGCCCAGGCAGCCGGGCATGACCGGGTCGTCCTGGAAATGGCATTTGAAGAACCAGAGGTCGGGATGAATGTCCAGCTCGGCGATGACTTCGCCTTTGCCGTAGTTGCCGCCGACTTCGTCGACATGCACCACGCGGTCCGCCATCAGCATGTTGGGGAGGGGCAGTTTGGCGGACGTGGGGCTGAAAAGTTCGCCGCGTCCTGCGCGGAGGATGTCGTCTTTGTCGTAAGCGTGTTTGCGTCCGGCTGGGGGCATGAGGTACCTCTTGTTCCTGAAGATGTGTGTTGGGGGGTGATAAAGCGGTTCTGATTTGCCTTTTTAAACGGCATCGGTCAAGAACGAGTTTTGGGTTTACCCTATCAAGGGCGCATCCCCGAATCGGTGACCTCTACAATTTCGCCTGGATGGGCCCCCCGGGCCGTTCGCCACGGGTCACACCCAGAATGCTGAAGCCGTATGGGGATGTGATCCTCCACAGGGTCTCCAATTCGCTTGTGCGCAGGGCGGCTTCTGTCGCGGACAGTCCCTGATTCCGCAGCTGCTGCTGCAGGAGCGGGGGGCGTATTCGATGCAGAATTTCCGACAGTTCAGGCCCCGATGCAACGGCGGAGTCCGGATCCGCCATTATCGCGCGCAGGATTGTCGTCAGGCGTGTGACGTCCGCATCGGTCGCAGGCGACTTCGCGGGTCCCGGATACTTGACCACCCCCTCCATTTGTTTGCTGGCCCACCTGCGGATCTGCACATCACGCGAATCCTTGATTTCGGCACGTCGGGCACGAAGCATACGTTTGAATTCGATGTCGGAGGGATCTCCCGCCTCTTCCTCCGGCAGGGGAGCGGCGACCTTTTCTGGTTGGAGCGGAACAAGCGTGTTCAGCTCAATCTGTTTTTGACGCAGGAGTCGGTTTTCCGCCAACTCGCGGGAAAGAGTCCGATTGTCTTGTTGCAGCTCGGTCAACCGCTCCGTGGTTTCGCGGATCTGGCGCTGGAGTTCCTGCGCAGTCTCTTGGGCCCGTCCGATGTTGGCGCGTTCGCGAAGCCACATCCCTCCGGTTACGGCGGTTACAATCAGGGGAATTGCAAGGGTGACGAGGCGTTTGGTGTTCATGGTGCGGCCTCCGGCGATTGAAGCTGTTCCGGAGGATCCATAATACGCAAATGAAGAAATCCCCGTGGGAAATCGACGTCCTCCTGGCGAATGGACTCCAACAAAACGCGCAGTCCCTGATCCTGTCTGAGTCCGGTTTCCGTGAGAATCTGAGCAAAACGTTGTTCCCGCAGTTCCAGCAGGGCTGGATTCATTTTGAGCTCCTGATTTCTCAGGAGGTTCAGAATTCGGTTCTGTTCCCGCAGGTCTTCCGCTTCGCCAAACACAGCCAACACGGGATCCCAGCTCTCGAGCAGGACAGCGTATCGCTCGAACAAGGGCGCAGCGTTCGACAGCCCCGGCGTTGCGGCCGCATCCTTTCGGAACGCAGCTTCACGAAGCAGAAGATTCCGCGTTTCCACAACGTTTTTTTTCCAGGCTTCCATTTGAGGGTCTGGGTTGGACGGTTTTTCCGGAGCATCGTCCGATTTGTCGGGACTCTCTTCTTGTGTTGAATTCAGACCGGGAATAGCGAAGCCACGGCGGATTTCGTCGCGCAGGGATGTGCTCTCCAGCTGCAGCGAGAGGGTTGTGGCATTCAACGCGTTGAGGGTTTCGTCCTGTTGTTCAGCCTCTGTGGTCAACTGGGCGTTGCGTGTGAAGAGGGTGTTGGATTGTTTCCGGGCCTGAAACCATAGCCCTGCTGTCAGCAGGGGCAGCACAGCGAGCCAAAGAGCGGGAGAGACGGTTTTGGTGGAGACCTTCATCGCGGGGTCTCCGTTTCCGCGGGAGGGTCCCAGCCCAATTTCTGTTGGAGTTGGGATCGGAGATACGCGCGCCGGGGATTGGCCGGATCGGCGAGCTGTTCCGCATAGATCGACAACACTTTTTCGATGCAGGCCAGGCGGAAAGCCTCTCCCTTTTCACCTTCCAGCAGTGCGGTGTTGCGGAAGGCATCCACCACGAAAAGCAGATTGGGGTCCTCCAGGATTTTGGCGCGGATTTCATCGCGGAGGGTTTCGTCTCCCTCCTGAATCAATACGTTCCGGGCGCTTTGCGGCACCTGAGTGAAGGTTCCGGCCCCGCGCAGATAGATTTCAGCAATTTCCATCCGACTTTTGCCCAGGATCTTGTTGTAGAACGCCGTTGTTTCCGCGACAAGTTCGGTGTCGGATGCTGAAAAAACGGCGGGATTGATGGAGGTCAACAAGGTTTGCGCCAGATCGGCGGCTTTGAGAGGCCGGGGAAACGAACGCAGTCGGAAAAACGCCTGTGCTTTTCCGGGATCGGAGGCTTCTATCCTTCGATGGGTGTTGAAATTCATCGTGGAAATCGGCAAGACCGCGGCACTGTCCAGAAGGGCGATGGAGACGGGGATAAAATCAGGTCCAGACGCAATAAGTTGATCGAGCAGAAGTTCCGCAGAGGTCAAATCCTCCGCGCGGACTCTGGCTTCGGGGGTTCCATTTAGCTGAGACTGGCGCAAGCGGAGCTGTGCGCGGGCCGTTTCCGGGGATAGAAGCAGCGGGTTTTGAACCAAAACGGAACCCAATGCCACTGAAATTCCGGGAGGAATTTTCAAGAGGGCCTGATAGAGGGCCTTTTGTTTTTCGCTGAGGTTTTCCGGAATTTGCTGCGTGGCGGCCTCTGCGCCCCGCCAATCCTCCAGCAGCACTGCAACCAGAGCCGCGTCGATCCAGTTTTTGGATTCGTTCTCCAGGAGGAAATCGATTTCGACGATGAATCGATGCAAATCGCCATAAGAGAGATAACGCTGGAACGCCGCATCGTAGGCGAATTCGGTCAGTGCGCCCCGTGCCGCGCTCCGGATGACGTCCAGCCCGCGGGCTTCGGTCAGGGTGGAGGCCATCTGGTCGGCCAGCTCGCTGTAACCGGTTTCATGGAGCCGAATGGCAAAGATCATCCAATGGCCGTCTTCCCGCAAGGCTTCGGGGGGCGAGAGGGTTCTGGTGTTGCGGCCATTTTGAAATTTTTCAAAACCAAAGCCCCGGGCCATCGCCGCCTCTGTGATGACCGTGATGTAGGCGTGGGGATTATTCGCAGGTGGGGCCACCTGTCCCACCATGGTGTCAACAACCTCAACCGCGCCCTCGCGAATATCGTTGCCGACCATGAGTCGCGTTTCACCCGTGGGATCGGTCCAAACCCAGCGTGAGGCAAAGAACCGTTCCCCCCGCACACTCATGGGCAAAACAGTTCCCCGCCACAGGATGCGACTGACGGGTTTTGCGTCGGCGGGAAGCGGAACCAAGCCGGCTTGGTACAGCGTCTGGATCGTTTCGGCAAAGGTGTTGGAGATGGGGCTTGGTTCTCCCCGGAGAGGGGAAAGCGCCCAGAGCAGGCAGAGAAGAGTGAGAAGAAAAGAATGCGAGTTCGTCATGGAATCAGGGGCTGCGTTAGAAAGGGAAGCATATAGAATTGCTCAGGTCTAGAATCGAGCAAAATGATAAATAATTACAAAAAAAAACGTTTTCCGCTGAGACCCGGATTCACCCGGCTCGGCGACCGCGTCATCGAACTTCTGCCCCGATGGACACAGAGTTACGACGATGGCTGGAGTTTCGGGGCCAGCGACGACCGCGTGTACGCCGGAGCCCTCGTCCTGCGCGCCGGCGACTGGCGCTGGCCGCACGACAATGCCCTGGGCACCCGTGTCCGCGATGCCGGCGACATGGCTGCCCTGGAACTGCCCACACACCGGGGCGCAAACAGTTGCCTGCTGATCGCCGGACCCGCCGCACTGGCCTCGCAGGTGCCCGCCATTGTCCGTGACCTTGGGCAATCCTTCGCGATCTCTCAGCCCGCGAATTGGAGGTCGTAAAGGTGGCGGTAGACGCCGTCGCGGGCGAGAAGTTCGCTGTGGGAGCCTTCTTCCACGATGCGGCCTTCCTGGAGAACGAGAATGCGGTCGGCGTGCTGGATGGTGCTGAGTCGGTGGGCGATGACGATGCTGGTGCGATTCTGCATGACTTCGTTGATGGCGGCCTGCACCTGGCGCTCGCTTTCGTTGTCGAGGGCGCTGGTGGCCTCGTCGAGAATGAGGATGGGCGCGTCGCAATAAATCGCACGGGCGATGGCGAGGCGCTGCTTCTGGCCGCCGCTGAGGCGGCCGCCGCGTTCGCCGACGCGTGTCTGGTAGCCCTCTGGCATTTCCTGGATGAAGTCGTGGGCGTGGGCGCGGCGGGCGGCCTCCTCGATGCGGGCCGGGTCGGCATCGGCGCGTCCGTAGGCGATGTTGTTGGCAATGCTGTCGTTAAATAAAAACGTGTCCTGCGTGACCAGTGCGATGCGGGAGCGCAGTCCGGCGAAGCTCAAGTCGCGGAGGTTGCTGCCGTTGATGAACACGCTCCCCTCCGTGGGGTCGTAAAAGCGGGGAACAAGGCTGACCAGCGTCGATTTTCCGCTGCCGGAACTGCCCACCAGCGCGATTTTTTCCCCGGCGCGGATGGTTAGATTGATGTCGCGCAACACCGGTGAATCGCCGTAATGAAAACAGACGTTTTCAAACACGATGTCGCGCAGGGGGCCGTCGAGCGGGAGGGCGTCGGGTTTTTCCTCAACGTCGATCGGCTCGTCGAGCAGCGCGAAAATGCGTTCCGCCGCGCCCATGGCCTTTTGGATTTCCATGTGGACCTTGCTCAGCATTTTGGCGGGCTGGTACATCATGCCGAGGGCGGCGGCAAAGGCGAAAAAGTCGCCCACCTCCAAATGACGCACGCGCACGTACAGCATCATCGCCACCACACCGAGACCGGCCACGAATTCCATCATCGGCTGGTTGACGTTCCGCGCGAGCACCGTTTTGATCAGCCGCCCGAACACGCTGCGGTTTTCCTTGTCGAACTTCTTTTCCTCGTACTCCTCCATGCCAAAGGCCTTGACTACCCGGACGCCGCTGACGTTTTCCTGCACCACCGACGCCAGGTCGGCCAGAAATTCCTGACTTTGTTTGGAATATTTGCGGACCTTTCGCCCGAAAATAATGACCGGCGCCACGCAGAGCGGGAACACCACCAGGCTGAAGAGGGCCAGCACGGGGTCAGTTTTGATCATGAACACCAACGCGGCCACGAGGGTGATCGGCTGTTGCACAATGTCGGCCACGACGCCCGAGACGGCGTGTTGCACCTGCATCGTGTCGTTGGTGACGCGGGAGATCAGTTCGCCGCTGCTGTGGCGGTTGTAGAAGCCGAGTTGAAGCCGTTGCAGTTTGGCGAAGCAGTCGCGCCGCAGTTCCTCGACGACCTTGAAGCCAACCCAGTTGATGAAGTAGATCGAGAAGTAGTGACCGATGCCGCGCAGCAGGAAAAACGCGATCAGCAGAATGGCCGCGAAGACGAACCCGCGGTCCATTTGCAGGAGTTTCTCGATCGCGCCCTCACCGCTGAGCGTGCCGAAGGCCTGATTGGTGGTTTTGGAGAGGCTGGACAACATGCCGAAAACGGCGCCGCCTCCCAGCAGTCCGAGGAAAAAGCCCAGCGCCAGGCGTCCGCGGTAACGCAGTCCGTAGGCATACAGACGGCGCATCGGGCGCTTTTCGGTCACCGGCACGGAGTTCCTCATGTGTGGGCCGTGCGTTCCAGGTAGCGTTCGGCCTCGAGGGCGGCCATGCAGCCGGTGCCGGCGGCACTGATGGCCTGTCGGTACACGCTGTCCTGCACATCGCCGGCTGCGAAGACGCCGGGGAGTTTGGTCTTGGTGGAATCCGTGATGAGGTAGCCGGTTTCATCCATGTCCAACTGGCCTTTGAAGGGGTCGGTGTTGGGTTTGTGGCCGATGGCAAGGAAAACGCCTTCCAGCGCGATGTCCGACACCTCTCCGCTTTTGAGGTTTTTGATCCGCATTCCGCGGACGCGCTGGTCTTCCACGCCCAGCACTTCCTCCACGACCGTGTTGTAGAGCGGTTTGATTTTCGGGTTGGCCAACATGCGGTCGATCATGACTTTGGAGGCGCGGAATTCCTCGCGGCGGTGGATGAGATAGACCACGCTGGCGAAGCGGGTGAGGAAGGTCGCCTCCTCCATCGCGGAGTCGCCGCCGCCGATCACGGCCACGGGCACATCGCGATAGAACGCGCCGTCGCAGGTCGCGCAGGAGGTGACGCCGTAGCCGATCAGGGCCTGTTCGGAGGGGAGTCCCAGGTATTTGGCCGACGCGCCGGTGCAGATGATGACGCTTTTCGCTTCGAGCGTTTCGCTGGAGTCCAGGTGGAGTTTTTTGACGGGGCCGGCGAGTTCGCAGCCCGTCACGCTGCCGTACTGGTAGCGCGTGCCGAAACGGGAGGCCTGTTTGCGTATCGTCTCCATCAGAACGGGGCCGAGAATGCCGTGTTCAAAGCCGGGAAAGTTCTCGACTTCGGTGGTGGTCGTGAGCTGTCCGCCGGGTTCGCGGCCTTCGATGACCAGGGGATTCAGGCTGGCGCGGGCGCTGTAAATGGCGGCGGTGAGGCCGGCGGCCCCGGTGCCAATGATGATGACGTTTTCCATGCGGGCGGTTTCCTTCGGGTTGGGTTCTGCGACAGCCATAAGCGATGCGCTCCGTTTTGCAAGTGCGGAGGCGGACAGGCTTTACCGCGCAGATCAACCCAGATAGAGTTTGACCGCGAAGAGAATCGCCAGAACGGCCATCATGGGGGACACGTCACGGAATTTGCCGGTACAGACTTTCACGAGCACGTATGCCAACATGCCGAAGACGATGCCGTGGGCAATGCTGTAGGTCAGCGGCATCATGATCAGGGTCACGAAGGCGGGGAAAGCCTCTTCGATGTTTTCGAAGTCGATTTTCATGACCGGGGACATCATGAAGAAGCCGACGAGCACCAGGGCGGGGGCAGTGGCGGCGGCGGGGACCAACAGGAAGAGCGGAGCGAAGAAGAGCGAAACCAGGAACAGGAAGGCCACGGTCAGGGAGGTGAGTCCGGTGCGTCCGCCCTCGGCCACGCCGGCGGCGCTTTCGACGTAGGTGGTCACGGTGCTCGTTCCCAGGATGGCCCCGGCGGTGGTTCCGATCGCGTCGGCGAGGAAGGCCTCTTTCACGCGGGGGATGCGGCCCTCGGCGTCGAGCATGTTGGCTTTGGAACAGACGCCCACCAGCGTGCCCACCGTGTCGAACATATCCACGAAGAGAAAGGTGAAGACGATGACGAGCATTTCGAAGCTGAATACCTGTGAGAAGTCGAATTTCCAGAGGATCGGGCTTAGAGAGGGCGGGAGGCTGGCAATGTTGCTACCTTCCGGGATGTGGGTGACGCCCAGCGGGATGCCGGCCAGGGTGACGGCGACGATGCCGATGAGCAGTGCGCCCTTGACCCGAAGCGCCAGCAGCGCGGCGGTCAGGACGACTCCGCCCAGCATCAGCAGCACCGGGGCGCTGTGCAGCTTGCCCAGGCCCACCAGGACGGCGTCGTGATTCGCGATCAGCCCGGCGTTCTGCATGCCGATGAAGGCGATGAAGAGGCCAATGCCCCCCGAAATCGCGTGTTTCAGCGACATCGGGATGGCGTTGACGATCCATTCGCGGACGTTGAAGAGCGTGAGCAGGATGAAGAGCAGGCCTTCGATAAACACGGCGGTCAGCGCCATTTGCCAGGAATGGCCCATGCCCAGCACGACCCCGAATGCGAAAAACGCGTTGAGTCCCATGCCCGGCGCCAGCGCGAAGGGCAGGCGGGCGACCAGCGACATCACCAGCGTGGCAATGGCCGCCGACAGCGCGGTCGCCGTGAACAGCGCCCCTTTGTCCATGCCCGCCGCACTGAGGATGCCCGGGTTGACAGCCAGAATATAGGCCATCGTCATAAACGTGGTCAGTCCGGCCAGCACTTCCGTGCGAACCGTGCTGCCGGAATCGGTAACCTTGAAATAGCGATCGAGCATGGGGGCGTTTCCTTAGAAGGTGTATTTGACGGCGAGGGTTGGGTTGACCGCCCAGCCTTCCTTGCCGGCGAAGTTGTGGCCGAATTCGACTTCGCTGCCTACGGCAAACTGCGGAGTCAGATTGTACCAGAGTTGCGGCTCGCTCAGGAAGGTGTAGTCCGCATCCACGTTGCCGTCGAAATTGAAATCGCTGTCTTCTTTCCAGAAATCGGCGAAACCGTTGAAGGTGACTTTTTTCTCGAGCAGGTGGAGATACCAGACAACGGTGACCTGGAAGGAGTCGTCGTTTTTGTCGCGGATGTTTTTGTAGAGCAGTTGCAGGGAGAGTCCTTTGGAGAAATCCTCCGCATTCCAGGACCATTCCGGTCCGACGAGCCAGGCGTCGTTGATGGTGTAGGCCTGGTTGGGTCCGTCTTCGGTGGTGAACTGTCCATGGCCGCCGTTGTATTCCACGTGGAGGCCGCTGCCAAGGGGGCAAGGGAGATTTATGACGCGCGCGATTTCGAAATAGCTTTCCGAGACGCCCTTCACATCGCCCACGTCGTGATTGAAGTCGATGAAGAAGAAGGTGCTTCCGTGGTCGTCGGGACGGAACATTTCAACGGTGGTGGTGAAAAAATCGCGGTTATGGCCGAAATCGCGGTGCAGTTGAATGTTCTGGGCCGAGGCGGTGACGCTTGCCAGAAGGAACAGGGGGAGCAGTGTACGCATGGGGGAGTTCTCCGGGGGTTGGGTTGAGGGGATCAAATGACGATGTTTTCCTCTTTCGCGGCTTCGACCTTCTCGGAATGGCCGGGCAGCAGGAGGTTGAGGATCACACCGACAGCGGAAGCGAGTCCGATGCCGGCGAGGGTGAAGCCTTGGAAGGAAATGGAGGCCCCGCCGATGCCCACCGCGAGCACCAGCGATACGATGATCTGGTTGCGCGTCTGGTTCAGGCTGGTCTGCGAATCGATCAGGATCTTGATGCCCACACAGGCGATCATGCCGAAGAGCAGGAGCATCACGCCGCCGAGAACGGGCGCCGGAATCGTTTTCAAGGCCCCGGCGATCTTGCCGATGAAGGAAAACAGGATCGCGGTCACGGCGGCGATGCGCAACACGCGTGCGTCGCCAACTTTTGTCAGGGAAATCGCCCCGGTGACTTCCGAGTAGGTCGTGTTGGGTGGTCCTCCGAAGACGCCGGCGAGGAGCGTGGCAATCCCGTCGCCCATGAGCGTGCGATGGAGGCCCGGTTTTTCGACATAGTTTTGATTCATGACTCCGCCGATCGCATACATATCGCCGACGTGTTCGATCATGGGGGCGATGGCGACGGGAAGCAGGTAGAGAATGGCGTGTCCGTTCCATGCGGGGAAGGTGAACGCGGGCAGGGCGAACCAGGGCGCATTCTGGAGGGCGCTGTAATCAATGGCGCCCATCAGCCCGGCGGCGAAGTAGCCCGCGATGAGTCCGACCAAAATGGGGATCAGGCGCAACATGCCCCGACCGAGGGTTACCGTCAGGGTGGAAACGGTCAGCACGATGACCGCCAGACGCCAGTTGCCTTTGGCCATGCCGACCGCCACGGGGGACAGCGAGAGTCCGATAACCATAATCACTGGTCCGACCACGACGGAGGGGAAGAGACGAACAATAAAACCGGGTCCGCGCAGTTTGATCAGCAGCGATACAACGGCATACACTCCGCCCACGGCCATCAGACCGCAGAGCGTGCCCGGCAGGCCGTACAGGGCCGTGGCATCCTGGATCGGTTTGATAAACGCGAAACTGCTGCCCAGAAAGATCGGGACTTTCCCGCCGGTGATCGCATGGAACACCAGTGTCCCCAGGCCTGCCGTGAACAAGGCCACCGCCGGATCAATCCTCACCAGAATGGGCACCAACACCGTGGCGCCAAAGGCCACAAATAGAAACTGAACTCCAAGAACAACACGCTGGACGGGGTTTTGTACAAGAATCATAGGGATTTGCTCCAATCTTCAGCTCCCATAGCGGAATCATGTGAAGTCCGCCAGAGAAATGTTAAATTCGGATGAGAAATGTCCTAATATTACAACAAGCTGCAATATTAAATATGACTTAGCACCAGTCCCCAGACGCGACTATATTTCAACAGTTGCAATATTGAATATACCGCAGCGGAATGGCACGAAAAAGCCCTCCGTGAGGCTTCAGGGAGGGCTTTTTGGCAAACAGGA
>CAZCFM010000082.1:0-5738 GCA_964497855.1 uncultured Verrucomicrobiota bacterium | reverse complement strand
ATGGCACGAAAAAGCCCTCCGTGAGGCTTCAGGGAGGGCTTTTTGGCAAACAGGAGCGTTTACACTCAGGTGAAGTCGTCGCAGATTTCTTCGGCCAGCTCTTCGGCGGCTTCCATGGCAATCTGTTTGCGGTGTTCGAAGTCGACGTGTTTCTTGGGGTTCTGTCCGTCGGCCCAGATGACGCTCACGTCGCTAAGTCCGATATCCTCAAAGGAGTTTTCCACGGAGGGGGTGAGTCCGTCGCGGGCATCGCCTTCCACAAACACGTCGTGGGAGCTGATCAGCAGCACGAGTTTTTTGATCTTGTGGTTGATTTCGTTGCCCTTGTCGCTGACCGTGTAGAGCAGGCCGGGAGACAGGACATGGTCCATCCAGGATTTCATCATGGCGGGCATGCTGTAGTTCCACATGGGCATCGTCAGGACGAGAACGTCCGCTTCCCGGATCAGATCCGCCTGGCCCTTGGCGTAGGTGGCGGCCGCAGCTTCGTCCTTCGTCGGGACGTAGCCATCGATCAACACCGGATACCAGAAGTTGCGGAATTCCTCGGTGGTGTAATCCGCCGGGTGCTCCTGCGTCAGGTCGACGTTGGTGATGCGGGCGTTTTCATTGCGGGTGACAATACTTGCGAAGAAAGAAGCGGCAATCTGTTTGGACGCGGCTTCTTCCATCGGCTGGGGATCGGCGCAGACATGTACGATGTTCATAAATTTTTGGACTCCTGAAAGGGTTCTTCCCTGGATGGGAAGGGGACGTTTAACCGGAAAACTCTTCCACTGGCAATCTTCTTTATGGAAAAAGTCACACGACCAGCTCCCCGCGGCGGATTTTGCAGAGGCGGCTCATGTATCCGCCCATCACCCGGGCATAGTCCACGTCCCGTCCCATGGCGATCAATTGTTTGTGCACAATGCGGAGTCCGACCTGCTCCGTTTCGGCTTCGATGACGTTGGCGTAGCGGCGTTTGGGGTCGGGGTCGATGAAGCGGGTCAGCACCTGCACAAACTCTTTGTTTTCGCGGACATAGGTGGGCAAAAGGCTCGGGAGCTGGTTGGGCAGGTCCATTTTGAAATGGTAGAGATCCTCTTCGGTCATGCTGGAGGCGTCCACGAGGGGGCGTCCTCGCAGAATTTCGAGACCCACCATGCCGATGCCGTAAATGTCGGACTGTTCGGTGGCCGGTTCGCGGCGGTGGTTTTCGGGGGCCATGTAAAGCGGGCTTCCCAGAAGGATGGAGACCTTCTCGTTGGGTTTCACCGCGCGGCCATAGTCGATGATCTTCACGTAGCCAAACTGGTCAATCATGACGTTGGAGGGTTTGATGTCGCTGTGAATAAAGCCCGCCTGGTGGAGGGCTTCGAGACCTTTGAGCATCATTCGCATCAGGTAAATGGCAACCCCGGGCTGAATGCAGAGGCGGTTCTCTTCCCAACGGAAAATACAGTCCCGCATCACTTTCCATTCAAGGGGAGGGGTGGCCTTTTCCACTTGGTCCATGCGCTTGCCTGTCAAGAGGTAGCGCAAATCGACGCCGTTGATGAGTTCCATCTGGAGGTAGCCAATGCCGTTGATCTCGTCGTAGGTTTCCATGGAGACGAGGTTGGGGCTGCGAAGCTGCTGCATGACGGAGATCTGACTCGCCACGCGGCCCATGTCGGTCCAGTAGAGGGCTGGGGAGGAGTAGATGCCGGGATCGAAAACCTTGATGGCGTGTTTGGTCAGGCAGCCGCGGCCACCTTGACGATTTGCCAGATACACGATGCCCTGACGTCCACGTCCAATTTCCTCGGCAAAGCGGTAACACACGGGGAAATAGATGACCTGCTCCTGAATGAGCTGATCGAAATTTTCGATCAGGCGTTCGCGGTCGCGCTGGACGCCGTAGGGAAGCACCCGTGTATGCTGGCGGATGTCTTCGCTGGCACTAATTGGCGCTTGTGCCAGAGTGACCGTAGCCTCCCCGTCGAGCAGTGTGCGGGTTTCGGTGGGGTTCGTCAGTGGGTGGGTTCGGTCCATTGAGTGCCCTATTTACTCCCAAAATGGTAAAGCGCAATCCCTGCGGCGACAGAAGCATTCAAACTGCCAATATGGCCGCTCTGGGGAATCCGGACGATGGTGTCGGCCTCGTTGAGGATAAACTGTCCGATGCGTTTGTCTTCCCCGCCGATGACCAGCAGCAGGGGGCGCACATCCTGGACGGGCACGGAGGAGAGGAGGTCTGTGCCTTTCATGTCCAGGGCCAGCACGCGGTATCCGACCTCTTTGGCGCGCTGCACATAGCGGTTGCTGTTGGCCGCCCGTATGATACGCAGATGTTCACTCGCGCCGGCGCTGGTCTTGACCACCGAGGGGTAGACGGCCGATCCGCCCCGCAGCGGGAACAGCACGGTCTGAAAACCGAAAATGTCCGCACTGCGCAGAATGGCTCCGGCATTGCGGGGGTCTTCAATGTTGTCGAGCAGCAAGAGTCTCGGCTGCTCGAAGACGCTGTCGTCCAGCTCCAAATACGGGTAAGGTGCCGCCAGCAGCACCACGCCCTGGTGCTGTTTGCTTTCGCAGCGGTTGAACAGCTCCTGCTTGCTCACAAACCGGGACGGAATCCCCAGGCGCTGTGCTTCCAGCAGCAGCGGACGAAAACGCTCCGCCCCCACGGCCTCATCCAAAAACAACTCAAACATCCGCCGACGCTCCGCCCGCATCACCTCCTGTACAGGGTGATAACCATAGAGATATTCTTCGCTGGGAGTGATTTGCATAAGGGGTGCCGTTGACTTTAAAAACAACCCTCCTATTCTACGGCTCACCCTTTTCAATTCTTTTCCAAGGAAAGCCTGATGCAGTACGACGCGATTCTTGTGGTTTCGTTCGGTGGCCCCGAGGGCATGGACGAGGTTATGCCGTTCCTGGACAACGTCCTGCGCGGCAAGGGTGTCCCCGAAGAACGCAAACGGGAGGTGGCCCATCACTACGAACTCTTTGGCGGGGTCAGCCCCATCAACGCCCAGAACCGCGAGCTCGTTGACCGCCTCCGCGACACCCTCGGACGCCACGGGGTCACCCTTCCCATTCTCCTCGCCAACCGCAACACCCCGCCGTACATCCCCGACGTTCTGAGCCAGTGCCGCGACCTCGGCTGCAAACGCGTGCTGGCCTACGTCACCAGCGGCTTCAGTTGTTACTCCGGATGCCGTCAATACCGCGAAAACCTCATCGCCGCCCGGGCCGACATCGGTCCCGACGCCCCGGAATTCCACAAAATCCGTGTGTTCTACAACCATCCGCTGTTTATCGAAACCGTCAGCGACAAGGTGCGTGAGGCCTTTTCGCTCCTCCCGGACGACAAACGCTCCGCCGCCCGCCTCGTGTTCACGGCCCACAGCATTCCGCAGTCCATGGCCGACACGTCCCGCTACACGCAGCAGCTCGCCGAGGCCGCCCGTTTGGTCGCCGAAACCCTCCAGATTCCGGAATGGGACCTCGTCTACCAAAGCCGAAGCGGTCCTCCGCACATGCCCTGGCTGGCGCCCGATATCTGCGATCATCTGGACGCCTTGAAAGAAAAAGGCGTGCCCGCCGTGGTCGTTTCACCCCTTGGTTTTGTCTCCGACCACATGGAAGTCCTCTACGATCTCGACCTCGAAGCCCGCGACCACGCCGCCGACATCGGACTCGCCTATGTCCGCGCCTCCACCCCCGGCAACGACCCCCGCATGATCGAAATGATCAGCGAATTGATGCTCGAACGCATCGAGGACCGCCCCCTCCGCCGCGCGATCGGGCTTTTTCCGGCGAATCACGATTTCTGCCCCGAGACCTGCTGCCCCGGCCCCCGCCGTCCACCGACGGCTTAAACTTGCCGCCCGGGCACCCAGGCGCAGGTCCGGCCCCCGATCTCCTCAAAACGGATCGGTTCCCCTTCGAGCGTGGTGGCCGCCTGTTTTCCCCAGCGCGTGTGAAACATCCAGCTTTTTGGGAAAAGGCTGTCATCGGCACCCAGCTCCACCGCCCGGCGCAGAATCCGTTTCAGGCAGCGGCACAGGGTTTCGACGCGCCCTCGGTCCAGCGTATTGGCGGGGGTGTGGGGATTGATCCGGGCCTGAAACAGCACCTCATCCGCAATCCAATTGCCCACCCCCGCGAACACGCGCTGATCCAGCAACACCGTCTTAATGGCAGACTTCCGACGGCTCAGTTCCGCCAGAACCGTCTCAAGATTCAGGCCCTCCAGCAAGGGATCCGGCCCCAGACTCCGCAGAGGCGCGGAAGGGACGATGTCCTCAAACCAGCGGATTTTGCCGATGCGTCGGGGGTTGCTCACGCCCAGCCTCTGCCCGTCGTCCAGGTCCAGGCACAGTTTCCAGTGCGAGGGGAGTTCTTCTGTAGCAGGCCCATGCCTTAACGATCCGCTCATCCCGAAATGAATGTACAGAAAACCCGGCGTATCCAGTGCCAGCCACATGTGTTTGCCTTTGCGGCCGGTGTCGACAATCGCGCGTCCCTGCAGAAGGGCCTTCAGTGCGGATGGAGTCGCCTGATCCATCACGATTCGGTCGTCGGCGCAATGGACCGCGACAATGCGCCGTCCCACGCCGGTTGCGTGGGCCAGACGACGCCAGGTTTCGACTTCGGGAAGTTCAGGCATCCCTGAACTTGCCGCCACTCGGCACGAAAACAAGGGGCTCGCGATCACTTTTCGCCAGATCCACACGGGAAAGGGAGGGAAGCCGTTCCAGGAGTCGTTTTCGGAGGACGGCGAGATAGGGACGTTCCGTGTAGCCATGTTCGCTGATCACCACATGGACGCCCCTCCGGACAAATTCGAGGATGTCGTGGTGTTTTAACTCGCCCGTCAGCACCAGATCGGCATCGGACGCCCGGAGAACGGAAGCTCCGGCTCCGGGACAGAGGGCAATCCGGCGGATGCGGGAGCGTCCCCCAGGCGCTTTGGCCACGCGCAGATACGGCGCACGCAGATGCGCAGCCACAGTCCGGTATGCCTGCGGGAGCGAGACAGAACGTTTCAGGGTCAGCAGACGCCCCGCCGCATCGATGGGCTCCGAAGCCGCAAACACAAACGCCGAAGCCAGCCAGTCGGAGAGGCCTCCCGGCGCGGCATCCAGCGCGGTGTGGGGACTGTAAACGGAGATGCCAGCCCCATGCAGATTCAGCAGAGCCGAGGTCAGAGGATCCTGGTGCGTGAGCCTTTTCAGACCCTGGAAGATTGGAGGATGGTAGGCGACGATCAGATCGATAGAAGTGCGCAAGGCCTCAGCGGCCACGGAAGGTGTCAGATCGAGGCAGAGCATCACCCGTTCCACCCGTTCCGCATTTCCCTCCAGCAACAAACCCGTATTGTCCCATTCTGCGGCAAGCAAAGGGGGGGCAATGCATTCCAGTGCGTCCATCAAGTCCCGTAAACCAAGTGTTTTCATACTTCCTTTGTGGGATATCCTCAGAAAAGGGCAAGCTTATTGCGCAAAGTGCCGGGGCGCATCGCCGATAGTTAATGGATATAGGCTATTCTTTTCGAAACGTAAAAAATGTATTGTTTGTAACCTTGGTAATGTGGTATATGATGTCTGCTAACATTTATCAAAAAAACCATTAAAACGTTGTAAATCATGAAATTAACCATTTTAGGCTTTGTTTGTTTACTATGCATACCCCTATCCGGGCCTGCATCTGTTATTGATTTGGGGGATTCTCAGGGCTTTAACACCACGATTTTTGGTAATTTT
>CAZCFM010000081.1:0-17768 GCA_964497855.1 uncultured Verrucomicrobiota bacterium | reverse complement strand
GGGTGAGAAGCTCGTAGGCTTCGAGGTATTTGTTGAGGGTGCGCTTGATGACCTCCTCTGGGAGGGGCACGGGCGTTTTTTTGTCAAAATGAATGGATTCGAGGTAGTCGCGCACAAACTGTTTGTCAAAACTGGGCTGGTCGCGTCCTGGGGCGTAGCCCGCCGTCGGCCAGAATCGGGAGCTGTCCGGGGTGAGGATCTCGTCACCCAGTGTGACCTGGTCGTTCGCGTCCAGTCCGAACTCGAATTTGGTGTCGGCGAGCAGAATGCCGCGGGTGGCCGCGTAGGCGCGGGCCTCGGCGTAGAGCTGGAGGGCAAACTCCTGCACCCGGGCGGCGGGACCTTCGCCCAGGATGCGGGCGGCCTGGGACGGGGAGATATTGATGTCGTGGTCGCCCAGTTCCGCCTTGGTGCTGGGCGTGTAGATCGGCTGCGGGAGCTGCTCGCAGTGGCGGAGTCCGGCGGGGAGGGGAATGCCGCAAACGGAACCTTCACGCAGATAGGAACTCCAGCCGGAACCAGCAAGATAGCCGCGGACAATGGCTTCCACCGGCAGAATCCGCAACCGCTTGACCAACATGCTGCGTCCTTCGAGCTGATTGGCATAGGCACGAACCGAGGCCGGCATCTCGTCCATTTCCGCGCTGATGAAATGATGGGGAAAGCGATCCCCCAGCCAGCGGAACCAGAATCGGCTGATCTGGGTCAGGATCACACCCTTCCCGGCGATGCCGTTCTGCAGGATCACGTCAAACGCGCTGATCCGGTCACTGGCAACAAAGAGCAGCCTCTCCTCATCGACCTCGTACACGTCGCGGACTTTCCCCCGGGCCAGAAGGCGCAGATCGGGGCAATGGGAGTGGAGAAGCGGTTGGTCGGGAAGTTTCATGCGGTCTCTGGGATGAAGGAACTCTGCGCCTCTATCATCCCGCCCCGCCTTCCGGCAATTCCCAATCCCACCAAACCCTTGATTATATTCAAGGTCGGAATGTAAATTTAATATTGCATCTGTTGAAATATATATGTGCTACTGATAAAGTTGCCACCGAAAAACGGCCCTGACTGGACAATCCAAACAAAGGACGTTAGGGATCTTGGGTCGTGAGTGTTTCCGTACAGTCCCTTTTCCTGCTACCTCTGGCCCTACAGTTTTCGGCCATGGCCGCGCTTGCTGTGATCTACCGACATCGCGGCTATCGGCATACCCGTGACCCGAAGGCCAACATTTTCCGCTGCACCCACTGCCGTCACCTGTATCTCGATAATCGACGTGTCCCCCTTTCCAAATGCCCCAAATGCCATACCCTCAATGAGGTTATCCGCCGTTGAACCCCTAAATGCCCGTTATGAAAATCAAACTCAAAACTGCCACCTGGTCCCCGAGCAAATCCTCCTCGGTGGTCGAAGCTTTCCTATCCCGCCCCGCGATCGATCCCAAGGCGGAAGAGGTCGCCCGCACCATTTTGGCCGATATCCGGGCCGAGGGCGATGAAGCCCTCCTCCGCTATGCCCGGAAATTCGACAGTCCCCACCTGAAACTCTCCGCAATCCGGGTCAGTGCGGCGGAAATTCTCTCCGCCAAAGAGGCCATGTCCGCTGACTTCAAACGCGCCGCCCGCGAGGCCGACCGACGGATTTCCGTGTTTGCAAAGGCTGGCGCCCCAAAGGAATGGTACATGAACCTCCGCGGCAAGGGCAAAGATCACGGGCGGCTCGGAGAGCAATTCAATCCACTCGACCGAGTCGGCCTCTACATCCCTGGTGGCACTGCCCCCCTCGCCTCCACGTCTCTGATGACCGCGTCCATCGCCCAAGCCGCCGGCGTGCCCGAAATTATCGCATGTACCCCCGCTGGACCGGATGGCAACGTCAACCCCCACATCCTCTATTGCCTTGACCTCGCCGGAGTCACCGAAATCTATAAAGTCGGGGGCGCACAAGCTATCGGAGCCATGGCCTACGGAACCAAAACCATTCGCAAGGTGCAAAAAATCGTCGGCCCTGGCAACGCTTACGTCGCCGCCGCCAAAAAACTGGTCTATGGCGAGGTCAGCCTCGACAGCGTCGCGGGTCCCAGTGAAATCGCGGTTTTTGCCGACGACACTGCGGTTCCCGCCCATGTCGCCGCCGATCTGCTCTCACAGGCCGAACACGGAACGGGGCTCGAAAAAGCGCTTCTGGTCACCACCGAAGCCTCGTTGATCAAGGCCGTTGCGGAGGAACTGCCCCGCCAAGCCCAACAGCTCAGTCGACTGGAACGCACACTTCCCGTTCTGCGCGACGGCCTGCTCGCCGTGCAGGTCGCCGATCTGAAGGACGGTCTCGAACTCATCAACCGCTTCGCGCCCGAACACCTGGAACTTCTCCTCCGAAATCCCCGCCGCTGGGCCCGTCAGGTGCGCGCGGCTGGTGCGATTTTCCTTGGCCCCTGGACCCCCGAAAGCGCTGGCGATTTTGCCGCCGGTCCCAGCCACGTCCTGCCCACCGGCGGGGCCGCCGCCATGTTCTCCGGCCTGACCGTGCACGATTTCATGCGCCGCTCCAGCCTCATCGAATACACCCGCAACGACCTCCTCGCCGCCATGCCCATCATCGAGGCCTTTGGCGAAGTCGAGGGACTCGACGGACACGTCCGCTCCGCCCAAATCCGCTTCGAATCATGAATCCCCTCTTGCGTCCCGCCGTCGACCGCATTCACGGGTACGTCCCCGGCGAACAGCCTTCGGGATCCAACGTGCTGAAACTCAACACCAACGAAAACCCGTACCCGCCTTCCCCAGCCTGCCTGAAGGCCCTGAGCAGCATCACGCCCGACGTATTGCGCAAATACCCGCATCCCGTCGCTGCGGAACTGCGCCAAGCCATTGCCGACCTGCATGGCCTCGGCGCCAGCCAGGTCATTGTCACCAACGGCAGTGACGAAGCTCTCGCGCTCTGCACCCGCGCCTTCGCCCCGCTTCGGGGCAGCGCCGGCTGGTTGAGCCCTTCCTATTCCCTCTACCCAGTGCTGGCCGAAATTGCCGAACTCCGCCCGGTCGAGTTTCCCTTGGACGCCGATTTTCGCTGGGAGGTCCCGCCCCGGATCGACGTGGATCTGTTTTTCCTCACCAACCCCAACGCCCCCACCAGCATCGCCCTCGGCAACGACGTCCTGCGCCGGGCCTCGCGGGCCTGCCTGGGCATCATCATCGTGGACGAAGCCTACGTCGATTTTGCAGACGCCTCTGCCGTCCCGCTGCTCCGTGAATGTCCCAACCTGATCGTATCCAGGACCTTTTCAAAAAGTTACAGCCTCGCGGGCCTCCGGATGGGCTACCTGCTGGGGGCTCCCGAACTCATCGAGGCCCTCGGAAAAATCAAAGACAGTTATAACACCGACGCCGTGGCGCAACGCGTCGCCCTCGCCGCTCTTCGCGACGATTCCTGGATGCGTCAGAATGCGCTTTCCATTCGCCGCACCCGCCAGAGCACCACGGAAAAACTAACCCGGCTCGGTTTCAGCGTCCTCCCCAGCCAGACTAACTTCGTTTTTGCGCAGGTCCCCGTCGGACAGGAAGCCCAACGCCTTTTCGAGCGCCTCCGGGACCAACAAGTGTACGTCCGTTACTTCCCAGGTCCCCGAACCGGCACCTACCTCCGCATCACCATCGGAAGCGACGCCCAGATGGACCGCTTCTTCGAGGCCCTGGCCGCCTGCTGATCCGTCGCCCCCTCCCCCAAACAAAACCTTCGCACCCGCTCAGAGCGGAGGGGTGTGAACGCTTAGCTTGTATTGCAACAGCTGCAATATCGAATATAGGTAGGTATTTTAACAATGCAACAGCTGCAATATTAAATTTACATGACCGGTCCGGGCGTTCAGGCTGGGTTATTCGCCCCAGGCGGTGAGGAGGAGGTGGCGGGCGCCGGCGTGGTTGCGGTGCTCGCAGAGGAAAATCCCCTGCCAGATGCCGAGGGCTGGGCGTCCGGCGCGAATCGGCAGGAGCAGGGACGATCCCAGCAGGCTGGCTTTGAGGTGGGCCGGCATGTCATCCGGTCCCTCCTCGCGGTGGGTGTAGAGTCCGGGATTCTCCGGAACCTGTCGGTTGAAATGGGTTTCGAAATCGTCGAGAACATCCGGACTGGCGTTTTCGTTGAGGGTCAGGGATGCGGAGGTGTGCTGGATGAAGACCTGCAACATGCCCATTTTCAGCCGCTCCAGCTCGGGCAAGGCCTTCAGGACGTCGTGCGTAATGAGATGAAATCCGCGCGGACGCGGGGCAAGGGTCAGTTCTCGTTGGTACCACATGACCCCGTCCCTATCTTTCTGCGGAAAATCCTCAAGCTCCGGTTTGCATCCGGCGCAAAGTGCCGTAGGATCGAATCGTGAAACATTTAACAGATACTCGCTTTTGGAATGCGCTGGATGTGAAAATTGCAGGATGGATGCAACGTCATGGCGTTGGCCTGCTCCGAATCACCCTCGGTCTCGTTTTCATCTGGTTCGGCGCACTGAAATCCTTAGCCAATACATCATCAAAAATCTGGTGTTGATCGCCGCAGCGCTGGTGGTGGGCGGAACGGTCCGCGGCCGTTCCGAAAAAGTCTGAGGACCAAGCCGCTCAGGCGCGTCCGGGCGGGGGCTGAACATTCCAGGTGTCCACGGGCCCGCAAACGAGTTCGCCGCCCTCGGCGATTTCGGCATGGCGAAGCCAGGAACGCGTCAGCTTTTCCCCGCGCCACGTGAGGCCTCGCAGCTTCGCATCTTTCCGAATGTGCAGGATGCGCTGGTCGGGGCCGACGCGCCAAGTCACCTCGTCGAGCACCGGCGGTAGCAGCAGGTAGAGGTCCGTGCCCATGACGGGATACACGCCGCAGAGGGCCCCGATGGCAAAACTGCTTTGGCTGCCCATGTCTTCGTTGTCGCTGAGTCCGAAACGTCCAGGCTTGTAGTGAGCGTTGAGGCATTCGCGGACGCGGGCGGCGGAGCGGGCGGGAAACCCGGCAAAGTGGTAAAGCCAGGGAACGTGGAGAATGATTTCTTTCCAGAGGAAAAAGCCGTGCTCGAAAACGCGGTCGAGGTGAGCGGCAAAAGCTTCGGGCCCGCCGTGGCGCCGCATGAGGCCTTCGATGTCCTGCAGAACGGTGAGGGACCACTCGTGTCCGGTCCCCTCGTAGCAGTGGGGATCGGCCCAGAAGTCGAGGCGCTGCGGTTTCCATGGATTGTAGTCGGCGGCCCAGGATCCGTCGCGGGTTTTCGGGGCGAAGGCCTTGAGGTCGTCGTTCCAGAGGTCCCAAACGCCGTCGGCGCGGGCACGGGCGGCAGCGGCGGCTTCGGACTGCCCCAGCGCGTCGGCCATGCGCGCGAGTCCGTCGTCCTGCAACGCGTATTCAAGCGTGCGGGAGAGGCACTGCGGCACGCCGTCGGAGAGGCGTCCGCTGACAAAATACTCGGGATAACGGCCCTGATATTTGGGATCGGGCGAGGGCGTGGCGCGTTCGCGAAGCATTTGCGCGAGGGCGGCTTGGGCGTCAAAGCCGGGAAGGTTTTTGAGCCAGGCTTCGGTGAAGAGCGTGTCGGAGGAGGATCCACCCTGGACGGCGGCGCTGCGTCCCATAATCCAGGCGTCGGGAGCCCAGCCGGTGTGGTCGGCAATGTCGAGCAGGGCGTTGCAGAGATCGGCTTGGAACGCAGGGTCCCAGAGGGCAAAAAAACTGTTGGCGTTGCGGACGCTGTCCCAGAGACAATAGAGATTGTTGAACTGACGGCGGGAACCGGGAATCCAGGGGCATTCGTCGCCGCCGAGGTCGTCGGGCATGGCGAAAAGGCGATACAGCATGGTGTTGTAGAGGCGCAGGGCCTCCGGATCGGCGCAGCGGGCGGAGAAACGGGAGAGGCGCTCCTCCCAGACCGCGTCGCTCTCGGCCACGATCGCCTCGAAGCTGCGTCCGGCGATTTCGCGCTGACGGTTTTCGCGGGCTTTTTCGGCGCTGACAAAGGAGATGCCCACTTCCAGTTCCACCACGGTCCCGGGAGCGAAACGGGCGACAGCGGTGCTTCCACGTCCCTGCAAAAACTCCGGATGCGTGTCGGTGCCACGGACACAACCTTTTTTGTCGGGAGCGCTGCGGAAGTGGGCGCTGAAGTAGACCGTGAAGGGGTGGTTGTGTCCCCATCCGCCGCGCAGGGTGCCGAAGCCCTCGCAGGTCTGGGCGTCGATCCAGCGCGCTTCGCCGTCGAGCGCCTCGCCGCACAGGACGGCCTGGGTTTCGATGGCGATGTGCGGACGGTCCAGACCGAAGCGGCCCTCGCCGCTCGGGAAACGATAGCGGTGCAGGGCGGCGCGCGCGGTGGAGGTCAGTTCCGCCGTGACGGGTCCGGGTTTTAATTCCGCGCGGTAGTATCCGGGGCGGGCCGATTCCGAAACGATGTTGAAGGCAAAGGGGTTGAGTCCGTGCCGCGAGGGACAGGGCACGACGCCGATGTTGCCGTAACGTCCGCTGCCGCCGGTGCCGCTGACGTGGGTGTGGCTGAAACGCAGCAGCGGCTGACCGGAGGCGTAGCCGGTGGGATTGGGATTGAGGGTGTCGGGTCCGGCGCGCACCATACCGAAGGGACGGTAGGGACCGGGCAGGCAACTGCCAAGACCGTCCACCCCGTGAAAACAATCCACCAGGTCGGTATGTTTCATGTGGCGCTCCGCGCGGACTCAGCCGTGTTTCTGCGCAAACTCGGCCATGAACGCGGTGAGGGCTTCGACGCCGGCCTCGGGGAAAGCATTGTAGATCGAGGCGCGGATGCCGCCGACGGATCGGTGTCCCTTGAGGCCATCCATGTCGCGTTTTTTCGCTTCTTTGACGAAGAGATCCTCGAGTTCCTCGCTGGGCAGGCGGAAGGTCACGTTCATGGTCGAGCGGAAGGCGGGAATCGCGGTGCCGCGGTAGAAGTCGGTCGCGTCGATGGCCGCGTAGAGCTTGTTGGCCTTGCGGTCATTGAGGGCTTCCATGGCGGCGAGACCGCCCTGGGCTTTGAGCCAGCGGGTGACGAGGCAGAGCATGTACACCGAGAAGGTGGGCGGGGTGTTGTAGAGCGACTGGTTCTCCATGTGCACCTTGTACTGGAACATGGAGGGCACGGTGGCGGGCACGCGTTCGGCGAGGTCCTTGCGGAGGATGACGAGGGCGACGCCGGAGGGACCGAGGTTCTTCTGGGCACCGGCGTAGATCAGGCCGAACTTCGAGATGTCGAGGCGGCGGGAGAGGATGTCAGAGGACATGTCGCAGACGAGCGGGGCCTCGGACACGGGGAATTGTTTGATCTGGGCACCGGAAATCGTTTCGTTGGAGGTGCAGTGCAGATAGGCCGCACCGGGAGTCAGTTTCAGATCGGACTGCGTCGGTTGGCGCGTGGGGATGTCCTTGCCGCAGTTGGCGGCGATGTTGACCTTGCCGAGGACTTGAGCTTCTTCGATGGCCTTTTTGCCCCAGGCGCCGGAGTTGATGTAGTCGGCGGTTTCGCCGGGACGGAGAAGATTGAGGGGGATGAAACAGAACTGCGCGGTGGCTCCGCCCTGCATGAAGAGAATGTCGTGGGTGTCGGGAATGGCGAGGAGTTCGCGGAAATTGGCGAGGGCCTCCATGTGCACCGCGTCGTATTCTTTGCCGCGGTGGCTCATTTCCATGATGGACATGCCGCTGCCCTTGTAGTCGACGAGGTCGCGCTGGGCTTCTTGGAGGCATTCGAGGGGTAGGATGGCGGGACCGGCACTGAAATTGTAAATGCGTTTCATGGTAAATTCCTGGGAAGGGGGTGAGGGGCGTCCTTTTAGCGGTCTTTCCCCAAGGTGCAAGCCGGAAGGCAAAGAAGGCGGATCAATATTTACGCGAAGCGGGTTCCGAGCTTCGGAACAGGGGCGAGCTCGGGGTTCCGGACTTCGGGGGTAAATTCATTATTGCAGCTGTTGCAATATTGAGATCGATCAGGGAGTCATCCGGGCGAATGGGGACCCATCAAAACAAAAAACCCCGCCGTGGCGGGGTTTTAGGGAGCGGGGCGGAGGGCGGTTAGCCTTCGATGCCTTTGCTCTTCAGGTAGTCGATGACGGCGCCGACGGAGGTCAGCTTCTCGGCGTCTTCGTCGGGGATTTCCGCGCCGAATTCTTCTTCGAACGCCATCACGAGTTCGACGGTGTCGAGGGAGTCGGCACCGAGGTCTTCGATGAAGGAGGCTTCGGGTTTGATCTGGTCGGCGCTCACACCGAGCTGTTCAACGATGATGTCTTTGACTTTGTCTTCAATGGCCATGGTAGGTTCTCCTAAGGGAAGGATGGGTTTGTTACGTACGGAAAGGGTTAAGAGGAAAGGGTTAGGGTCAGGACGTGACCATGCCGCCGCAGATGGAAAGCGCCTGGCCGGTGACATAACGGGATAGGTCGCTGGCGAGGAAGAGCACCACGTTGGCGACGTCTTCGGGCAGACCAAACTGTTTCATGGGGATGACTTCGAGCATTTTGTTGCGGACCTCTTCGCTCAAGGCATCGGTCATCTTGGTTTTGATGAACCCGGGGGCGACGGCGTTGGCACGGATGCCGCGACCGGCAAGCTCCTTGGCCACGGTTTTGGTCAGGTTGATGACCGCAGCCTTGGAAGCGCCGTAGTTGGCCTGTCCGGGGTTGCCGATCAGCCCGATCACCGAGGCGATGTTCACAAACACGCCGGAGCGCTGTTTGACCATGATCTTGGACACCGCCTTGGTCATCAGGAAGGTGCCCTTGAGATTGATGTCCATCACCAGATCCCAATCTTCTTCGCTCATGCGCAGCAGAAGCCCGTCACGGGTGATGCCGGCGTTGTTGACGACGATGTCGATCTTGCCGAAATCCTTGGCGATGGCTTCGACGCCGGCGCTGACCTGGTCGCCTTTGCTGACGTCGACTTCATAGGCTTCGGCGCGGCGACCGAGGGCGCGGACGAGTCCGGTGGTTTCTTCCAGCCACTCGGCTTTCACGTCGGACAGGGCGAGGTCTGCCCCTTCCTGGGCCAGACGGAGGGCGATGGATTGTCCGATACCGCGGGCGGCACCGGTGACGATGGCAACTTTGCCTTCAAGGAGGGGCATGATGGGAATACCTTAGGGGGTTGGGGGTGCCTGCAGCGCGGCCAGGGCCCGCTCCAGCGTCTCAAGGTCGGACACATTAGTGCCCGAGATAGTCTTGTCAATCCGTTTTACCAGCCCCGTCAGGGCCTTGCCGGGACCAAATTCGATCATCGCGTCCACGCCGTCGGCGGCCATGGACTTCACATTATCGACCCATCGGACCGATCCGGTGATTTGCAGGGGCATGTCGCGGCGGATGGCGTCGACACCTGCGTGTACGCCGCCATGGACGTTGGCGTAGACCGGGAACGCGGGCTCCTGAAAGCGGATTCCGGCAAGAAACTCGGTGAAAATCTCGACGGCAGGGGCCATCAACCGCGAGTGGAAGGCCCCGGCCACGGGCAGGGACACGCAGAGCTTGGCGCCGGCGGCTTTGGCGAGGGCGGGGACCTTTTCGCAGCCCTCCGCCGAACCACTGACCACGGTTTGCCCGGGCGAATTGTAGTTCGCAATTTCGATACCGACTTCGGCGCAGATGGCGGCAATTTTATCGTCATCGAGTCCGATAATACTGACCATGCCCCCTTTGCTGGCGACACAGGCGGCCTGCATGGCCTCCCCGCGGCAGCGTAGGATGCGGATGGCGTCCTCAAAACTGACAACCCCGGCGGCGCAGAGGGCGGCCCATTCGCCGGAACTCAGTCCGGCGGCGGCGGCGGGCTGAATGCCGCTGCGGGATTTGTAGAGTTCGTAGGCGACGATGCTGTGCACAAAAATCGCGGGCTGGGCGCGGTCGGAACGGGTGAGTTCTTCGAGGGGGCCCTCAAAACAGACCTGGGCGAGGTCGAAGCCGAGGGCATCGGAGGCGCGTTCAAACCAGCAGCGGGCCTCGGGAAAGGCTTCGATCAGGTCTTTGGCCATGCCGACGCATTGTGCGCCCTGGCCGGGGAAGATGACGGCGGTTTTGCTCATGCGGGGGTTCTCCATTCCAGCAACACGCCACCCCAGGTGAAGCCGGCGCCGAAGGCGAGTAGCATGACCCGGTCGCCGGGATGCAGTCGGCCTTGTTTGGCGGCTTCATCCAGCGCAATGCCGATGGAAGCGGCGGAGGTGTTGCCATATTTGTGGACGTTGACGAAAACCTTTTCTTCGGCCACGCCGACGCGGGTGCGGATGGCCTCCAGAATGCGGCGGTTGGCCTGATGCGGAATGACCAGGGCCAGATCTTCGGCTTTCCACCCGGCACTGCTCAACAGGTCGAGCGCGGTGTGGGTCATGTTCTGCACGGCGTGTTTGAACACTTCCTGTCCGGACATGCGGATGGTGTTGGAGCGTTCGGCGAGGACCTGTGCGTCCACGGGATGACGGCTTCCGCCGGCATGAACGTGCAAGAGTCCGCCGAGGGCTCCGTTGGACCCGAGTTTGCAGGCGCGGATTCCCCCGATGTCCCCGGCTTCCGCCGAGAGGACAACGGCGCCGGCCCCATCGCCAAAAAGAATGCAGGTTCCGCGGTCATCCCAATCCACGATCGTCGACATTTTTTCCGCGCCGATGACGAGGGCTTTTTTGTAGCGCCCCGATTCGAGGAGATTGCGGGCCATTTCGAGTCCGTAAATAAACCCTGAGCAGGCGGCGGACAGATCCATGGCAAAGGCGTTCACGGCGCCAATGGCGTGTTGCACCACGGTGGCGGTGCTGGGAAACACATGGTCGGGCGTGCAGGTGGCCACGAGCAGGATGTCGATGTCCAGCGCGGCGACGCCGGCATCGGCGAGAGCTTTCCGCGCGGCGTCGGCGGCCATGTCGGAGGTGGCGGTGTCGGCAGTGGCGACGCGGCGTTCGCGGATCCCGGTGCGGGAGGTAATCCAGTCGTCGCTGGTTTCGACCCGTTTGGAGAGGTCCTCATTGGTCACGACCTGCGGGGGAATATGCGATCCGGTTCCGAGAATGTGAATGGCCATGGGGTCCCTTACATCGCCTTGCGGGCTTCGGCAAGCCGGGCGATGTCGTCGATAATGTGGTGGTTGATGTCGTGTTTGAACGATTCAAACACCGTGTGGAGGGCGTTGTACACGGCATGCCGGGAAGAGGAACCGTGTCCGATAAACACAAGGCCGTTTACGCCCAGAAGGGGGGCCCCGCCGATGGATTCGGGGTCGGTTTTGCGTTTGAGGGAAGCGAAAGCAGGTTTAAGGAGCATGGCTCCGAATTTGCGGAGGAGGGTGGCCGTGAATTCGGCGCGCAGCCAGGAGCGCATGGCATGGGCCACGGCTTCACTGGTTTTCAGCACGACGTTGCCGGTAAAGCCATCGCAGACCACGACGTCCACTTCGCCTTCAAACACGTCGTGGCTTTCCACGTTGCCGATGAAATTGAGGTGGGAGGCCTGGAGCAGTTTGAAGGTTTGTTTGGTGAGGTCGTTGCCCTTGGCATCTTCCTCGCCGATGCTGAGCAGGCCCACGCGGGGCTTGGCCATGCCAAGGACTTCGCGGGCGTACACATCCCCCATCACCGCAAACTGCGTGAGCATTTTGTCGGTGGACTCCGCATTGGCTCCGGCGTCGAGCAATACGATGTTGTGTTTCTGGGTGGGCATCACGGTGGCGATGGCGGGACGGTCAATTCCCTGCAAGGTGCGCAGGCGCAGGGCGGCTGCGGCCACGGCGGCACCGGTGCTGCCGGCGGAAAACATCGCGTCAACCTCGCCTTTTTTCACCAGTTCGATGGCACGGGCAATGGACGAATCCTTCTTCCGGCGCAGGGCAAGGGCCGGGGATTCGTCCATTTCAATCACTTCCGATGCATGAAAACACTCGATCGAGGGCGGGATATGCCCACACTTGTCGAGTTCGGCTTTCAGCCGCTTTTCATCCCCCACCAAAATAAGACGTTTGATGCCGGGATGTGCGCGGACAGCCTCCACACAGCCGGGGACGATTTCGGCGGGGGCGAAGTCTCCCCCCATGGCGTCAACCGATATGCGCATGCGCGTTGGAATGATTCAGGTCGGTAGGTCCGCCTGAAATTATTCGTCCACGGTGACGGAAACGACCTGACGACCGGCGTACTGGCCGCAGGAGGGGCAGACGCGGTGGGGCTGAGAGGGCTGCCCACAGGACGTGCAGGTGGCAATCGACGGCATGGGGTGATTGTGGGAAGAACGGCGGAGCCGTTTTTTGGATTTAGAAGTTTTGCGTTTGGGAACGGCCATAAGATCCTCGCGTTACATCACAGTTTGTCTAGGTTCAGGGTGTCGAGCGTCTTCCAAAGTGAGCCGTCCGTTTCCGGGGGGGCTGCGATTGTTTCTGGGAGACGCGGTGGAATAAAAGTATCGGACTGGGCTTCCGGGGAGATGGGGTAGGTGGGGATGTTGAGCACGATCGCTTCGCGGAGGTCGGAGGTCAGGTCAAGGTGACCCTCGCTCTCCGGAATCGAGTAGTCGCGCAAAAAAGCCGAATCCCGGACGATTGTCGAGAAAAAAAGCCCGCTGCGACTACATTCCAGCTCCATGGGGACCTCCACCCAGCCGCGAACGAGAACTTCCTGGCCCTTTTTCTCTGCCAGAAGATCGTAGGTGACATCGCCTTGGGGATGGCTGGCGGGGTCGCCCTCCATTTCCAGCACCGACGCGGGCAAAGCGCCTTCGAGCCGGAGCGGGCCGCGCTCCAGCGAGTCGATATGCAGATGAAGGGTTGAAGTCATGACAAAGGGTTTTTACGGAAAAAGGGGGGGCGTCTATAGCCCATTTTCCGGGCCAGGGCAATTCGATTCCTAACAAAAGGACCGGAAAAGCATTTGCCCCCTTCGATTTAGAGGGGATGGGGGGCTTCCGGGACCGCTCCCGCCGCCTTGCGCGCGAGGTGCCGGTTGATGCAATTGAGGTAGGCGCGGGCGCCCGCCTGCACAATGTCGGTGCTCGACGCCTTGCCCGTGAGCAACACGCCGTCCTCAAAACGCACGGTCACAGTGACTTCGCCCTGGGCGTCTTTGCCGGTGGTGATGGATTGCAGGGAAAAATCTTCGAGACGGGCGGCGACACCGGTGACGCGTTCGATGGTGCGCAGGGCGGCGTCGACCGGACCGTCCCCGCAGGCGGCGTCCTCATGGATCTGCCCGTCTTTTTCGAGGCGGACGGTGGCCGTCGGAATCGTCGTCGTGCCCGTGCTGACAAAGAGGTAGTTGAGGACCCAGGCGGCGGATTTCTCGCTGAGGGTGGCCTGCATGATGGCGACCAGATCGTCGTCGTAGACATGTTTTTTCTTGTCCGCGAGGGCGATGAAGTCGGCGTAGGCTTTTTCCAGGCCTTCGCCGCTGAGTTTAAAGCCGAGGTGGTTCATGTGCTCGCGGAACGCGTGGCGTCCGGAGTGTTTGCCCAGCACCAGTTCGGAGCCGGACGGAATGCCCACGTCCGCCGGATTCATGATTTCGTAGGTGCTGCGCTCCTTGAGCATGCCGTCCTGATGAATGCCGGACTCATGCGCAAAGGCGTTGGCCCCGACAATCGCCTTGTTGCGCTGCACGTGCAGGCCGGTGAGCTGGCTGACCAGACGGCTCGTGCGGTAAATCTCCGGCGTCTGCACGAGGGTGTGAAGCCCCGGAAAGGCGTCCTGGCGCGTGCGCAGGGCCATCACAAATTCCTCCAGCGAGCAGTTCCCGGCCCGTTCGCCGATGCCGTTGATGGTGCATTCGACGCCGCGGGCGCCATTGCGCACCGCCTCCAGCGAATTGGCCACGGCCAGCCCGAGGTCGTTGTGGCAGTGCACATGGATGACCGCGCGGTCGATGTTCGGGACCTTTTCCTTCAGATAGCGGATGCAGCGGCCAAACTCCTCCGGCACGGCGTAGCCCACGGTGTCGGGAATGTTCACCGTCGTCGCGCCGGCGTCGATCACCGCCTCCACGACCTGGGCGAGGAAGTCCAACTCCGTGCGCGAGGCGTCTTCCGGACTGAACTGCACGTCCTCCACGAACTGGCGGGCCTTGAGCACGCCCGCGACCGCCGCTTTGATGATTTCCTCTTTCGCCTTGCGCAGTTTGAACTGACGGTGAATGGCCGAGGTGGCGAGAAACACGTGAATGCGTCCGCGTTTGCCGGCGGGGGCCACGGCTTCGGCGGCGCGTTCGATGTCCTTGTCCACGCAGCGGGCGAGGCCGGCGATGCGGGGGCCTTTGATCGTGCGGGCGATTTCGCGCACCGCCTCGAAGTCGCCGGGGGAGGCGATGGGGAAGCCGGCCTCGATGATGTCCACCTTCAGACGCGCCAAGGCCTGGGCCACCTGGAGTTTTTCCTCCAGGCCCATGCTTGCGCCGGGGCATTGTTCGCCGTCGCGCAGGGTGGTGTCAAAAATCAACACGTGGTCGGATGTGGGTTTGCGGATCATGGGGCTCTTTCAGGGTTTGGGCTTGGGGACATCCCGCCGAAAACCGGGTGGGGCGTAACGAAAACACCCGCCGGAGGTCGGCGGGCGTTTTAGGGATTTTTCCGTGTGGGTCAACTCCGTGTGCGCTCCGCCTCAGGCTTCAGATAGAAGGAGGGTGCGAAGGGACAGCAGGGAGAAACGGATTATCATGGGGAGAATCCTAGACCAGAGTCGGGAATTGTCAAGCCGGGGTTTGGACTTTCATTCCGTACTTCTCCCTTCCTCCTTGATCTTTTGCGTGAACAAACGACACTGCATGTAGTCAAATCGACAAATCCTTTTTCAACGGAGTTCACACCATGATGTTTGATCCTGTTTTCCTTCTCTTTGCCCTCCCGGGCCTCTTGCTGGCCGGATATGCCAGTTTTATCACCAAGTCCCGCTTCCAAAAATATTCCCGGGTTGCGCCGACCAGCGGCCTCAGCGGGGCCCAGGCCGCCGCGAAAATGCTGCGTCAGGCCGGGCTCCACGATGTCGGCATCGAACGCATCGGCGGCTTCCTCAGCGACCACTACGACCCCCGCGCCCGCGTTCTCCGCCTCAGTCCGGCGGTGTTCGACGGACGCAGCCTGTCCGCCGTGGGCGTGGCCTGTCACGAAGCCGGCCATGCCCTGCAGCACGCCACCGGCTACGCCGCGCTCGGCCTGCGCTCGGCCCTGGTCCCCGCCGCCAGCTTCACCAGCCAGCTCAGCTCCCCCCTGCTGATGTTTGGACTTTTCCTGAGCATGGCCTCCCCGATGGGACGCCCCCTGCTGATCATGGGCATCCTCATGTTGTCCGTCTCGGTACTCTTCACCCTTGTCACCCTCCCCGTGGAATGGGACGCCAGCGCCCGCGCCAAACGCGTGCTCGTCGACGACGGCATCGTCGCGCCCTATCAGGAACGCGACGCCGCCGCCGTGCTCGACGCCGCCTTCCTCACCTACCTCGCCGCCGCCGTCTCCGCGCTCATGACCCTCCTCTACTGGATCCTCCGCGCGAATTCCTCCCGCCGCTGAGGTGTGCACCGAAGGGTTCTGATTCCCTGTAGATCAATAGCGTGCACAGCCCCGCCACGCAACGGAACTTCGCAGCGATTCCTTACTTGCACTCTACATAACGGATTGTTATGGTAAAAGAATGAACCTTCCTCTCCGGCCCACAACGAAACTCGGATTCGTGACCTCTGTTGAAATTCCTGCCTTGGTTGGGCGTGTATGAGTGTAGCTATTATCACGGGGTCTGCGGGATTAATCGGATCAGAAGCCGTAATCCATTTTGCCAATTTAGGAATGAAAGTTGTTGGAATTGACAACAACATGCGGGCCTATTTTTTTGGATCCGATGCAAGCAATGATCCCAATCGAAGCCGATTGCTTCAGACCGTAAAAGGGTACAGTCACGAAGAAGTGGATATACGGGATGCAGCAGGTATTGATCGGATATTTCAGCATTATGGGAATGACATAGCTCTAGTGATCCACACTGCGGCCCAACCCTCACATGACTGGGCCGCCCGCGAACCCCTGACCGATTTCGGAGTAAATGCCACCGGTACGCTCCATCTTCTTGAAGCAACCCGTAAGTATGCATCACAAGCTGTGTTTATATTCACCTCTACAAATAAGGTCTACGGTGACAGCCCTAACCAACTCCCCCTGGTGGAGAAGGAAACACGATGGGACATTGACCCCTCGCATCCATATGTGAATGGCATCCCCGAGAGCATGAGTTTGGATCAGTCCCTTCACTCTCTTTTCGGGGCATCCAAAGTCGCTGCCGATATAATGGTTCAAGAATATGGCAGATATTTCGGGATGAAAACCGTTTGTTTCCGCGGGGGGTGTCTTACAGGCCCGCATCATGCCGGGGCGCAACTCCACGGTTTCCTTGCTTATCTTATGCGTTGCGCTGTGACAGAAAAACCCTATACCATTTTTGGCTACAAAGGGAAACAGGTTCGCGATAATATTCATAGCGCTGATCTAATCTCAGCCTTTGAATCATTCTTTCGGTCCCCTCGCTCCGCAGAAGTGTACAACATCGGCGGGGGGCTTCACAGCAACTGCTCCATGTCCGAAGCTGTCAGTATGGCAAGTCAGATATGCGGACATCCCATGAAAATATCCTATCAGGAAAATAACCGGACAGGAGACCATATTTGGTATGTGAGCGATCTTCGGCGATTCCAAAACCATTATCCGGCTTGGAAACTCCGCTACAATGTGGAGATGATTTTACAGGAGATGTACGAAATCAACCGGGACCGTTGGAGTTCTCAAAGATATGATTGACCAGGGTGTTCATTCGGTTTTGGGAATTCAGGTCCATGCAGTTGATTATGATGAGGCCGTCAGAAGGATTCTGGATGCCGCAAAGAATCGCAAACCATGTTCAACATCTGCACTCGCGGTCCATGGAGTGATGACTGGGGTCATGGACCCGGAGCATGCTGCCCGACTCAATGCGCTGGATTTGGTTGTTCCCGACGGACAACCTGTTCGATGGGCATTAAACTGGCTTCATAAGACCACTCTCACGGACCGGGTCTATGGTCCAACCCTCACACTCAAGGTCTGTGAAGCAGCCGCAAACGAAGGTTTACCCATTTTTCTTTATGGCAGCACGGCGAACGTACTCGAAGCCTTTCGCCGGAATTTAAGCATTCGATTCCCAAAACTACACATTGCAGGCCTACAACCTTCCCAATTCAGATGCCTAAGCGAGGAAGAGGTCCAAGTTGCGGCCGAAACCATACGAAACAGTGGCGCACGTCTCGTGTTGGTTGGTCTAGGGTGCCCCCGGCAAGAGGTATGGGCCTACGAAATGCGTGATCACCTTCATATCCCAATCCTGGCGGTGGGTGCTGCTTTCGATTTCCATGCCGGTTCACTTCCACAAGCCCCCCACTGGATGCAAAAGGCTGGACTGGAATGGTTTTTTCGGCTGTACCAAGAGCCCCGACGCCTTTGGCGAAGGTACCTGATCTTAAATCCAATTTTTATCACAAGACTCCTGTTGCAGAAGTTTTTCCGCAAAGTTCCTGTAAACGCTCTCCGTTCGGAACGCCCTGCCCCCAAGCGTTATGGTTGAAAACTCCGGCATTTTTCCATTTTTCCTTACAAACCGCATTCGATGATTGCCAAAATTCACCGGGACTTTAGGGATGAAAATCCTGCCCATGCCCTCACAACCCCGCCCCCTTCTCCATTTTTATCTTGCCGATCAAAATCGGCTTGGAACCAGTTCGCTGGGCATTTGGAATGTGTCGCGTTGCCTGCTGCACGCAATGG
>CAZCFM010000080.1:0-18094 GCA_964497855.1 uncultured Verrucomicrobiota bacterium | reverse complement strand
TGGGCTACGAAGCGCCCGCCGACTACGATCCCTCGATCATCGACGTGGGCTGAACGCCTGGGGGGTTCGAACAGTTGCCGCAACGAGGGGCCGTTGGGTTGTACGAGCACAACCCGCGCCCCCGGTTATCCTCCAGGCCCCGATGCTGGTACGTCCACATGGGGTCTCGAACTCAACGCCCCGCGTGTCTGACCTCGCGGGCGCTTTGTCCGGTGTGACGCCGGAACTCGCGGCTGAAGTGCTGACTGCTCGCGAAACCGAGATCCATCGCAAGGTCGGTGATGGACTGGTCGGTTTCGCGCAGTCGGCGGAGGGCCTCCGCCACCCGCAGCTTCTGCAGGGCCCGCATCGGGGTTTGCGCGTACTCCCGTTTGAACACCGCACAGAGATGCGGTACGGAGAGTCCCGCACGGGCAGATAACTCTGGAAGCGTCCAGGAATAGCCCGGACGTGTGCGCAGCAGATCCATGGCCCGCAGGGCGGCGGGATGCAGGGTTTTGCCGTTTCCGGGCGGACGGGGACCTTTCTCCATCTGCCGCGCCAGCTCATACCCCAGTAAATCCAGCCGGGCCTGACACACCTCCTCCCGCCAGGGCCTTTCCGCCGCCACCTCGTGAACCAGCCCCTTGAGCTGCTCCAACAATTCCGGACTTCCGCTCAAAACCCGAAACCCGGCGGCGCACAGCGAAGGAAATTCCTCCAACACCCGCAAATCCTCCGCACGCACCACCAAATACAAAAAGTGGATGGCATCTCCCTCAAAGCCCTCCAATCGATGCCTCACCCCCGGTCCGATCCAATAGACTTCCCCCTCCCGCACCCGCATCGACTCTTTGCCCACCCGCCAACACGACGCCCCCTTGACCTGCATGTACACTTCCCATCCCGCATTCGTGTGCCAGTCAATTTTCCAGCTCAGGGTGGCCCACACCTCGCCCAATTCCTCAAACGGCAATTGATCCGTCCCGTCGGTGGCGCACATGAAACCGGCAAGGCGGTTACTGGGTTTCCATATTTTCATAAAGATATGATATCATAGGATTAGACACATTTTCAAGCGGCAGAGAAACGTATTTTCCGCGGCGCACTGCTAAAAGAAGCGCATCGTAGCAACACCAAACCCCGGACCCGAATGAATACGACCTCCCCCCTGAATGTTTTCCTGATTGGCTGCGGTGGAATTGCCGACGCCCACCTTCCCGCCTTTGAAACCCATCCCGAACACTTCCGTCTGCTGGGCGCGAGTGATCCTTCGGCGCCCTCCCGCAACGCCGTCGCCGCGCGTTTCGCGGCGTTGGGTCCCGTCCGCACCTATGCCGAGCACGGCGAGGGCCTCGCGGACCTTGCGGGTAAAATCGACGCCGTATTGATTCTGACACCCCATTTCCTGCACTATCCAGCCGCAAAAGACGCCCTCAACGCCGGCCTGCATGTGCTCGTCGAAAAACCCGCCACCCACACCCTGGCCGAGGCAGTGGAACTGGCGGATCTGGCGGATGCAAAAGGCCTCCGGGTCATGGTGGGGCAAACCCGCCGCTTTGACCCCCGCTACATCTTTTTGCGCGATTGGTTGCGAAAAAACCCGAAACATTTCGGAGCCCTGCGCACGTTTGAAATGTGCGGCTGGCAAAATATTGAAGCCTGGATCAGCACCAAACCCGACCGCAATGCGGATTTCTGGATTCTCGACAAACACCGCGCCGGCGGTGGCGTGGTCATCAGCCTCCTGGTTCACGCCATTGACCTGCTTCGTTTCCTCTTCGAGCAGGACTACGCGATGGTATCCGCCCACGCCCGCTTTGATGCGCCTTTCAAAAACGGGGCCGAATCCTCCTGCTGTGCCCTGCTCACCACGGAGGGCGGTGCGACAGGAACCCTTCACGGCAACTATCTCGCCCGGAAAACACCCTACTGCGAATCCATCAAGTTTTTTGGGGAGCAGGGCTGCATTGGCGATCTCCCCCTCACGCTCGGATCGTATTCCGGCCCCGCCTATTACGGCAGCACGGAGGGCAAAACGCCTGACAACTGGAATTTCCAGTTTGAGGGCCTCCAGGCACCACCTGCCGAACTGCCCGCGGGCCTCACCTCCAACGCCTTCACCAACCAGTTGCTCGCTTTCCACCGCGAGATCCGCGAGGGCATTCCCTGCGGCAGCGGCATCCGCGACAACCTGAACACCATCGCCACCGTGGAGGCCATCTACGCCAGTATGAACCATGGCGGCGCTCTCACCGCCGTCAAAAAGGGGAAAGCATGAACATCGACTTGACTCCCGCGGCTGCGATCTTCCGCGAGGGCAACCGCGAAGCCGGATGCTGCGTGCTCAACGACCCTTTTAAACCCTACTTCGCACCGCTCCGCAGTCCCGACGGACATGTTGTCACCGTCGTTTCCCCCGGCGACCACCGCCACCACAAGGGGCTGATGTACGGGCTGCGCTGCGCCGACCTGAACTTCTGGGAGGAAAACCCCGGGTCGGGTCACTGCGGCGTCCAGGACATTCTGGAACGCGAGGCGCTCGACGACCACACCCTCCGCCTGCGTTTGCTCTGGCGCGAGCAGGCGGGCTCTCTCCACACCTACCACGAGGATCGCGTGATCCGTTGCGAATACCGCCCGGAAACCCGTTCCTTTCTCTGGAACTGGCAGTCCCGCCGCGTGGCCCTCCGCGACCACCGCCTCATCAAGAGCGAGTGGAGTCTCGCGCTGGCCGACGGACGCAAGATCAACTACCACGGCCTCGGCATCCGCCTGCCCTGGTGCTGGGGCCATGACGGCTGCTTCGGCATCGAGGTGGACGGTCAGCCCGCCACCGCCGCCACCGCCTGCGGCCTCCACGCCCCCTCCATCACCTGGTGGGGACGGATCGACGGTCACTGGACCCCGCCCGTGGCCTCCGTGACCCTCCGTCAGGCCCATGCCTTCAACTGGTTTGTCCTGCGCGGCGGTTTTCCCTACCTTTCCATCGGCCCCAGCAACGCGGAGGAACTCGACGTCCGCAAGGGCCAAACCTTCAGCGAATCCTACGACATCGAAATTGCCGACCGAACCTAACCCCAACCCCAAGGAAACTCCCTCATGGCCACCTTCAAAATCTCTCTCAACATGGAATTCTGCCGCAGTGCGGACAAATCATTTGCCGCCGGCGTGGAAATCGCCGCCAAGCTCGGATACGCCTACATCGAACCCATGGTTCACATCGGCTGGGAATTGCTCAGCGAAGTGAACTATTTCCACTCCTTTTCCATGGAGGAGGACCCCCTGCTGATGAAGGAAATCTGCGACCGCCATGGCGTCCGGGTCTCCAGCCTGTCCGCACACAGCCCGCTCATGAAACCCGAGGCCTCCGTTGCCCGCCTCACCCGCGCCGCCGTCCTCGCCTCCTTTGTCGGATGCAATTTCCTCAACTCCGACGAAATGATTAAACCGGAGTGGATGGACGACGCCTTCGCACACGAAACCATGCGCTACACCCTGACCAAAGCCGCCATGGTCTGCGCCCGCCACAGAAAATTCCTCTGCATCGAACCCCACGGAACCTACACCAAAACCGCGGATGGCCTTCTGAAGATCGTCCGACTCGTGAAGTCCCCCTGGATTCAGGTCAACTGGGACACGGGCAACAGCTATCTCGCCGGCCTGGAAGATCCCTATGAGGGCCTCAGCAAGGTCCGCGACTACGTGTATCACATCCACGCAAAAGACATCTCCATGCAGCACAGCGATGCCGAACGCGGAAAAGTCACCGGCACCCCCGTGGGCTGCGCCTGCGGCGAAGGCGTTGTGGACTGGAAACGCGTTGCAAAAATTCTGGAACCCGTCGACCGCGAGATATTCCTCAGCGTTGAGTGCGGAAAAATCGATGAGGCCGCACGTTCACTCGAATTCCTGAGCAAAGAACTCTCCCCCTGGCTTGCCAGGTAAAACGTCTCGTCGTGCGATACGGAAGACAGCCTTTCCAGGCTGTCTCGTCGCGCAAGCGGAGGTGTCAGTCAATATCATAATAATACACTTTCGCATCATGGCATCGCAAGACGGAGACCTTCAAATATGAGATAACCGTTGCCTATGACACCTGCAATCTCCTCCGTCTCCCGTCCGCCCCGGCTCACGCCGGCTGAAGTTGAACACTACCACTCGGAAGGCTATGTGCTCCCCCACGGCGCAGTGTACTCCGACGAAAAATTCCAGGGCCTGCTGGCCCACTTCGAGAAAAAGCTGGCCGACTGGCCCAAAGATCAGCGTCCCGAGGCCATGGACACCCCTCACTTTGGCGATCCGAAACTCAACGAGTGGTCGCTCGCCCCGGAAGTCGTCGACTTGGTCGAACCTTTGTTGGGTCCGGACATTCCTTTAAATCGCGCTCCTTGGCGAGGCCGATGCTGTGATACTCCAGCCGTTCGACGCTTTCAAAACGTCCACTGGATTCGAAGGCCCGCAAGGTCTGCTCGTGTTCCGGGTGGTCGCTGACGCGGGGAATCACGGGGCAGCGCAGTCGAATGCGAGCCGGACTTTCCATGAGCGACCGCAGGTTGTGCTGGATCAAAGTCCCGTCGACCCCGGTGACCTTGCGATGGGCCTCTCCAGGCTCCAGCTTGTAGTCAAAATGCCAGATGTCCACCAGCGGGAGCAGATCCTGCAAGCGCTCCGGAGGATAGTGGCCACAGGTATCGAGACAGGTTGAAAATCCCTCTGCCTTCGACGCGCGCAGCAAGGACAGACAAAAGGCCCATTGCAGGGTTGGCTCGCCGCCCGAGAGCGTGATCCCTCCGCCCGATTGCGCGTAGTAGTCCTTGTCCTTCCGCAGTTCCCGCATCACGTCCTCCACACTCATGCGGATTCCGTACACCTTGCCGCTTTTGCCGACTTGCGGCTCCACGCGAATGGATTCAGGATTGTGGCACCAGGCACAGCGCAAGGGACAGCCTTTCAAAAACACCACGCTCCGCAGCCCCGGGCCATCGTGCAGGGCGGCGCGCTGGATGTCGAAAACAATCCCGGATTCGCTCATCTTTGTTTCAATGAAGGGTGCGGGCAAGAACCTCGCGCTGGGCGTCGGGTGGCAACTCCACGAAGCGGATGCTGAAGCCTCCCATGCGCACCAGCAGATGTCCCCACTTCTCCGGCTCCCGCATCGCCGCCTCCAGATCGTCGCGTGACACCACCGTGATCATGGCCTGCGTTCCGCCGCGCTGAAAATAGGTTCGCAGCAAGGCCTCGAATTTCGGGCGGTTGTTCGGGCAAAACCATTCCTTGCCAAACTTCATGTTCTGCACCGCCCCGGCGTGGATCGATGGATCGAGCGTGGCCAGGGAGTTCAGGAAAGCACTGACCCCGCGAGTATCGCTGCCGGGTGTGGGGTTGTTCGCGTTGGCCATGGCTTCGCCGGCCAGACGCCCGTCCGCACTGGCGCCCACATGACGTCCGAGCACCACATTCGCCCAGTTGTTGATGATCACCACCAGATAGCTGTCCAGCCCGACCCGCGCCGCCTGATCCCGCGTGACTGTGCAGATATGCTGATGCACCTTCGATGCCATTTCATCCGCCAACGCTTCGTCATTGCCATATTTCAGCACCGCGCGGCAGGCGCGCAGCAGCTCTTCGTGACCCACAAAATTCGCCCGCAACGCCCGCAGGATTTCCGGCAGACTGCAGCGCTGTTGCACAAACACCAGCTCACGAAGGACCAGCAGACTGTTGGCGGTGTTGGTGTTGCCGTAGGTCTCCAGGGTCCCGCCCACATGCCAGGCTCCTCCGGAAAGCAACGGTTTCATTTTTTTGCACGCAGCCCGGACTCAGAATACTCGCAAACAGAAACGCGCAGTCTCCTGCCGTGACCTCGTATTCAATTTTCTGCTGACGTGCCAGGGCCTCCACATTCCGGTCAATGACCGTTTGATAGGCCATCCACACCTGTTCGAAATCAGTGAACCCCTCCCCGTCTCCCAGCGCATCCTCCAACGCCTTGAGCAGATTGATCACCCCGTTGGGACTGGCCACGCTGCCCGGACCCAGCATATACTCGCCACATCCGTACGGACTGAAGCCCTGGGCAATCTCCTCCGTCACTCCATGCGCCACGGCCACGGCGGGGATGTTGATGTCGTCGTTGTAGAGCATGGGATACGTGCAGCCTTCGCCGATGGCGGTGATGGCCCGATCCCACAGCGCCGGATTCTGATTCCGGGAAAAGCGCAGCGAAAGCTGGGGCTGGTTCAATCGCACCCGGCGGGTGGCTTCGATCGCCAGCAATGCGAAGGCGTCCGCCATCGCTTCGTCGGGACGTCCTTTGCCCCCGATGATGATGCGGTTGTTGTACTGATTGTTGTAGGCATGAATGAGGCGCCAGAATTCACAGAGCAGATTCAGCGAGGTCTCCTCGGTGAGGGTTCCGTTGGCGAGATCCTCTTGCAGAAAAGGACCCAGCAGCACATCCAGACGCCCATAATTCCAGGTGCCCGCGTGCAGAGCCCAGAGCCAGATCAGTTGGATGGCCTCCGCCAAGGTTTGCGGGGCGCGCTGCGCCAGTGACTCCAGTCCGTAGGCGCGAAGGGAGCGCCGGAAAATCGTCAGCACGTCCCTTGCCGCCACAGAAAAATCATCCCCGCCCCTCAGCCCCGCTTCCAGTCCGTCCAGACCCAGGCGACACAAGGGCCCAAAATCCAGGAGGGTTCCGGCAATGCGGTAGAGAGGAAACCCCACGCCGGCATCTTCCGTCCACTGGTCGGAGGGCAGAAGCGCAACGACGTCCTCGGGATATGCGGCGCGGCATTTGGCCTGGGTGACCCGAGCCCGCCAGAAGGTCGTCAGCGCCTCCCACTCCGTCCGCTCCGTTTCAGCGCAGTCCGGAGAGGACAGCCGACGCTTCACGCCTCCGAAGTCAAAATACCATCCCAGGCCGCAGGGTTCCGGGCTGATGCCCACGCAGGGATACACGATGCGCCCCGCCAGCGTTTCACCGGGTTCGCGGGGCTGGAGACAGGCGGGAAACTGCAACGACAGCATCTTGGCTTCGCGCAGGACCGATGGAAGATTCTCCACTTCGCGGAAGCGGGCCGTGAAATGTTTGGCGTACGAGAGCGAGTTGTTTGCGGCAGAGCCATCCAGGAAATTGAGTTCCGAGGAGCGTTCGGATAAGGTTTGCATCAGGATAAAACCGTAACACGCCGATACCCCTACGTCTTGCGCTGCAATGACAGGAATGTGTGGGATTGTGATCCGGTCTCACATCCAGTCGCGCGCGTGTTCCTTGCGGTATTGAAGCGGAGTTTGAGCGACGGCCTTGCGGAAACAGCGATGAAAGTGGCTGAGGTTCTCGAAACCCGACTCCAGCGCGATCTCAGCAACGGAGAGCCCACTGCCCTCCAGCAATTGACGCGCGAGATTGAGCTTTTGCGCCAGGATCCAATCCGTTGGAGTTTGTCGCAGGTGTTCCCGCAGCACGCGGGAGAGATGTGCGGTGCTGCAGCCGCAGTGACGCGCCAACGCCGAAGGTCCACCCGCCAGAAGCCCGGTGTTGCGGGCGGCGGACAGCAGTCCCGCCCGGAGCCAGGCGGGGGCTCCCTGTAACGAGGGCGTGGAGGGAGGTGTGGCGGTCAGCAGGGCAATCTGCAAGAGGAACGCATCCAGAGCCAATCGTGTTCGCGGCTGCGTCACCAGATCCCGGAAGAGGTGCGAGAGCCTTTTTCGCAAATCCCCCTGTATGGACAGTTGCGGAGCTTTAGCCCCTTTCCCTCGCAAAAACGAATGAGACGTCAGCCCGTATCGGGAGTCGATTTCCCGCCAGCTTTCGCTCGGAAAAGCAACATTGATGAGCACAAAAGGTTCGCTGCCGGCCTCCGCCTCAAATCCGTGGGTATCCTTCGGGCGAATAAAAACCAGATCCCCGCCGGATAATGGCTGGCGGTCTTGCGCAAAGACGTGCCAGCCCTGGCCGGAATCCACCCAGAAGAGTTCATAAAAATCATGGTCGTGGAGCTGCCACGATCCCGCCTCCGAATGCCGCACTCCCGCCACGTGAAGCGCGTCGTTTGGTTTGCAGATGTTTTTCCAGTACAGGCGTGTCATGTCATGAAACTACAGGGTTGTGCAGGGATTACCAAGATTTCCGGTAGTCTCAATACCGTTGTATGTTTCAATTTTGCCACTATCAGGGTGAAAAGCGCTGCCAGGCGGGTTTTTGCTCGTAGACCCAGCGGTAGTAGTCGGCGCGCTGGAGGCGGGTTGCGGCGGCTTCGTCGAGGTAGAGGTGGGTTTTGGCGTGGAATTGCAGGGCGGAGGCCGGGACGCTGGCTGTGATGGGGCCTTCGGCGGCGGCGGCCACGGCATCGGCTTTGTTCGCGCCAAAGGCGAGAAGCAAAATGCGGCGGCTGTCGAGGATGCTGCCAATGCCCATGGTGATGACGTGGTGAGGCTGGGTTTCGCCTTCCGCAAAAAAGCGCGCGTTGTCGCTCAGCGTTCGCTGCGTCAGGGTTTTGATGCGCGTGCGGGAGGCCAGGGAAGAACCCGGTTCGTTGAAGCCGATGTGTCCGTCGCTGCCAATCCCGAGAAGTTGCAGATCGATGCCGCCGACACTGGCGATGCGGGCTTCGTAGTCGCGGCAAAATCCCTCCACATCGGGGGTGAGTCCGTCTGGAATGTGGATCTGCGTTGCGGGGATGTTGACATGCTGAAAAAAGTGCTCGTGCATGAAGGCATGGTAGGAGCGCGGATGCTCCGGGGCGAGGCCGATGTATTCGTCGAGATTGAAGGTGGTGACGCGACGGAAGTCGAGGCCCTCTTCCCGGTGCATGCGGACGAGTTCGCGGTAGAGGAGCAGTGGCGTGCTGCCCGTGGCGAGTCCGAGCACGGAGGCGGGTTTGCCTTCGATTTGGTTTCGGATGTGACGGGCGGCGAGATGACTGGCCGCTTCCGGAGTGGGTTGGAGAATCAGTTCCATAGAATCAGGGAGTGAGCTTGTGGAGGACGTCGTCGCGGAATCGCTGCAAAAATGGCGACATAAAATCCGCGAGGGTGAGGGCATCGTTTTTCAGGAGAGGCGTCAGATCGATGGCGAAGCAGAGACTTTGGCAGCCGTCCACGCTGTGCGACTGGAAGAAAGTGGCGTTGGCGCGGCGGCGGCCCTGAATGGCGAGGTCGTATCGTTTGCCGCCGGCAATCTGGGAGGCGAAGACGCTGTTGAGTTCCTGCGCCAGGTCATCGTGTCCACTGACATCCAGAAGCGTTTTGTCTTCGTCGGGCAGCCAGTCGAGGTCGCGCCAGACTTCACAGCCGAGGAGCTGCTGGGGGCGTTCGGCGGGGGGCAGTTGACGAAGAGCGCGGAGGGTGGCTTTGAGCACGCCGATGTGGGTTTCGTGCTTGTCGGCGGGATTGTGGGTGTAGACGACGCGGGGGCGGGTCGCGAGTAGAATCGCGAGCAGGTCAGCCTCAGGATGCGGGGAGGGCGAGGTCTTGATGTCGGAGCTGGGGTAATCGAGTTGTATCATGGCGGCGTAGTGACCGATGCGCGCGGCGCGGCGCTGTTCTTCGCGGCGGATCTCCTGCATGTCTGCGTCGCTGCAGGCGGCGAAGGGACCCGTGCGGGAACTGCCGGCTCCGTTGGTGCAGGTGACACCGCTGAACCAGGTGTCGTCCCGTTTGTATCCGGCCAGGATGCCGTGGAAGGCCATGAATTCAAGGTCGTCCTGATGGGCGCCGATGCCGAGATGTGTCGTGCGGGCAAGGGCGGGGTCAGGTGTTAAACTATCGGGAATGTAGAGGTCGGAGCGGGGCTGGTGAAAGGTCATGGGGATTTTCCGGGAAGTGCGGGCAAGCTGGCGGCAGCGATGGCCTGTCCGTGGCGTTTCATTTTTTCGTCGGGCATGGAGAGCTGTATGTGCGCGTGGCGGCCCTGGAATTCAGTGCAGAGGACGCTCTGCGCATGGTCGAGAAGGCGTTGTCCGCCCGGACCGGAGCTGACACGGCCCAGCAGCAGGACGTGTTGCAGATCATAGAATCGCGCGTAGTGCGCCAGGGCGTATCCGAAACAAAGGCCAATCGTCCGGTAGATTTCACGTGCGGCGGGTTTGTCCTGCTCCATATCCTGTTGCACCTGCACGAGACGATCCGCAAGGGGCATGGAATCCGGGAAGCGGTACCCGGCGTTTCGGGCGAGACGGGCGACGCCCTGCTGGGAGAAAAACTGCACCCCGCAACCGTGGTCGCCGGACCATTCATCCACAGGCGCGTCCGGACGGTAATCGATGGGGGCGAAGGCCAGCTCGTTGAGGTGCGGCGTGATGTGTCCGTTGCGGTCACAGTAGCCTGCGGCAAGGCTGGTGCCCATGGAGATGCCGAGCAGGGAACCCCTTTTCAGCGACTGACAGCCGGCGAGTGCCGTGACTTCGCCGTCGTTGACGATCTCGAAAGGGATACCGCCCCACTCCTGGCGGAGGTCCAGAAAAAGACGCCGGATGCGGTGCTCGAAGTTCTCGCGGGACAAACCGCGGAAGAGCGAGCTGGCGCGGACTTCATTGTCGATGTACACCCCCGCGCTGCTGCCGCCAATGGCATCCACACGGGGAAGGTGTTCGGCGGCGCGTTTCAGCGAATCGCGGATGCCGGCGATGTGGTATTCGGGATCGGTTTGGAAATAGGGGTCCCAGCGGATTTCCTCGGAGAACACGACGTTGCCGTCGATAAGGGCCGCACATTTCCGGTCGCTTCCCCCCAGATCGAAGCCGATGCGGCAGCCATCCAGATGTCCACCGAGGGCGATGGGCCGCTCCTTCGGAGTCGGAAGATCGGCAGGCGAAACCGCATGGATTTCCAGCGGGGCGTGGTAAATCTGCCGGCTGAAAAATTCCGCGTCAAAGGCCCGGCGGCCCAGAGGGGAATAGACCTGTCGCAGGATCGGAACTTCGGCGTCGGCGCCGGCAATATGAATCTGCGTTCCGCCCCGTTGCCAGAGCAGAAATTTCAGGGTTCGCTCCAGATGGAGAACGCTGTCGGTATCCGCGCAGCCGGGAGGCAGGAGACGGGTGCTAAAGTGCGTGACCGTTCCATCCGGGGAACTCAGTGCCAGAATCACCTCGCGGGATCCGGGCGTGGCATCGACCTGTTGCAGGTAGCGCTCGGTCCAAAGCGATGCCGGGACAAAGGTGGGATCAAGCGGCAGGGGAGCAAAAAGTGATGGAAGTTGGATCATGTCCTGATTCTGGACGATGGAGGGTTCTTTTTAAAGGTTAATAAATTAACTTTTCTTATCAGAAAGTAACAATACTGATTTTCGCATGAGCGACTTCACTGATTTTGACCAAACCCTGAGCGAACCGCAGGACTATTTTCAGGGGCTGGGAACCTGGTCCTCGTTGCCGACCCCGCGAAACATGTTGATGTTCGTCCGGACAAGCAAATCGGCCTTGCAGCAGAACGCGTTGAGACATCCGTCGCATCACCGTTTTGTTTTGCTGGTGAATGCGGAGACGGCGGGAATGGTGCATGTGGATCACCATCAGGTGCCGCTTCGTCCGGGAGAAGCGATGCTGATTCATCCTTTTCAGTTTCATCACTACAGCCATTTGCGCGTCTCAAAACTCCGCTGGATTTTCTGCACCTTTGAGCTGCCGGACGACGCCTGGGCGCGGGGAATGCCGAAAGGCGCGGTGCCGCTGACGCAGGACTGTCGCAAGGCCTTTGCGGAACTGTGCGCGTTGTGGCCGGAAGCCGCCGGCAATCCAGAGTCGGCCTCAGAACTGTGCCAGGTAAAACTTCTGGAACTGTTGATGTGGTTTCGGAAATCGGACAGTTCCAGACGTGTGGGACTGTTGCCGGATCAGGGGGCGACCATCATCGCGGCGGTGAACCGGATGATGGCGGGAGCAAGCGCGGCACAGATGCGGGTCGAGGCGCTCGCGGAGGGCTTGGGCCTGTCAGCTTCGCATGTGCGGCTGCGTTTTCGAAAGGCCTCCGGGGTTTCGCTGGGCCGCTACCTGGAGAACTATCGACTCAACCGGGCCATGGGGCTTCTGGTGAACACGCGTGATGCCGTGGGAGACATCGCCCTGCAGGCAGGATACGCCTCCCCGCAGGCCTTTCACCGGGCCTTCCGACGTTTAACCGATGAGACGCCCCTCGCGTATCGTCAGCGGCGGGGCTGTGTGCCGGGACTTACCTGATGCACAAGTCTTCATGGACTCTGGAAGGCTTGTTCGACTGCGGTCCCAAGGACATCGGGTTCGCCTCTGGGGACAGAGGCGATTACGGCGCGGCATTTTTCGAGTGTTTTGTGGGGGGAGGCACAATGAAAAGAACCGATGTCCCACGGAAGGGCACTCGGAAATTGCGGCGGGAGTCGGACTCGTGGGACTCGGCGGACTCGTCGGAGGGATACGTGTTTTTTCCGCCTTTTGTCAGAAGGGTCGGACGGGGCCGACGAGTCCGACCCTCTTACTTCTCACTCATAAAACAGCGTCGCCCAGCGCTTCTGGGTGAGGAGCTGGGCCTTTTTGGCGAGCCAGTTTTCCTGTCCGCCGGCGATGTCGGCGAGGGCCTTGTCGAGCTGGCCCTCCAGACGGGAAAGGCCGGAGATGTAGACGTGGGTCTTGGGGTCCTGAATCATGTCCCAGACTTCTTTGGCGTGGGCTTTGACGCTGCCGGCGATGTCGGCGGGGTCGTCGAAGTGCGGGCGGGGGCTGAGGGCCTGGAAGGCGAGGAAGGTCTTCTGGTCGTAGTAGAGGGCAATGTCGCTGTTTTTGTCGTTGGAATAGAGGGTGTCCATGCCGCTGCGGGCGCCGTAGAAGAGGCGGACTTTTCCGCGCCAATCGCTGCGCTCGCCGTAGATGTGTTTGAGGAAGGCGCGGAAGGGGGCGATGCCGGTGCCGACGCCGATCATGAGCAGGTTGCAGGAGGGGTCTTTGGGCGCGAGGAACTGGCGTCCGTAGGGTCCGGTGATCTTGACCTCGTCGCCGGGCTTGAGGTCGCAGAGGTAGTTGGAGGCGATGCCGGGATATTTTTCGCCGCTGACCTCGTCGATGTAGAAACAGCGGCGGACGCAGAGGGCGATTTCGGCCATGTCACCGGCCTCGCCCTGCCGGGAGTTGGCGATGGAGTAGAGGCGGAAATGGTCTTTGTTGCCGAAGGCGTGGGGCCCGGGAACCAGCACGCCGACGCTTTGGCCTTCGAGGTAGTTGAAGGTGGCGGAGGCGATGTTGAGCACGATGTGCCGGACTTCATCCGTGTCGGTCGGCGTGATGCGCCAGGAGGCGACGACTTTGGCGGTGTAGGGATGGCTGATGTCGTATTCGGTGAGGTTCATGGAGGCTCCGGGAGGGGGGACGGGGGAGGAGAAGAGTTGCGGGTTGAAGGTTGGAAAGTTAAAAAGTTAAAAGGTTGAAAGGTTTCAGGTTTCAGGTTTCCGGTTTCAGGTTCCTGGTTGAGGAGAAGAGTTTCAGGTTTCTGGTTCCAGGTTTCTGGTTGAGGAGAAGAGTTTCTGGTTTCAGGTTCCTGGTTATTGAGGAGAGCTTTCGGAGGGGGTTTTGCAGTTCCCTTTTTGGAAGGTAGCACAGGATTTCTGCTTTGTGCAACCACAAGAAACACCACATTCGCCTCCTTCTTCGCGGGCGGGGCCGAACTCGGGATGGCGTTTGGCGTAGGCGCGGGCGCCAAAAGCGACGAGCACCCAGGCGGCGAAGAGGGCGAAAACAATGCCGGTGGAGAGGAGGAGTTTTTCGGTCATCCGCCCAACCCCGCGAAGCCCATGAAGGCGAGGGACAGGAGTCCGGCCAGTATGAGGGTGAGGGGCGCGCCGCGCACGCAGGCGGGCAGGTCGGCCAGCTCCAGCTTTTCGCGGAGACCGGACATGAGCAGAAGGGCGAGGGTGAAGCCGGCGCCGCCGCCGACGGAGAACGCCAGCGACTGCACGAAGCTGTATTCGCGGCTGGTCTGAATCAGGGCCGCGCCCAGAATCGCGCAGTTGGTGGTGATCAGGGGCAGGAAAATGCCGAGGGAGCGGAACAGCGCGGGGGTGAACTTCTTCATGATCATCTCCACCAGTTGCACGGCGGAGGCGATGACCGCGATGTAGGAGATGAGCCGCAGGAATTCGAGATCGTATTTCAGCAGCAGCACGTTGAGTCCGTAGGCGCAGGAGGAGCTGACGATCATCACGAAGATGACCGCGAGGCCCATGTTGACGGCGTTGCTGATTTTGTTGGAGACGCCGAGGAAGGGGCAGAGTCCAATGAACATTGCCAGCACGAAATTATTGATGAGGAAGGCATTCAGGAAAATGAAGCCGGGGGAATTGGGATCCATCAGACGACCTCCTTTCGGGCGGCGCGTTGTCGCAGGAAGGTGAAGAGCATGAGCCATCCCGCGAGCACGAAAAAGCCGCCGGGAGGCAGGACGAAGATCGACCAAGGCTGGAAAGAGGCCGGCATCACGGTGGCACCGAAGAGCGTGCCGCTGCCGAGCACTTCGCGGGGGACGCCGAGGAACAAAAGGGCAAGGGTGAAACCCAATCCCATGCCGAGGGCGTTGACCGATGCGGCCAGCGGCGGATTTTTCGAGGCGTAGGCCTCCGCGCGTCCGAGGATGATGCAGTTGACGACGATGAGCTGCAGGAAGGCGCCGAGCGCGCGGTAGAGATCGAGGCTGACGGTCTGAATGCCGTAGTCAGCGAGCGTGACAAAGGTGGCGATGATGATGATGTACGCGGCGATGCGGATTTGTTTGGGAATCAGGTTGCGCAGCATTGAGACCAACATGCCGGAGAAAACGAGCACAAAGGTGGTGGCGATGCCCATGGCCAGCGCGTTGGCGGCGGTGTTCGTGACGGCGAGCGTGGGGCAGCAGCCCAGCAGCATCACGAATACGGGGTTTTCTTTCCAGAGACCGGTGGTGAGGGTGTCCCAGGATAGTGACGAATGACGAGTGTCGAGTGTCGAGTTTCGCGTATCGTTGCTCATGGCCGGGGCTCCGGGCTTGGGAGTTTGGGGAGCACGGCGGTGGCGCTTTCGCGGAGGGCTTTGCCGACGGCTTTGGAGCTGACGGTGGCACCGGAAATGCCGTCGATTTGACAAGGTTGCACTTTTTTACCGTTCTTGACGGTTTCGATGCGGGCGGGTTCGGAGGCGTCCAAGGCGCGGAAGTTTTCCTGGAAGGCGGCGTCTTTGGCGATTTTGTCGCCGAGGCCGGGGGTTTCGTTACTTTTGAGGACGGTCATGCCGATGATTTTTTTGACCGCGGGGTCGTAGCCGTAAAGCACCTGCACGACATCGGCGTAGCCGCGGGCGGCGGCGGGAATGGCGTAGCCGACGAGACTGCCATCCTCGCGGTAGCCCGCGTAGAGTTCGGCTTTTTCGCCTTCGGCGGCGGCGCGCGGTCCGCCCTCTGCGAGCACGAGGTTTTCGCTGCGCACCGCGCCTTTCAGAACGGTGAACACGGAGGCCTCGACAGCGATTTTCTCGTTGCGGGCGACGTAGGGTTTGCTGAATTCGTAGCCCAGCGAAAGCAACACGCCAGAAACGAGCGAGATGATGCCGAGGCTGGCGGTGAGTTTGAAGCCGGAGGCATCGCTCATGTCTTGGCCTCCTTCTTCTTTTTGGCGGGTTTGGTCCAACCGTAGATGCGCGGCTGGGTCAGATTGTTGATCAGCGGCGTGGCGGCGTTACCGAGCAGGATCGCGTACATCACGCCTTCATTGAGTCCGCCGAAAAGGCGGATGATGACGGTCACAGAGCCGATGAGCGCACCGTAGATCCAGAGGCCCCGGGCGGTCACGGGCGAGGACACCATGTCGGTGGCCATGAACACCGCGCCGAGCATGAGGCCGCCGGAGGCGAGGGTGAAAAAGGGACTGGGATACAGTTCGGCGTTCTTGAGGTAGAAGGCCCCGGAAAGCAGGAACGCGGAGCCCAGAACCGCGACGACGATGCGCCAGCTCATCATGCGGCGGATCATGAGATACAGCCCGCAGAGCAGGATGAGTCCGGCGGAGGTTTCGCCCGCCGAACCGGCGACAGTGCCGAGGAAGAGGGCGATGGGACTGGTTTCGATGTGGTCGAATTTCATCAGCGCGAGCGGCGTGGCCCCGGTGAAGCCGTCGAGTTGAAGTTGCTCCATCCAGGCTTTGAGGGCCTCCATGTCGGGACGCGTGAAGGGGAGCGTCAGGGTGGTGGGAATGAATTCGCGGAAACGCGCGTGGGCCATGGACGGCGTCCAGGTCGTGATGGGCACGGTGAACGCGGCCTGCGCGAAGGCACGGCCGACCAGCGCGGGATTGAAGGGGTTGAAGCCGAGTCCGCCGAAGAGCTGTTTGCCGACGGCCATGGAAAAGAAGGCGGCAACGGCGGCCATCCATAGCGGAAACGCGGGTGGCAGCACCATGCCGAGCAGGAGGCCGGTGATGACCGCGCTCCAGTCGCCGACAGTGGTCTTGACCTTGCCGAGGTGGCAGAACAGGTGTTCGGTGCCGACGCAGACCAGCGTGCAGGTCATCAGCAGCGCGAGGGTGCTGAGTCCGAATTGCAGCACGGAGTACAGACAGATCGGCAGCAGCGCGTACACGACGTGCCGCATGATTTTCGGCACGCTGTGGGCGCCGCGCAGATGGGGCGAGGTTTTCAGTTCCACCGGATCACTCATACGGCGGCGGCCCTTTCGCGGTTGGCGGATTTGGCGATGCGGAAATACTGCACCAGCGGGATGGCGGCGGGGCAGACGTAGCTGCAGCAGCCGCATTCAAAACAATCGTTGAGGTGGAAACGCGCGGCCATGTCCTCGTAGCGCGACTTGGCGGCGAGTTTGCCGAGTTCGCAGGGGTTCAGGTGCATCGGGCAGGCGTCCACGCAGGTCCCGCAACTGATGCAGGGGTATCGTTCCAGTTGCTCCTCGGAAGTAAGCTGATGTTCGTTAAGCACGAGCAGTCCGCCGCAGCCTTTGGTGACCGGTGTGTCGAGAGAGGACACCGTGCCGCCCATCATTGGGCCGCCCATGATCAGGTGGCGGGCGGAGCCCTCGAATCCGCAGCGCTCCAGCAGCCAGCGGATGGGCGTGCCGATGGGAACGATGTAGTTGCCCGGACGCTTCACGCCGGGTCCGGTGACCGTGACCACGCGTTCGATCACGCCCTGTTTCATCGGCATGAGCTGTCCCATCTGCGCGGTGGTGGCGACGTTGAACACGCCCAGGCCCACGGCGGAGGGAAACTTGCCGGAGGGGATTTCGCGGTCCACGAGCGCCTTGGCCAGCATCTTTTCCGCGCCCTGCGGATATTTGGTCTGCACGGCTTTGACAGACACGTTGTCGTTGGGGCGCAGAACCTTTTCGATGGCGGCGACGGCGTCGAGTTTGTTGTCTTCCGTGCCGATGATGCCGCGCGACGCGCCGAGGGCGCGCATGAGAATGCGGGTGCCCTCAACGAGATCCGCCGCCTGCTCGATCATCAGCCGGTGGTCGGTAGTGAGAAAAGGTTCACACTCGCAGCCGTTGATCAGGATGGTGTCGATGGTGCATCCCTCGGGCACGGACATTTTCACGTGCGTGGGGAAGGCCGCGCCTCCGAGGCCGACGAGGCCGGTCTCCTGCACCGCGAGCATGATTTCCTTGGGCGAGAGGCTGTCCACATTCACGGGGCGTCCGTAGAGCACTTCCTGCGGATCGCCGGGATAGACGTCGAGGATCATGCACAGCGTCATGGGTCCGCGCGCGGAAGGCATGAGCCGGATGTCGGAGATGACGCCCGACGCGGGGGCGTGCAGGGGAACTGACACAAATCCATCCGCCCGAGCGATGGGTTCACCGCGCGCCACTTCCTGTCCTTTGCGGACGAGCGGCACGGAGGGTTTGCCCGCGTGCTGGCTCAGCGGCAACACCAACTGCGGCGGGAAAGGCAGCCGTTCGATGGGCTTGCCCGCCGTGAAGTGTTTGTTCTCCGGCGGGTGGATGCCGTGGGAGAAGCTGCCGCGCAGCCAGTGGGAGAGGGAGAAGGAACTCATGTGAGTGCGGAGTGCGGAATGCGGAATGCGGAGTAGTTGATTTTAATTGTACTTCGCCGCGCGTTTGAGGAGTTTGTCGAGGTCCTTTTCGCTGGGATCGGCGGGGCTGCCGG
>CAZCFM010000079.1:3509-18302 GCA_964497855.1 uncultured Verrucomicrobiota bacterium | reverse complement strand
CCCTGACCAACGAATGGGACATCCTGCGCGAGCTGAATCCCGCCAAAAAACCCGCCTTCGACGCCATCGTCGCCAATCCGCCCTTCAGCTACCGCTGGGATCCCACCGCGGCCCTGGCCGACGACGTTCGCTTCAAAAACTACGGCCTGGCCCCCAAATCCGCCGCCGACTTCGCCTTCCTGCTGCACGGCTTCCACTTTCTCAAAGACGAAGGCGTGATGGCCATCATCCTGCCGCACGGCGTGCTCTTCCGCGGCGGCGCGGAGGAGCGCATCCGCACAAAATTACTCCAAGACGGCCACATCGACACCGTGATCGGGCTGCCCGCCAACCTCTTCTACTCCACCGGCATTCCCGTCTGCATCCTTGTGCTCAAGAAATGCAAAAAGCCCGACGACGTGCTTTTCATCAACGCCGCCGAGCATTTTGTGAAAGGCAAACGCCAGAACCAGCTCACGTCCGAACACATCGCCAAGATCATCGAGACGTACCAGTTCCGCAAGGAAGAGGAACGCTACGCCCGGCGCGTGGGCATGGACGAGATCGCCAAGAACGACTTCAACCTGAACATCTCCCGCTACATCAGCACCGCGACGGTGGAGGAGGAGATCGACCTCGGGGAGGTGCACGAAGACCTAACCCGCATCGAGGCCGAGATCCGGGCCGCGACGGCCAAGCACAATGCGTTCCTGGAGAAACTCGGCCTGCCGACGCTTCTCTGAGATTACGGCATCCGACGGTTGGAAATCACTGTTGACATGCCTGCCCAAACGGGGCAGGAACATTCCATGACCCGAACCGTCTTTCTCATTGGTGCCACCTCTGCCATGGCCGAACAGGCAGCCCGCCTCTTCGCCGCTGAAAACGCAACCCTGCTTCTCGCCGCGCGCGATCCCAAACGCCTCGAAGACATCGCCGCCGATCTCCGCATCCGCGGGGCCACCGCTGTGCAGGTCCTTCCCCCTTTCGACGCTCTGGACCCGCAGTCGCACGACGTCCTGCTCCGCGAAGCCCTCGCCGCCGCGCCCGTGCTGGACATCGTTCTCATTGCCCACGGATCCCTCCCCGACCAGGCCCGCTGCGAAGTCGATCCCGCAGCTCAGGACGAAGCGATGGAAATCAATTTCAGCAGCCCCGTCCGTCTTTGCTCCGCCTTTGCAAATGTCCTGCAACGCCAGGGCAAGGGGACCCTCGGCGTCATCGCCTCCGTCGCCGGCCTGCGCGGCCGCAAAAGCAATTACGTCTACGGCGCGGCCAAGGGCGGACTGATCACCTTCCTGCAAGGCCTCCGCAATCGCCTCCAGTCCCATGGCGTGCGTGTCGTCACGTTCCTCCCCGGTTTTGTGGACACACCGATGACCGCCCACCTGCCCAAAGGACCCCTCTTCGCCTCCGCCGCCACCGCCGGGAACATCCTGCACCGCCAGCTCACCCGCGGCCGCGCGGACATCGTGTACGTTCCCTTTTTCTGGCGCTACATTCTGCTGATCATCCGCGCGATTCCCGAAGTGCTGTTCAAGCGGATGGGACTCTGAGATGCGCATGGGCGGAGCGATGCGCGGGCCGCTGGGCGGTGTGGGAGGCATTCCCCGCAGCTACGGACTGCACCACGACTTTGAAAAAGGCGATTCCAAACCCAGAGCCCGCCTCCCACGGGGCACACTCCGCCGCATCACGTCGTACTTCAAGCCCTACGCCCTGTCCTGGGCGCTGATCCTCGTCTGCATCCTGCTCAGCGCCGGACTCGCCGTGCTCTCGCCCTTTTGCGTGGCCGGCATCGTCGACAACGCCATTCCCAAGCGCGACGGCAGCCTCCTGGCGCTGCTGGCCGGTGCCATGGTCGGACTCGCCGTGCTCACGGGCCTGATCGGCGTGCTCCAGCAGTCCCTCACCGCCCGCGTTGGCCAAGGCATCATGTTCGACCTGCGCCAGCAGTTGTTCTGTCACTTGCAGCGCATGTCCCTGCATTTTTTCATGACTCACCGTTCCGGCGAAATCATTTCGCGCATCAACAACGACGTCGGCGCGGTGCAAGGCGTGGCCACCGGCACCCTGGTCGGCATCCTCAGCAATGTCGCGGGACTAGTGGCGACGGCGGCGGCCCTGCTGTCGATGAACGTCCCCCTCACCCTGCTCGCCGTGGTCGTGGTGCCCGCGTTCTACCTGCCCTCGCGCATCGTCGGACGCATCCGACACCGCCTTTCCGCGCAGACGCAGGAAAGCCAGTCCGAGCTGCTCGGCTTCATGGGCGAACGCCTGCACAGCTCCGGCACAATGCTCACCCTCATCTTCGGACAACGCGCGGGCGACGCCGCTCTCTTCGCCCGCCTGAGCGCAAAAGTCCGCGACTTGCAGGTGCGCCAGACTGTCGTCGGCCGCTGGCTGTTCGTCATTCTCAGCGTCTTCAGTGCCCTCGGCCCGGCCCTGGTGTTCTGGTATGGCGGCAAACAGGTGATGGACGGCGCTCTGAGCGTCGGCCAGCTCATCGCCTTCGCCGCGCTGCTCACCCTACTCTACCGACCCCTCATGCAGCTTGCGACCGTGTATGTGGACATCCAGGGGGCCTTCGCCGTCTTCGAACGCATCTTCGAATACCTCGACCTCGTCCCCGGCGTCCAGGCCCCTCCCAACCCGCTGCCCCTGCCCGCCACGCGTGGCCATCTGCGTTTCGAGGGCGTGCGCTTCCAGTACCCACGCCCTGCCAGCCTCATCGACGAAACCAGCGACATCCGCCCCGCCCTGCGCGACGTGCATTTCGAAATCAAGCCCGGACAACGCGTCGCCCTCGTCGGCCTCAGCGGCGCCGGAAAATCCACCATCACCTATCTCGTCCCCCGCTTCTACGACCCCGGCGAAGGCCGCATCACCCTCGACGGACACGACCTGCGCACCCTCGACCCCGACCAGCTCCGCGCCCACATCGGCATGGTCACCCAGGAAACCTTCCTTTTCCACGACACCCTCCGCGCCAACCTCCTCTACGCCCGTCCGGACGCCAGCGAGGCGCAGATCATCGACGCCTGCCGCGCCGCCAACATCCACGACTTCATCAGCGGCCTGCCCGAAGGCTACGACACCCTCGTCGGCGAACGCGGTTTCCGCCTCTCCGGCGGCGAAAAACAACGCGTCTCCATCGCCCGCGCCCTCCTCAAAGACCCCGCCATTCTCATCCTCGACGAAGCCACCAGCAGCCTCGACGCCAACAGCGAATTCCTCATTCAGGAAGCCCTCGAAACCCTGCTCAAAGGCCGCACCTCCCTCGTCATCGCCCACCGCCTCTCCACCATCCTCGGCGCCGACCGCATTCTGGTCATGGACGCCGGCGAGATCGTGGACAGCGGACGACACGACGAACTCCTCCAGCGCGACGGCCTCTATCAGCGGCTCTTCCAGCAACAATTCCGCCACGTGCTCGGGACAGGATGATTTAAGTTCCGGGTTTGATTGTTCGGGTTCTGCGACTCAGCGGCGACCAGGGGCACAGGCTGCGCATCTTTGTAAAGCACGATTTGCTCTGGGCTCGTGATGCTAATCTGGGGACGTTCCCGGTATTCGGAGACCTACCCATGTATCTGCAGACGCTGCCCCTGCAGCGCCAGCGTGATAGAGCCCCCAAACGCCGCGTCCAGTACATCGCGCAGCTTCGTCTTTTTCCATTCAGACTTCATGTGGCGAAGCGCTAAAAAACAGTTATTTCTCGATGAGAATTACGCACCCGCGCACTTCCCATCCTCCATGGGTCCGTCGGAACAGCACATTCCAGCCCTTGACTCATCGCGCTAGTCCGCATATGAGTTCATAAACACGAATATGTTGCAAAGCGCCTCCACCTCCCAACCCATCCCCAGCCTGCTTTCCGTCGGGGTGGACATGTCCGGCACCTACGAACGCGGCATCCTGGAGGGCATTGCACGGCACGCGCTGGAATCCTACCTGCGGCAACTGGTTGACGACGAGGCGATCGGCCACATGGCGGCGGAGGAAATGCTCCGGCGCGGCTTCCTGCACTTCGCCTGGTGCGGTCTGGTGGACGCGCACTCAACCTCTACCGGGTCATTCTTTCCCTCGGGCTACGCGGAAACCCGCCAACTCAGCAGCGCCTTTCGTCAACGTTTTGGCGCTCGTCCACGCGAGTTCCGCAGCCAGCGACTGGAGAAAATTCTCTCCTCCACGATGGATCGTCCCGCATGAGCACCCAACCAAATCGCTGGCGGCAAACGGAAGCACGGACGGAGCACCGTCCCTGGCCCCTGCCCCCGGGTCCCTGGATCATGCGACAGCAGTGGCTCGACCTGTTGTTTCTCCACTGGCCGGTGTCGGTGGAGGCCCTCCGCGACCGCATCCCGCCACAACTGGAGATCGATACCTTCGACGGGCAGGCGTGGCTGGGCATCGTTCCCTTCAACATGAAAGGGGTCACCGCCCGGGGCTGTCCCGCGCCCTCCGCACTCTGCGATTTCCCGGAAATCAACGTGCGCACCTACGTCAAACGGGACGGAAAACCCGGGGTCTGGTTTTTCAGCCTGGACGTTCCCAGCGCCCTGGCGGTCTGGGGCGCCCGAACCTTTTTCCACCTGCCCTATTTCCAGGCGGAGGTCCACACATCGCGCGAGGACGACACCGTCCACTATTCGTTTCGACGCGGCGACCTGATTTTCGACGCCTCCTACCGCCCCATTGAAGACACCTCCCCGGTGGACGACCCCTTTTCACACTGGGCCACCGCCCGCTACTGCCTTTATTGCCAGAACACTCGAGGCCGACTCTTCCGGGGAGAGATCCAGCACGCTCTCTGGCCCCTGCAGAGGGCCGAACTCGACATCCGTCACAACACCCTTTTAAACGGATTCCCCGTGGGCGAACGCCACCCCTCCATCCTCTTCTCCCGCTCCATCGATGTGCTGATCTATCCCTTGACGACAAAGGATATGGATCAACATCCCTCTTTCCATTCCCCCGCAAATCGGTTAAGTCAATCGCTGCCATGACTGACCCGCTTTCTCATGCCGTCCTGCTGATCCCCGCTTTCAACGAGGAGGCTTCGCTGCCCCAACTGCTCAACGATATCCACGCTCTCTATCCGCACTTGCCGATCGTGGTCATCAACGATGCCTCCCGCGATCAGACCTCCGGCGTCGCCCGATCCCTCGGCGCACAGGTCATCGACCTCCCCACCAACCTGGGCGTGGCCGGGGCCATGCAGGCCGGCTTCCGCTGGGCCTACGATCACGGCTTCGCCTACGTCCTCCGCTGCGACGCCGACGGGCAACATCCCCCCGCAGGCTTCCGCGCCATCGCCGACAAAATCGCCGAGCCGGGCGTGGACATGGTCATCGGCTCCCGTTTCCGCAGCGGTGAAAGTTTCTCCAACCCGCTGCACCGCCGCATTGGCATTCTTTACCTTTGCCGCTTCCTCAACCGCATCTGCCGCAAGACCGAGCCCCACGAACTGATCACCGACCCCACCTCGGGCTTTCAAATGATCAACCGCCCCTTGATGCGCTATTTCGCCTATCATTACCCAGCCGATTATCCGGAACCGGAATCCATCGCCCTCGTCACACGCCTGGGCTACAACATCCTGGAAGTCGGCGTGCCCTTCCAAGCCCGCACCGGCGGCACCTCTTCCCTCACCGGCATGAAAAGCCTCTATTTCGCCCTCAAAGTCACCCTTTCCCTCATGATTGACCGCGTGCGCGCAATCGACAATGCCTACGCGCGTGAATCCCAGGAGTCCCTGCTGCCATGAACCCCGACCCTCTCTGGATCGCCACCGGACTCGGCATACTCCTGCTTGCCATCGGCGGCATTCTCTTCAACCGCAACCAGCGTCCCGAACGCCTGACCGCGATTTTCAGCTCGCTGCTCGGATTTCTCGCCCTCCTCATCGCCGCCCTCATGCAGGTGAAACCCATCCTGCTCGAAGCCGTTTTGCCCAACAAAATCAGGCTCTTCATGGGCAGCATCAGCGTGGCCCTGCTCTTCATCACCCTCGAAACCGTCCGCCGCAACCGCCTCAAGGAACGCTACGCCCTGCTCTGGATCGGCACCGGATTCGCACTCTTCGGCGTGGCCCTCTACCCCGACGTCGTCGGCGGCCTCAAGACGGTCACCGGCATGGAATACACCTCGGCCATCATGGTCGTCGTCTTTTCCTTTCTGACCCTGATCGCGTTCCACGTCTCCCTCACCCTCTCCCGCAACGAGGACGACCGCCGCAAACTCTCGCAAAGCATCGCCCTGCTGCGCCAGCGCGTGGACGAACTCGAAAAGAAACTCGAACGCTGATTTTACAACTCTTTTACAGCTCTTTCACCGCTTCGTGACAACTGCAACCCGGAACTGTGCGAGGATGATCCTGCAAGCGGGACAACGTCCTTCCCGCCTCCTCGAACCTCTCACCGGAGCCGTCTCATGAAAACCCTGTTCAGAATCCTTCTTCTCGTCTTCGCCAGCTCGGCCTTCGCGAAAGAACGCCCTCTCGTCCTCTTCCGCGCCGAACTCGACCGCGCCATCCTGCCCGCCGACCAAGTCCAAACCGCCATCGTCAAGATCACCCTCGACGCCGCACCCGCCCCCCGCGAAGCCGACCGCGCACCCGTCAACCTGAGCATCGTCCTCGACCGATCCGGCTCGATGAGCGGCAGCAAAATCGAACACGCCCGCGCTGCTGCCCTCGAAGCCCTCACCCGCATGGGACCCAACGACGTCTTCTCGCTCATCACCTACGACTCCGAAGTCGAAACCCTCATCCCCGCCGGACGCATTCGCGACATCGACAGCGCCCGACGCATCATCAAGGGCATCCAATCCCGCGGCAACACCGCCCTCTTCGGCGGCGTCAGCCAGGGCGCGGCCGAACTGCGCAAACACATCGACGGAAGCCCCAAAGGCATGGTTCACCGCATGATCCTGCTCTCCGACGGACTCGCCAACGTCGGCCCCTCCACACCCGCGGAACTGGGACGCCTCGCCGCGAGTCTCGCCAAGGAGGGCATCTCCGTCAGCACCATCGGCATCGGCAACGATTACAACGAAGACCTGATGACCCAGGTCGCGCGCAGCAGCGATGGCAACACCTACTTCGTCGAAAACAGCAACGACCTCGCCCGCATTTTTAACGAGGAACTCGGCGACGTCCTCAGCGTGGTCGCCCGCGAAGTCTGGGTCAAAATCGAATGCCCCGCCAACATCCGTCCCCTGCGCGCGATTGGACGCGACGCCACCATTCGCGGCGGCAGCGTCGAAGTGAAACTGAACCAGCTCTACGGCGGACAGGAACGCTACATCCTGCTCGAAATCGAAGTGCCCGCCACCGCCGCCAACCAGCAGATTCCGCTCGTCTCCGCCGTCGTGAACTATCAGAACGTCTTCACCGCCGGCGCGGAAACTCAGAGCGCCTCCCTCGACGCCCGCTTCTCCAAACAGGAGGAAGAGGTCAAACAGAGCGTCAACAACGACGTGCAAAACGTGTTCTTCCTCAACCAAAGCGCCGCGGCCAAAGACGAGGCCATTGTGCTGTATGAAAAAGGGGACAAAGAGAAGGCGATCGAAGTCCTGCGCGTGAACAGCCAACAGCTCGAGGCCGCTGCCATCGCCTATGACCTCGATGAACTCAAGGCGGAATCCTCCAACCTCGGACGCCAAAGCGAAATGCTGCGTCGAGAAGGACTGAGCGCACCCAACCGCAAAGAACTGAGAACCGAAGCCGCCCAGGAAATCCAGCAACAGGGTTCCAAACTGAGGTATGAAAAGAAGTAAGCTCTCCATATCTCTGCTCCTCGCCTGCGTGCTCCTGCCAGCCCTCCTGCTGGCAGGAGCTGGCTTTTGGATGCTCGGCAAGGAGAAAGAACGCTGGCGGGAAGGCGCGCGTCAGGTGGATGTCTGGTGGCTGGAACGCGTGGCCGAAAACCTGAACAGCGAAGTCACCCGCCTCGAAGCCGATCTGCGCAACAACCTTCGCGACGCCACGTTTGACAGCCCCGACGAGCGCCTCATGACCCTCCAGCGGCATCACCCCCTCGTCCGCAACGTCTTCCGAATATCGGAAAGTGGAATCCGCCAGCTTCCGCCTCTCGGAATGCACACCGATGAGGAAACCGCCCGTTTTCTCCAACGCTACGCCTCGCTCTTCGATGGACGCGTCCCCTGGTTCAAACCCGCACCCGACACCGGCGACGCCGTTCCGGACTCCAGTTACAGCCGGTTGAAAAAAAGCCCCGCCCCCCTCAATTTTATGCGCAAACGCTGGCACTGGGAGGACCGCGAATCCCTGCTCCTCTATGTGCGCAGTCCCTCCGGCGAGGTGCTTGGCGTGGAGATGGAAAGCGATGCCCTCTACGCCCGCCTCGATGTGTTTCTCCGCGCGCAGGCCCGTCCCGGCGAACGCCTGCTGCTGCTCGATTCCTCGCAACGCGTGCTCACCGCCAGCGCCGAAACGCCCGCCAACTCCGAAGCCCTGCTGCACGCCCTGCCCTCCGATTTTCCCGCCGCCGCCCTCGCCCTCTATCCCGCCACCACCCTCAGCAACCGCGCCCTCTACACCCTCGCCCTCGGCATGGGACTCCTGCTGCTGCTCTTCGTCGTGGGAGGCACCCTCGGCCTCGGCTCCTCCCTCCAGCGCAGCCGGCGCGACGCCCTGCGCAAAACCACCTTTGTCAGCAACGTCAGCCACGAATTCAAAACCCCGCTCACCACCCTCCGCCTCTACAGCGAACTCCTGCTCGAAGGCCGCGTGGAGGACGAAACCAAACGCATCCGCTATTTGCAGGTCATGCGCGACGAAAGCGACCGCCTCGCCCGTCTCGTCCACAACGTCCTCGATTTCAGCCGACTCGAACTCCACCGCACCCGCCTGCAATCCGAAACCTTCGACCTCTGCGCCCGTTTGCATCCCGTCTGCGACATCCTTGCCGAACGTTTGCAGAACGCCGGCATGACCCTCGCGCCCATCGACATTCCCATCCGCGTCACCGCCGATCCCGATGCCTGCGGCCAAATCGTCCTCAATCTCTGCGACAACGCCATCAAATACGCGGCCGGCGGCAAACGCCTGCACATTCACGCGAAACGACGCGGCCCGCTCTGGGAAATCCGCTTTCAGGATGCCGGCCCCGGCATCCCCCGCAAACACCGCAAACGCCTCTTCGAAGCCTTCCACTCCGTCGACGAACGCCTCACCCGCGCCGCAGGCGGCACCGGACTCGGCCTGCACATCTCCCGGCGCCTCGCCCGCGAAATGGGCGGCGATCTCCGCCTCGAAGACGCCGCCAGCGGCTGCTGTTTTCTCTGGACCCTTCCCTCCGCCCCGGAATCCGACACATGAACGCCCACACGATCCGCCTCCTCCTCGCCGAAGATGATCCCGCCATTCGCGAAGGCCTCTGCGACGCCCTCGTCAGCGAAGGCTACGACGTCCGCGCCGCCGCCGATGGACCCGCCGCCCTCGCCCTCCTCCGCGAGGGCCCCGCCGATCTGATCCTCCTCGATGTGATGATGCCCGGACTCAGCGGCTACGACGTCTGCCGCCACATCCGCAAAAACGATCCCCGCACCCCAATCCTCTTCCTCACCGCCAAATGCGAAGAGATCGACAAAGTCCTCGGCCTCGAACTCGGTGCCGACGACTACATGACCAAGCCCTTCGGCGTGCGCGAACTGCTCGCCCGCGTTCACGCCCTCCTCCGCCGCAGCCGGCTCGCCGCGCCCAGCGAAGCCAGTGCCGAGAAAGAGAGCTTCAGCTTCGGCAGCGCCCTCATCGATCCGCGAAGTTTCAGCGCCACCCTCGGCAAAAACAGCCACGATCTCAGCCCCCGCGAACTCACCCTCCTCCGCTTCTTCGCCGCGCATCCCAATGAAGTCCTCTCCCGCGACGAACTCCTCAACGCCGCCTGGGGCATCCAATACTACGGCACCACCCGCACCCTCGACCAACACATCGCCCAGCTCCGCAAAAAGATCGAGCCCAACCGCGACGAACCCGGCACCATCCTCACCGTCCACGGCATCGGCTACAAATACCAGCCCTGACGCCACCGGTACACGCGCACGGACCGCCGGAGCCAACGGTTTAGAGACAACCCATACTTTCCGAATGCGTCCGCCCCTCAAAAGTCGCGTTGAAAGCTTGCGGGCACTGTGCTAGGAGCAGCACCATGCATCGTTTCTCTTTGTTGATTTCCTCGACCTTGACCGGCCTTCTGCTCGCTGTGCCTCTGCGTGCGGAAGCCCCGCCCCTCCGCCTGTTGCAGGAGGAGATGCAGCGTACGGTGGCGGAGCGGGACGCGGCGCGCCGGCGGCTGCTGCAGTTGCAGGCCGACACCGAGCCGCAAGTGAAGGCTCTGGGCGAGGAGCGCGCCGCCCTCCAGGCTCGCCTGGAGGAGCTGAACCGCAGTCTCATGGAAACACAGGCGGCGGCGGCAGTCTCCAGCGCCGCACTGCGGCGGGCCGAGGCCGAACTGTCCCTGCGCAACCAGCGGGTCGACGACCTTCGCCGGGAACAGCTGGTGAACCAGGAGGCCTACACGCGTCTGCTGCGGCAGATGCAGACACTCAACCAGCGCACAAACGAGGGCACTCCGGCGGACGCCACCGCAACAGATGCGCAGCGCCAGTCTCTGGAAATGCAGCGGCAGATCCTGCTCGAGGACATCGCCCGCAAGGAGGCGGAAACCCAGAAGGCCCTCGCGGACCAGAAGGCCATCGAGGCGGAACGCGACCAGTTCAAGTCCCTCAACGAAACCCTGGCGGAGGAGCTCCGCACGTCGCGGCGCGCGGAGTCGTTCGCCAATGCCAAGGTCGCCGCGTTGGAAAACCGCATGGGGATCCTGCGGGAGGAGCTGGAGGAGCAGTACCGGATTCGCAGCGAGCTGGAACAGGAACGCGAGGGTCTCCAGAAGAAACTGACCGAGGCCGAGGCCCGCGCCAAAGAGGAGCAGAACCAGGCCAAGGAACTGGCCCGCGACAATCGGCGGCTCCAGGATCAACTCCGGGATCAGGACGAGGCCCGCAAGAAGCTCGAAAAACAGACCGAGGAGTTGCGCAAGGAAGTGGAGAATGCCCGTGCGGCGGGCGTTCGGGGGGGCGAGCTGGATTCGGTCAAGGCCGTCCTATCGGATATGGAGACCGAGCGCCTGCGCATGCAGCAGGAAATGGCGCAGCAGCGTGAATCGGTGGACACCCTCACCACGCAGCTCAACGAGGAGCAGACGCGGGGCCGGGCACAACTGGTGGCTCTTCAGGCCGAACTCAACCAACGGGTGCGCGAACTCGCAACCGCCCAGGCCAGCATCGAGCAGTTGACCCTGCGGGCCGCGCGCGTGCGGGGCCTGGAATCGGAGCGGCAGGCCCTCCTGGCCCGTCGTGACAAGAGCCAGCAGGACATGCGCGTGCTCGCCGACCACATTCACGAACTGCGGGCGCAAATCAGCGAAGGGCGTCGCACCAAAGTCGAACTCGATACCACACGCGAGGAAGCGGCACAGCTTCGCCGCACGCTCGAGGAGTCGCAGCGCAAGGAAGAGGCCCTGCGCCAGACCCGTGCCGCCATGGAGGCCGAAATGGCGGAATTGCGCCGCCGCATCCGCCATCTCGAACAAAAGCCCTGACGAACTTTGCCCTATTGAATCTTCAGGAAATGGCGCTTGCACAGGATGCGGATCACGATAGAAAAAGGTTCCATGCGCCCCCATATCCTCCTGATCACCACCGACCAGCAACGTTATGACGCCTTGGGGTTCAATGGGAACCCCCACCTCGAAACCACGAACCTCGATGACCTGGCCCACCGTGGCGTCAACTTCGACCGCGCCTATGTGACCTGCCCGGTGTGCATCCCCGCGCGGCGCACCCTGTTGAGCGGACAACATCCCTTCACCCATGGTCTCCGCAGCTACCGGGATGGACTGGAGTGGTCCCCCCCGTTCACACTCCCGGGAATTCTCTCTTCGGCGGGTTATCAGACCCAGCTCGTCGGAAAAATGCACATGCATCCCATGGGCATACGCCACGGGTATGACAATCTCGTGCTGAGCGAAACCAGCCACTGGCGTCCGACGGTCCCCCACGCAAGACCGGAACGACTACGTGCGCTGGCTGCGGAGCCAGGGCGTGCTGGAACACCCCCACGCCCACGGCATCAACGGCAACGGACGCCTGGTCACCCCGTGGCCGCTGGAGGATCGATTCCACCACAACAACTGGCTGGCGAGGGAGGCCGTGTCCTTCCTAACGGAACGCCGGGATCCGACTGCACCCTTTTTCCTCCACCTGAGTTTCTTCCACCCCCACCCTCCCCTTGTCCCGACGCGGGATTACCTGGATCGCTACCTGGAAAAGGACATTCCCCCCTCGCCACAAGGCGAATGGGTTCCCACATCCCCTCCGCGGCCCGGAATTCCCTCCGACAGCGCCGTTGGGCCCTTCGATCCCCTGCAGATCCGCCGGGCCCGGGCCGCCTACTACGCCTTGATTCACCACATCGACGATTGCATTGCCCATGTCATTGAATCCTGGCGCGAATACGGAAACCCCCGGGCACAGGACCCTCTGTATGTGATCTTCAGCTCCGACCACGGCGAAATGTTGGGCCAGCACCAGCTCTTCCGCAAAAGCCTGGGCTACGAGGCCTCCAGCCATGTGCCCCTCTTCATCAGCGGCTACAACGTCCCCATCCGTCCCTCGCGCTCCCAGGCCCTCGCCTGTTGGGAAGACCTCCTCCCCACGGTGGCCGAACTGGCTGGGGTGGAACTGCCCGGCCCCGTCGACGGGGTAAGCCTGGCGCCCCTGCTTCGCGGTGAATCGCTCCACACGCGGGACGATCTCATTGGCATGTGCCACGGGGCCCATACCAATTACTTCATCGTGCACGGTACCCACAAATACATCTGGTACGAGGCCACTCAGGAAGAACAGTTGTTTAACCTGGAGACCGACCCGCAGGAACTCCGCGACCTCTCGGCCGACACCTTGCTGCTGGAACCCCTCCGGGACCGCATGGCCGCCACCCTCGCCTGCGAGGGCGGCGCCGTTTACGACCGTTCACGACTGACGCCCTGTTGCAATCAGCCGCCCCGCGTCCTGTTTGGCGAGCAGGCGCAGCACCGGAAATGAGTCTCGCTTCCTGGCCATTCCTGCCGTCCATCGGCGGCGGTTCTCACCCGGCCGCAGCGCGGCTGCCGAGAACCAGATAGACCGTGTACGCGATATAACTCAGCAAAAAAACGGCACCTTCCACACGGTTGATGCGGCCTTGTCCCTTGCGCCCGAAACTGAAGAGGAACAGCAGCAGCGTGAGTGCGCCCATCACGGGAAAGTCGCGGGTGTAAATCGCGGGGTCAATGCGCAGCGGATGGATCGCGCCGGCAAGGCCCACAACCGCAAGGGTGTTGAAAAAGTTGGAACCCACAATGTTGCCCACGGCCAGATCATCTTCGCCTTTGCGGACAGCGGCCAGGGTCGAGGCCAATTCGGGCAGAGACGTACCCACGGCAACGATGGTGAGGCCAATGAGCAGGTCCGAAACACCAAGGGCATGGGCAATTTTAACCGCGCCCCAGACCAGTCCGCGCGAACCGGCCATCAACAGCAACAACCCGATCACAATGTCGAGTACGGCCCGTTTCATCGAGGCGTTTTCAATCGGGGGCAGCTCCACTTCGACCTCTTTGATCAGTTCGTCATCGGGACGTTTGATCGACTGCCGCGCGGTCCAGGTCATCGCCGCCGCGAAAATACCGAGCAGAATCCATGCATCGAGTCGGGAGATTTGACGGTTCCAAATGACGGCGAGCGAGAGCAGAGTGACAGCCCCGAGCAGCGGAATTTCTTTGCGCAGCACCTGCGAATGCACGCGGATGGGCTTGATGATTGCGGCGAGCCCCAAAATCAGCGCGATATTGGCGATATTGGACCCGTAGGCATTTCCCAGGGCGAGTTCCGGTGCGCCCTGGAGCGCGGCGATGGCGGACACGATCAGCTCCGGCATGGAGGTGCCAAAGCCGATGATCACGATGCCGATCATCAGAGGGGAAACACCACTCAGTCGCGCGGCGAGCGCGGCCCCGGTGACGAAGCGGTCGGAGCTCCAGACGAGCACCGCCAGTCCAATCCCCATGGCGAGAAGTGGCAGGAGCATCTGGGTCTATTCCTCGTAGTCGTCGCCGTCTTCGTGTTCCTCGGCGGAGGGGAAATCGGGGTCTTCGCGGTAGGGGGACACGGACTGTCCGGGCTCGAATTCTTTTTGACGCCAGTATTCGCCAAGGAGAATGCCGGCGGCGGTGGCCACGTTGAGGCTTTCCACGTTTTCGGAGCCGGGGATTTTCACGATCACGTCCGCCGCTTCGAGCAGGAAGGGACTCAGGCCACTCGATTCGGGGCCCATCAGCAGCAGCATTTTATCGGGCAGTTGGCTGCGGTAGAGGTTTTCCCCCTGATGCGAACTGGTCGCCACCACCGTGTACCCTGCGGCCTTGAAGATGGGCAAGGTTTCGCTGATGCGGCCGCCTTCAACAAACTGCACGAACTCCGCGCCGCCTTCCGCCGTGCGCAGGGCCGCGCCACTCTGGGCAATCATGGCGTCGTTGACAAGCAGGCCTTCCACACCAAAATGGGCGCAGGTGCGCATGATCGAGCCTACGTTGTGCGGATTACCGAGGCGTTCGAGCGCCACCAGGCAGTCGGTCTCCAATTCCATCGACGCATCCAGATATTCCTTGATGGTGAAGGGATCGGTTTTTTTCACGAGAAAACAAACGCCCTGATGACTGCGCGTCTCCGAGATTTTGTCCAGTTCGT
>CAZCFM010000079.1:0-3409 GCA_964497855.1 uncultured Verrucomicrobiota bacterium | reverse complement strand
ACGAGAAAACAAACGCCCTGATGACTGCGCGTCTCCGAGATTTTGTCCAGTTCGTGGGTGTCGACGATGCGGTAGGCTTTGCGGGCCTGGGCGCAGGCTTTCATGATGTAGCCAAAACGATACGCCACCTCTTCGGCGAAGTAGGCGCGCACGATTTGTTCGGGACGGTGCTCAAAAAACGCGCGGCAGGCATTCACCCCGAAGATTTTCATCTCCATGGGATCGTCCAGGGGCGGGCGACGAAACCGGTCGGAAGGCATGTCGCGGAAACCGCCCTCGCGGGAGCGGAAAGAATCAGTGTCTGTATCCATGAAATAAGGTCGCAGGTATGGGGGTTTGGAATCAATCAGCTCACGGTCAGGCAGGCCGCGAGAGACGCATCGATTTTTGTGGCAATGTCGGCCACGAGTTCCGCCGGAGCGGGACGGTTGATCTTGAGGACAGCGATCGAGTTTTGGCCAGCGTCGTCGTGGGGATTGCGGACGTCGTCGATATTGATGCCCGCCTGGGCCACGGCGGCGGCAATGGTGCCGAGGACGCCGGGGCGGTCGGCGAAGCTGAACACCAGCGTGTTGCCACGGGGATCGAAATAGAGTTTTTCGAAATCATTGATGCGCGAAACCATGATGTGGCCTTCGGTGACGGTCCCGCGGATGGAGACGCGTTGTAGTTGGCCTTTTCCGGCTTCGGCGGCGAGATCCACGGTGATGGAATTGCCATAGCCCTTGCGGTTGTCCACGTCCCGCTGCACGTAGTCGATGCCGCAGTCCTGCAGAACCTTGAGGGCCGCGCGGTGGTCGAGGGAACGGTCGAAATCGGGTTTGAGGGCGGTGACCATGGGCACAACGAGCCATTCGGCAAAACGGGCGAGGTCGCCGTACACGCTGGTTTCGAGCAGTTTCAGACGGGCAGAGCTTCCGAGCATGCCGCGGGCGAGTACGGTGAGGGTGTGGGCGAGATCGCCATAGGCTTCGTCAAGCCCTTCGGGAATGTCGCGGTTGACGATGTAGGAGGTGATGCCCTTTTCGTCGAATTCCACAAGAATGCGCGCGGCCATGCGGGCGGCGTTTTCGTTGGCTTCGAAGGTGCTGGCCCCGAGGTGCGGCAGCATGATGTCGGCCACGTCGGCGACACTTTTGGGACCGGCTTCATCTTTGGGATAGACGTCGTTGAGATAGCGGAGTTTTTTCTCGGCCTTGAGGGCGCGCAGATCGGCCTCGTTGAGGACTTCGCAGCGGGCGCAGTTGATCAGGGTGGCCCCTTCTTTCATGCGTGAAATCAGGCTGCGGTTGATGATGCCCTTGGTCGATTCCGTGGCGGGAATGTGCAGCGAAATATAATCGCACTCGCTGAAAATCTCCTCCAGCGACTTCAGTTCCACGCCCAGGTCGGCGGCGCGGTCGCTGCTGACCATCGGGTCGAAACCCAACACCCGCATTTCGAATCCGGAGAGGCGTTTGAGGGTGAGGCGTCCGATGTGGCCGAGGCCGACGATGCCGATGGTTTTGCCGGTGATTTCCCGGCCCATGAACTTGGTTTTTTCCCATTCGCCGGCGCGGCAGGAGGCGTCGGCGGAGATCAGGTGGCGGGCGTCGGCGAGCATGAGGGCCACGACTTCCTCGGCCACGCCGTTGGAGTTGGCGCCGGGCGTGTTCATCACGTCAATGCCGCGTTTGCGGGCGGCCTGAATGTCGATGGTGTTGTAGCCGGCGCCGGCGCGGATGACGACTTTGAGTTTCGGAAAGGCCTCGAGCACGGCTTCGGAGACCTTTTCACTGCGAACGATGATCGCGTAGGTTTCCGGGTGCGTTTTGGCCAGTTCGAGAAGGTCGATGCCGGGGCATTGGACAACCGTGTAGCCGCCATGGGCTGTGAGAAGGTTGCGGGCAACGGCATCCAGCTTGGTGGGGATCAGAACTTTTTTCATAGGGGATATCTAGGAGGCTAGTAAATGGGGGGATAAACGGACGGGCCGCCTCTATACGTCCTCTGAGGCACCTTGGCAACAGGCAAGATGGAAAAAAATCATCCCCGGAACGATTTGGACAGAAGTTCCCTGTACAAGTCCTCGGCGGCCGGCCCGGCGGACAGCGGTTCTTCGCGCAGCGGACGCCAGGCGGAGGGAACGGCGTCCGGGGCATCAGACCTCAGTTTAAGGGGGCATTTTTTGGGGAAGCATCGCAGATTCAAATGCTCGTACTTCTGGAAATTTTTTTACACCTCCACCCCGTTGGGGTGAATACATGGAAACTCTGTGCCCCAGCCCCGCGCGGCGGCTTCAGCCGCTGGGCGGAACACTTCCTCCCCCGGACACGTCCGCCCCCTTTCCCCCCATCCCGCGCGGCGGCGCCAGCCGCCGCGCGGGATGCACCTCTTGTTTCGGGGAAGTGTTCCGAACAGCGGCTGAAGCCGCCGTTCGGGAGGATAGGGGAGTGGGGGGGCGGCGTTCCGTTTTCAGAAGTGTTGCGACCAGCGGCTGAAGCCGCCGCTCGCTGGGGTTTGCCCTGGCATCGAATCCTCACTCATCGCCCCTGGCAACTCCCTTGCCGCATGTCCCCTCATCCCGCTCGGAGAAGCGACATTTGAACTTGGGATCCAAAATGCAATTTGGCGGTTCTAAACTGAGGTCTGGGGCATGGCCGAGTTTCCGCAGCAGCGCGCGCCAGGCGGCCCCCAGACCTTAGTTGAACGGGTGAATTTGATGGAATGGATCGAAATGTAAAATCCGTTCTTTTCAGAAGTAAATCAGGGGCAAAGGGCTGGGCTTGCCCCAGGCCCTGCGCAGGTTTTCCGATAACGGCACAGGTCCTCTCCTTCGTGTGAGAGCCCCCGCATCGGCGGGGCGAAGGGAGGTGCGGGAAAGGGCCCGCGATTTTTAGTGTTTTTCATGTCACGATCAACGATCCAAGGTGTTTCTTGCGGTTATGAGTGGGGGACCAGCTGTTGCCCCGGGCGATACGGTTGATCGCCAGGGAAGCCGTCGAAGGATGCCCCATCCCTGTGCGTTCCGCAATCCCTTTTCCCGTCACCGAGGTGGTTTTTTCACCGTTTTCATCAACAACGCATCCAGCCTCTCCCGGAACTCCTCCGATCCGATGTACCACCCCCGCTTGATCTGCTTCTCGAACTCCCCGCGCATCCCCGCCGCCGGGTCTTCCTCAAAACGCATGCAGCGCTCCAGCGCCGTAGCGCGATGGACCCCATCGCGGAGTTTTGCAGGTTGGGACGTTTCTCGGCGGGGTCCGCCGAGCTACGGCGCTATCGCGCTCAATCTTCTCGGCGGGGTCCGCCGAGCTACGGCGCTGTCGCGCTCAATCTTCTCGGCGGGGTCCGCCGAGCTACGGCGCTGTCGCACTCAATCTTCTCGGCGGGGTCCGCCGAGCTACGGCGCTGTCGCGCTCAACACAGC
>CAZCFM010000078.1:9741-18338 GCA_964497855.1 uncultured Verrucomicrobiota bacterium | reverse complement strand
AAACGGAGGTTCAACCCGGCATTCTCACGCCACTTTCACCCTGGCGCCGACACCTCTACGCGCTTTTCGAGATAGACCTTTCCCAGATACCTCTCGACGTGCAAGCGGCGTTTCTGTGGCGGTCCCTGTGCGCTGGCTGGCCTATTCGGTCAATCGTCTGGTCTGGTGGGAAGAGTTTGCACGCGCTTCTGAGGGTCGGCTGTGCAGATTTGGCGGCGTGGGATTCCGTTGTGCGTAAAACCCTGCTTCCGGTCTGGTCCCGTTTCGGGGCGGACCCGCAATGCCGCAATCCTTCGCGCCTGACGCGCTGTCCGGGGCATGTCCGCGATGGGGACCCCTCGCGCGTCCAGTCGCTTCTGTGGTTGGCTGCTGACTAGGGGGCGGATACCTGGGGCGGGTCGGCGTCAATCTGCGTCAACGCGCCCCATCCGTCCGCCTGCGTTCGCCTGCGTTCGCCTCCATCGTGCCGCCTGTCGCGCCTGCGCCTGCGTGATGCGCTCGCGTGATGCGCCTGCGCAAGTGGCCGTCCACCCCACAATGCGGACCCTTGTGCAGGGCAAACCCAGCCGCGCCCCTCCATCCGTCCGCCGTCCTGCTCGGTTTTCGCCATATCGCAACGGGCGAAAGGCCGTGTTTACTGGGGTGAATCGCTTGTTTCGTGGTGGTGGTCGGAAGTGCCGGGGGAGTACGTTTGCGGGGTGTTAACCTTAAAAGGTTAAGTTGCGTAGACCGCCCTCTCAAATCCGGTTGACGTGGATTGACGAAAATCGCGTCAACTTTCGTCAACTTTGGGCATGTTTATGGGTTACAAGTGTATAGTGCGCCTCTGTCCTGAAATCGCTGTAAGCCCTTTAAAACCAATAAAAAAGCCCTCATTTCTGAGGGCTGCAAAATGGGGTGAGTGACGGGGTTCGAACCCGCGACATTCAGTGCCACAAACTGACGCTCTAACCAGCTGAGCTACACCCACCATTTGTTGCTGGCTCCTTCGATAGCGGAATCTTGCCAAAAGGGAAGTAAAAAAATACCGTTGCTATCCCAAATCATATTTTGATTGTCCAATTTGGGGGAGGGGTTTAGAATGGTCCTGCATATGAAAAACATAGGACAATACTTTTTTTCGTGGCGGATGGCGTGGCTGGCTCTGGTGCTGGCGGGCTGTTCGTCCAACAACAGCACGGAAAATCCCGTGAGCGTCTACGTGGCGCCGCGTCCTTCGTCGATTCAACGCGTGGCCGTGCTGCCCTTCAAGGCACCGACGGAACTGATCGGGAGCTCGGTGTCGGATATTTTCACGACGGAGTTGCTGCGCACGGGGCGCTACACGCTGGTGGAGCGGAGCCAGATTTCGGGCGTGCTGGGCGAAACGGAATTGTCGATGGCCGGGCTGTCGGAACAGGCCGCCATTGCGGCGGGTCGGATGCTGGGCGCGGACGGGGTGATTCTCGGCACGGTGGACGAGTATGGAACGGTGGCGATCAAGGGCCGCAGTTATCCGGTGGTCGGGGCATCGGTGCGCATGATCGACTGCGTGTCGGGGCAGGTGATGTGGAGCGTGGGGCATTCGATGCGGGCGGAAGACCGCAGCGCCACCTTGTCGGGCCATGCCCGCCAGGTGATTTCGAGCATGATTGCCTCACTGACGCGCAACTGGCATGTGCAGCGGAAAGTCGCCCAGGCTCCCTCGGGAACGCCGCCACGACAACAACCGGAATCTCCTGTTTTTTCCGCACCCGCCGCCCTTCCCCCGCAAGCTCCGGGGGATTTTTCACTTTCAGACCTGGGACTCCGCGAAGTCAATCTGCGCTGGGCGCCTCCCGCCGGCCCCTGGAAAATCCGCATTTCCCGCGCGGAAGATCCAAAGGGGCCTTTCCAGGAAATTGCCGTCGTTGCCGCCGGCAAAACGACCTACTCTGATCGCGGCGGAAAAGAAGGTCTGGCCGATGCGACGAGTTATTATTACCGGCTGAGTTCGATTGACGAGTTGAACCGGGAAAGCGTACCTTCGCCCGTCCGCGAAAGCATGACCGCGCCCCCTCCGGAGGCACCGGACAACCTGCGGGCCGACACGCCCGCCGCCCGCGCGGTGTCCCTGAGCTGGAACGCATCTGTGTCCGAGGGTGTGGTAAAATACATCGTCGAGCGCGCCCTGGGCGGCGCCGCGTTTGAAAAAGTGGGCGAGGTGACCAAAACGGAATTCCGCGAGGGTGGTACCTCGGTGTCGCCTCTGGCTGACAGCAGCGAATATCGGTATCGCGTGAGTGCGGTCAACCGGGTGGGTGCCCGTGGCGGGGTGTCGGCAGAAGTGGCGGTCACGACGCGTCCGCCGCCGGCGGCGGTGGCGGGGCTGTCGGGAACTTCGAACGAGCTGCGCTGCGTGCCGCTGGAGTGGACAGCCTCCGCCGAAGGCGATGTTGTGCGCTACGACCTCTTTCGTGCGACGGCCCCGGCTGGCGAGTGGGTTCGCATTGGCACGGTGAAAGGCCGCGAAAACACGCGCTTTCTCGATGGCGGGGAAAACCCCGGGAAACTTCCGGACGGCACGGCGTATCAGTACCGCGTCAAGGCGATCAACGGTGTGGGGGCGGAGAGCGCGTTGTCGGAGATTGCGGAGGCGCGCACCCGCGAGGCCCCGCCGATGGTGTTGTCGTTCGAGGCGGTGTCGGGTCTGCCGCGTCAGGTGGCGTTGACCTGGTGGGTGTCCGACGACGACAAGGTGGTGGCCTATGAACTCGCGCGGGCGGAGGGAGAGGGTGAGTTCGAAACCTTGGGCAAAGTGCCGGGGCGGGAACGGGAGGCGGCCAAGGATTTCGGCGGACGTTTTCGGGCGGAGGGCGAGGGCAAGGCATCGCTGAAGGATGGAACGCGGTATCGGTATCGCATCCGCGCGCTGCATCCGACGGGAGCGGTGTCGGAGTGGAGCGCGGTGGTGGAAGCGGTGACCAAACCTGTGCCTGCCACGCCGGCAGTGCCGAAGGTGGTCTCTGGATTGGCCGGGCGGATTGAGATGTCCTGGGAGGCACCGCCAGAGGCGGACATTGCGCGCGTGGAGATTTGGGCCTCGGATCGGGAGGCGGACGGATTCAAGCGCATCGGGACGGCGGAGGCGTCGGGGTATGCGGAATCCGGACTGAAGCCGTCGACGGAGCGCTGGTATCGTCTGCGGACCGTGGATCGCGACGGGTTGGAGAGTTTGTGGTCGGAGGCCTCGCGGGGCATGAGCAAGGCTTTGCCGGACGCGCCAGCGGGGCTGGCGTTCAGCGCGAAGGAAACGGGGGTTGAAATCACCTGGTCCGCGCCGATGCAGGAGGACATTGCGCAGTACGAGGTCGGCGAGAAGAAATTTATGGGCGGACGGGAGCTGGCGAAGGTCGGCGAAGCCCGCTGCGTGTTGCCGGCCGAAACGGTGGGTAAAAAAATCAGTGTTCATGTCCGCGCGGTCGATGCGGATGGACTCGTCAGTGAGTGGTCTGAAACCCTCGAGATCAAGGGGACGCCATGAAAAAAATGCGATGGATGTTTCTGCTGGTTGTGATGCTCGGCACGCTCTGGGCGCAGACGCCCGCCGCGAAAGAGGAGGACGACAACACCTGGCGCACGCTGAAATCGAAAAACACGGGGGAGGCGCCTCCGGCTCCAAGCGAAGTGGAGAAATTGAGGCGTCAGCAGAAGGCGGATTTGGACCGTTTGAAAGAGATTTACGACCAGCGGGCGCGTTCCGAAGTGCCGAAGACGAAAGACGGCAAGATTGACACCGACAGCCCCGCGTACAAAAATCTGGAAAAGGAGTACCTCGCGAAAGACCAGGGCACGCGGGAGGCGTATCAGAAACGCGATCCGCGCCTGAAGGATTTTGAACCCGGCAATCAAATTGAGGGCGTGAAGAGCACGGGCAGTGCGCCCAAGGATGTGCGGGCGGACGGGGATTGGACGGCGGACACGCCGGAGGCGGCAAAGGCGAAACAAGAGCAGTGGACCTCGCGCGGGGACACGGTGGTGGACGAGGGGCATAAAGTCGTCAACAAAACGACCGACGAAGTGTTGTGGAAACCCGGGCAGAAGGCCGGATCGGAAGGACTGGTGGGCGACGGCGATGCGCACGGCACAGAGGGCGGACGCGAAAAAGTGACGCGCACGGAAGGTCAGCATGGGACGAAAAGCGGTGAAGGTGTGCGCGATCCGGAGGGGTATGCGCTCGACAATGAAAAGAAATTCATCGACGCGCAGAAGCGGGGCAATCTGAAGGACCAGGCCAAGACGGTCAGCAAACTTGGCGATGCGACGGGACATTCGTCGGACCCGGCGAAACAGGATTTGTACGATAAGGCGAAAACGTATCAGCAGTACGGGGATGAGATCCGCAGCGGCGTGTCGCATTTGGGCGAGGAGCCGGAGGTCCGCAAGGAGAAGGTGGATAAATTTCAGCAGGAGTTGGATGCGGAGATGCGCAACAACGTGGCCGATGCGACGCAGAAGGGGAAGGCGATCGACGACACGCGCGGCAAGCTCGCGGAGTCGGCCAAGAAAGCCGAGACGACGGGAAACAAGGCCTGGGACGATGCGCGGAACAAAGCCAACTATGGCGACACGCCCACGACGTCGGAGGCCATCGAAGGCCGGCGGGACGCAGTGGCGGAGGGAAACAGGGCCACGGCCGAGGCCAACCAGAAGGCGAGGACCGATCTGGAGACGAAGGGGCCAAGGACCGACGCGCCGGATGTGGGCAAGGTGGGCAAGGGCCTGGATGCGGCGGGAAAGGGGTTGGCCATCATCGACATTGGGTCGACGGCGGAGGACATCAAGCAGCAGGTGAAAAAAGGCGACTACACGGGTGCGGCGAAAACGGCGGGGGAATTCGGGGCCGACGAGGCGACGATGGGGCTGTATTCCGCCAATAAAAAAATCTGGGGATCGAACGCCGATGCCTGGCAGGCGGACCGGGCCACGGAAGCGGCCAACAAGACTCATGCGGAGGCCTTCGACTTGGAGGCGGAAAACCGCCTGCGGAACGCGGGCATGGACAAGGCCGAGGTGAAAAAACTGCTGGAGGAGAAAGCCAAAGGCAACGATGGGCCATTGTACCAGGCTTTCAAGGAACACAAGGTGACCGCGCCTCAGTGGGTGGACCACGAGTATGAAAAAGCGGACGACACGGCGGGTCAGCGGGCCAAGGACTTGGCCGCCGGAATCGCGGAGGGCGCGCAAAAGACGGCCAAATTCGGATGGGAGACGTCGAATGAAGCGGCCCTGGGTTTGGGAAAACTCATCTACGGGACACCGGACGACGTCAAAATCGCCAAGGAGGCGATGGCCGATCGTCTGGTCGCGATGGGGGCGAGTCCGGTGGGGGCGGAGAAAGCGGCCGAGGCCTATTTCGGGCAGAAGGACAGCAAGCCGCTGGAAGAGTTGAGCGCGGTGCTGGCCCAGAAAAAAGCGGACCGGGAACAGGCGGCGAAGTTGAAGGGAGAGGAGGGGACGTCGGCGGAGACGGAGGGGGCGGTGGATACGAATCCGGCGGCCGGTGTGGAGGGCTTTGCGGGGAAGAAAGAGGCCGATCAGGAGAAAAAAACGGAGCAGTCGTTTGAGACGATGTCGCAGAACTCCGCGATGGCGGAAGCCGCGAAGGCGGGGGACAGTGACAAACTTCAGGCGAAAAATGTCAAGGAAAGCAGCGGGCAGGAATTCAAAGATGCGATGGACGAGAGTGCCAAAAAAGCTGCTGCCGCCGACCAGAAGGATTCCTGGGGAAACACCCTTGGAAAGGCGTTGGAGGATGGGTTGACGCAGGGAGCGGAGACCTTTGGCGCGGAGTTGGGGAACGCGGCGGCGCAAAAGGCCAACGAGAAAATCTATGGTCCGGACAAGCCGGAAAAAGAAGAGCCCCCGCCCGGGGAGAGTGCCGGAGGAGGGCAGGGGGGGGGCGCACCGGTCCCCGGCGTGCCAGGAACTGTGCCGCCTCCCGAGGTCGCGGGGGCCACGCCGCAGGGCGTTCCACCGCCTCCGTCGTCCGTGCCCGGGGAAGCCGTGCCGCCTCCGGCGGATCCGAACGCGCCAGTGCCTCCGACGTCCACCGACACGGCGATCACCACCGGCACTGCGGGCACAAGTGTGACTCCGCCTTCAACCACTCCTCCGATCACCACAGTCAAGCCGGCGGCGACGGCAGTGCCCGCGTACTCGGGGACCAAAGCCTGCGCCCGCTGCAGCGAGGAATCTCAAATTCCCAAACAGGAACAGTTGTGCCTGCGCTGCTGCACGCAGGTGATGAGCAGTTACAACACCTACTGCTTTACCGAAGGGCGCAACGGCGGGGCGGACGAACCCTATTTTGGAATGCTCAGCGCCGGCACGCGGGCGCAGATCGAATCCCAGGCCGCTCGCGACCGGGAGGCTTGGAAAAACCGTCCGCCCATTCAAAATGGCCCCGTCGATACCACCGAATAAGGAGAACCTCATGAAACCGTTTTACGTCACCCTGTTGTTGTGTTGCCTTCCGTTGATGGCGCAGACTCCCGCGCCTCCACCCGCCATTCGCGAAAACACACGAGATATTGAAAACCTCAATCGTCGTCTGGAGACGTTGGAGGAACGCATGGGCCGGACGAACCGCACGCCCACCGCCACCTACAATCTCGAACGACGCATCGACGACATTGAAAAACGCATCAGCGCCGTGGAGAAAAAAGTCGCGGACCTCGATAAACTCGAGCAGCGGGTGCGCAAGTTGGAGAACGCCCGATGAAATGCGGTTTCCATGCCTTGGTCGCGGCCTTGCTGTTGGCGGGCTGCGCGTCTCCGCCTCCGCCCACGCCCTACACGGTCTGGCAGGAGGAAGTGGGCAGTGCTGCGGCCGTGGCGCGGGCCGAAACGCCCTCGCAGATGCCCCGTGTGATGTTGATGGTCGATGAAAAAAGTCTGGGCACGATTGCGACCTCGGAAGTAGAGGCCTTGGCCATCCGCAAGTTGCAGGCGATGAATGTGCCAGTGGTGGATCAGGACATGGTCCGCAGCACGCTGGCGCGGGGGCAGCAGTTGTTGACGATGGCGGGCGACAACCGCGGCGCGGCGGCCCTGGGATTGCAGTTTGGGGCAGAGGTTGTGCTGGTTGGGGAGGCGGTTTCCAAACCGGCGGCCAATCGGATTGCGGACAGCAATCTACGCGCGTACCAGGCGGTGGTGACCTTGCGTGCCGTGCGCACCGACAATGCGGCGACGATCACGGCGGTGTCCGAAGACGCCAGTATCGTTGCGCTGGAGGACGTGGGTGGCAGTGCGAAGGCGTTGCGGGCGGCGGCGGAGAAGAGCCTGGAAAAACTTGTGCCGGAACTGGCGGCCCGCTGGCAGCCGGGTGCGGCGCAGACAGGCGGCGAAGTGGCGTTTGCCCATCGCATCGAACTCGTGGTCGGCGGCGTGGACCAACTCTGGAAACTGAAAGCGTTGCGCGACAATTTCCGTGCGCGTGACGCCGAGCTGCGCAATCTGGTGCAGCGCTCCTACACGGCGGGCGCGGCGGAGTTTTCCAGTGATTCGGCCCTTCCCGCCGAAGAACTCGCCGAAGCTCTGGTGCTGAATCCACCTGAGGGTCTGAAACTGCAGGTGCTCGACATCGCTGGCGGGCGCATTCAGCTTCGTGTCAACACTCCCTGAAGGATGAATCATGAAATCGCTGTTCTGTTTCTGCTTTTTTCTCTTCGTGCAGGCCGCTGAACTCCCGGACCGTCAACTGCTGCTGCGCGAAGCGTTGCGCTATGAACTCACGGAACAGGTGGCCGCGCAGGAGGGGGCGTTGACGGAACGTTGTCCCGCGCCCGATGCGCTGCAGGTGCGCGAGGCGCTCGCCGCGTGGCAGCAGCGCGAAATCACGCGTCTGCGCAACAATCTGCAAACGCGTTTCGGCGAGAAGGCCCGCGAAACGTTTGGCGCGTTTATGGAAACCTTTGCCGCGGCCGAAGCCGCCAAGGAGGAGTCCTTTTTGCTCTCGATTGAGCTGTCCGAGGTGCCAGTGGATTTTGCGGGACTGCGTCGGCAGATTGTGGAGACGGGTCTGGCGGATACGATGGCCGACGCGTCGCAACTTTTGAGCGAAATCCAGACCTGGGCCACGCTGCGCAGTCAACGCGACGATGTCCCGACCTTGTCCGTCTGGTTGGAGCGCGACCCGCCTCCGGCCGCTCCGACGCCCACGCCGCGTCCCGCGAACCCGCTGCGCGATGCGGAGTCCGTCGGGGAATGGACGCCGCCCACCGCGCCGACGGGAACGATGGACAGCTTTGCGGAGAGGCGTCAGAAGCGCCGCGACCAGGCGCTGGCCGATGCGCACGCCGGCATGGAGCAGGTGGCTGGCGAGCGCGAAGCGGCCGAACGCGATGCCGCCGCCCGCAAACTGGCCGCCGCGCAGGCCGATGCTGAAGCGATGCGTGCCCAGGCGCAGCGCCTGGCGGCCACCGAAGAGGAAGCCCTCGCGCAGCGCGAAAACTCCTGGGGCAACCGCCTCAAGCGCATCGTGGGATCGACCCTGGGCGCGGCCACCGGGGCTCTGACTGGCGGGATCGGCGCGGAAGCAGGCCGACGCGCCGCGAACGAAATTTTCGATTGAG
>CAZCFM010000078.1:0-9641 GCA_964497855.1 uncultured Verrucomicrobiota bacterium | reverse complement strand
GCCCGAATCAGGTAGTTGGTGTCCAGGCAGATCATGCTCCTGTCCGCCATGCACTCCGGCCTTCGTCCACCTCGGACATCCATGCAGTGGCGCGTTGGACATCCACCCCGCCTTTCGCATGGAAGGCTTCCAGCAGAGCCAGAGGATCTGTCGCGAGGGCTTCAACGACCTGTTCCGCCTGTTCGACGGAACGGCGAACAACCTCGGCCTGCGAAACCTTCCAGACAGAGGCAAGACGTTTCAAGCGGCGGGCCGTGGGTTCATCCAGGGCGAAGGTTGTGCGGTGCGTCATTGTTTGCATACCATCACTACATACCATACTTTTTCTAATTTACAAGTCGCAGTTTCCTACCATGCGTAGGAGAGGCTGGCGAACGGTTGTCATGGATTGCCTGGGGATAACCTCCGGCGAAGCTGGTCGTCGTAGAGCGAGCGGGGGAGCAGATCCCCGCCGCGTCCAAGGCCCTCCACGTGGTCGGGCGGGTCGGTCTGGGCCGGTGACTGCTTCGAGAGTTTGATGGCCGGTGCCGGACCGCGGGTGCCGATGATGTAGCCGGTGGCGAACTGCTCGCTGTCGACGATCCATTCGTGCTTGGGGAAATAGTCCAGCCCCTCCAGGTTCCAGTAGACGATGTGGGTGGCGGTGAGGGCGTGGGCGGTGTTGCCCCATCGTCCGCGCCAGGCCGCCTGGAAGAAGTCCCGGTCGAGCTGGACACTGTCGATGAGATTGCTCTGGCTGAGGTGCATGTGGTGGTCACTGCCTCGTCCGTTGGTGCGTCCGCCTTCGCCTTGCCAGCCCGTGTGCGCGGCGCGGCCTCCGCGGATGACGTTGCCGGAGGTCTGCATGCCGGAGAAAACAAAACCGTGGCGGTTCCAGGAGACTTCGCAATCCAGGGCCAGGCACTCCTGCGCGGCGGAAAAACGGATCATGTAGCCATTGCCGCCGCCGCCGCCATACTGCGGGCGCGACATGCGGACGTTTTCGAGGGTGATGCCGCGCGCGAAGCGCAGATCGACGCCGTTGGAGAGCATGTGCACATCCAGGGAGTTTCCAACGGGACGGTAGGAGGCCACATCGCGCATCCAGCCATGTTGTGCGCCGCGCCAGCTGACCAGGGTCGCGAAATGCGCGTCGTGGGCGGGAAGGTTTTCGTTGCGGTAGTCCTCTTCGCCCCAGCCTTTGCCGGACTGCGGATGCTGGGCGTTGCCGAGGGAAAAGCCCTCCAGGCCCACGTTTTCCAGCAGGGGCGGCGTGCGCGAGACGCGGGCCTGGTCGCGGCGGAGCAGCACAAAACGAATGGGGGCGTCGATGTGCAGCTTCTTGGCCTCCGCATCCACGCGCAACACTTGACGGTAAAACAAGGGTCCACCCAGGTTGAGGCGTGCGGCCTCGTTGCCCCACAACTCCCGCATGGACAGATCGGCGATGAAGGCCTCGGTGGCATCGGCGCGCAGCACCACCCAGTCGCCGGCGCGGATGTCGCCCAGGTCCTCCACCGGAATCACGGATGTGGGGCCGCGCAGGTCTTCGCGAAGTGAGGTCAGCGTCTCCTCCCGCCTCCAGTTGCCGCCATCCGCCGCGCCCACGCGGAGCACGGATCGGTTGTTCATGCGGGTCCCCGGATTGAAAAGGAAGGTCTTGCCGCTGCCGGCGCCGCGCAGCACCACGTTGGGATGCTGAATCCAGAGCGCGTGCAGGGCGTCGTGAGCCGGGGCAACGCGGAAGGTTCCCTCGCCCAGCCAGACCACGCCGCCGCCGGCTTTTCCCGCCGCATCGATCGCGGCCTGGATGGCGGGGGTGCTGTCCTGAAGTCCTTCGGGATCGGCTCCGTGGTCCCGCACGTCGAAAACCGGGCCCTCCACCTGTGGAAGAACGCGTTCGCCGCGCTGGTATCCCGCCGTGGAAAAGTCCTGAAGAAAGGCATCCTTGTAAAAATCCACCGCGCGGGGAGGCGTCTAGTCCTCCGGATACAAGGACGAACGCCAGGGAGCTGGCCCCGGCTCAGCGGCACGAAGGAGAAGCGATGAAATCATAAGCAACATCACCAGGCGGAAGAGAAACGAAGTGTGGAGGGGGATCATCATTCAGTTCTTTCTCCAGATATTTCCGTTGGGTCAAGCCCTTCTTTTGAGTAGTCCATTGGCGATTGACCCCCGCGTCTGTGTTTCTGCAAAAACAAACTTGCATGGGCGAGGATTGACCTCTATGGGACTTTCACCATGAAAGCACACGACCGTCTCCGGGATGAATTCTACGCGCAGCTTGTGTATCAACTTGAAGCACGGATCGGCCGCGCGGATGCGGAAGCGAAGTCCAAGGGACTTCTGCTCAACGACTCCCAGGTTCGTTCGGCCCTGCTTCGGGCGGTCAAGGTCCTGAAAGGACAAAATCCGGCGATTCCCCAGGGCAATGAGCGGGACGATTTCCTAGCCCGGTTGGTGGCAAACCTGATCGAAGCCCGTGCGGATGTGCGTTTCGCGGAAGCGGGCAATGAAACGAATCCCGAGCCAGTGTCAGAAACGATTTGGTGCAATGCCTGCGAGGCCGTGGTCGCCTCCGTCAACATCCACAAGATCGATGTGCCCGGCTCGCGCTGTTATTTGGATTACCTTGGGTCGTTTCTGTCGAAAGTCCGCAGCGCCCCGTAGGCCGGAACCCCGCGCGGGGGGACGACTCTACCACGCGTAGGAGATGCCGGAGATGATGGTCAGTTCGTTGTTTTTGCGGTCGGAGGCGGGCGTGGAGTCGTATTTGTTTTGCAGGACCACGCGGAGGCTGAGGCTGCCGTTCAGGCGGGCCTCGACGCCCAGTTCGGCGTTCAGGAGGTAGGAATCCACATCCTCGGCGCGGGGAAGGAACTCAAGGGTTTGCCAGACGCGGGCGTGGTCGTTGAGTTTGCGTTCGAAGTTCTGAGCGGCGCGAAGGACCATGTAGCTTTCACTCGAATTCTCAACGTTTTCGGTCAGCATTGCAGCACCCAACTCGCTGGAGAGGGTCCAGATGTCGTTGCGGACAAGATAATGACCGAGACCGGGACCGGCGAGGATGCGGTAGTCGATGCGGGCGATTTCGTCGCTGAGCGCGGAGAGGTTGAAGAGTCCGTAGGTACGTGCGGTGTAAAGGTGGTTGACCTGTGCCTGGGCGTCGGCCTTGTCGACGTTGGTGCTGGTTTCTTCGCTGCCATCGTCGCGGCGGGTGGTGGTCTGGCCGTAGGTGTAAGCGGCGTTGGCCGTGATTTCGTTGCTGTCCTGAATGCGTTTCGTATCGGCACCGAGCGTGAGCTGGGTGGTTTCGCTGTTTCCCCGGTTGAGGGTCAGTCCCGCGTGGGTGCGGGTTTCGAAGCCATCGGTGTTCTGGGCGAGGAGGGGAAGGGAGAGGAGGAAGAGAATGACGAGTGACGAGTGACGAGTGACGAGTGAGGAAATGCGGAATGACATTATTTTTTATCTTTCAGGAGGTCGCGGATTTCGGTGAGCAGGGTTTCCTGGACCGTGGGGACGGACGCGGGGCTGGGGGCGGCGGCTTCTTTTTTCTTGGCGGCGTTCATGGCCTTGACAACCAGGAACATGGCGAAGGCCACAATCACAAAGCTGATGGCGCTATTGATGAGTATGCCGTAGCGGATCACCACCTCCGGTACTTCCGGCACCACATCTTTCACCGCCGCCTGGAGGACGATGCGTTTGTCGCTGAAATCGATGCCGCCCAGCAGCAGGCCCAGCGGAGGCATGATGATGTCATTGACGAGGGACGTGACGATCTTGGTGAAGGCGCCGCCGATGACGATGCCGACGGCCATATCAATGGCGTTGCCTTTAACGGCGAAGGAACGGAATTCGTTGATGAATTTTTTCATAGGTTTTTCCAGGGAGGGGTGTGTTCAGCGTTCCCGTATGACAGCAGGACCATTTGTCCACCCAAAACCCGTGCCAGAAGCATTTCAAGGACTGAATGTCGTTGAAAATAAATCGGATAAGAATTGAACAATTGCCATGGATCGGCGTAAAATTAAAACACACCCGTTTCCAACTGTGATCTATGCACAACGAAATTGATCCTGAAAACATTTCGCCCCTTCCCGCAAGCACGGCTCACAAGAGTTCGGGACAGTCTGCGTATGTTGTTGGAGTGGGGGCCTCGGCGGGCGGTCTGGAGGCCTTGCGTTTGTTTTTCGCGGAAATGCCAGTGGACAGCGGCCTCTCCTTCGTGGTGATTCAGCATCTGGCACCCGACCACAAAAGTCTCATGGTGGAGCTGTTGCAGCGGGCGACCAAAATCCCCGTGCAACGGGCGGAGCAGGGGGTCACTGCGGAGACAAACCGCATTTATCTGATTCCGCCGCGCTTCAATTTGACGATGGAGGATGGGAAATTCAATCTCAGCCCCTCCCCGGCCGGCAAGTCCCTGAATTTGCCGATTGATATTTTTTTCCGATCGCTGGCGGCGGACCGTGGCGACCGGGCCATTGCGGTCATCCTCTCGGGCACGGGGAGCGATGGGGCCCGCGGCATCCGCGCCGTGAAAGAAGCCGGCGGCATGATCATGGTGCAGGCGGAGGCCTCCGCGAAATTCGCGGGCATGCCGACCAGCGCGATTGCAACAGGGGCGGCGGATTTTATTCTTCCGGTCGAGGAGATGGCTGCCCAGCTCGTCAAATTCGCCCACCACCCCTTCGCCTTCATTCCCAAAGACCCCCAACAGGTCATCCCGGAACACTCCACCCACATTGAGCGAATCTGCCACCGCCTCAAGGAGGTGACGGGCATGGATTTTTCGCTCTACAAACATGCGACCTTCGCGCGGCGCATCGAGCGGCGCATGAACATCCTCCAGGTTCACGAGGTGCAGGACTATCTCCACTGCCTCCAACAGTCGGGCACCGAAGCCGCCTCGCTCGGCAAAGACCTTCTCATCGGGGTGACCAAATTTTTCCGGGACAGCGAGTCCTTTCTCGCCCTGCGCCAGCATTTGGAAAACGCTTTCGAGCGGATGCCGCCCAACAGTTGCCTGCGCCTTTGGTCCGCCGCCTGCTCCACCGGCGAGGAGGCTTACACGCTGGCCATGCTCTGCGAGGAACTGCGGACCACCCACTTTCCGCGGGTCGACTACAAGGTCTTCGCCACCGACGTGGATCGCCAGGCCCTGGAGATTGCCGGCGCGGGTGTCTATCCCCGAAGCGTCGTCGCTGACCTCCCTCCCGAATTTCTGGAACGCTACTTCCAGGCCGACGGCCAGGAAAACTTCCGCATCCACCGCACTCTCCGCGACCGCCTCATCTTCGCCCGCCAGGATCTGCTCAGCGACCCGCCCTTCACTAAAATCAATCTGGTCACCTGCCGCAACCTGCTGATTTATCTTCGCCCGGAGGCGCAAAAAAAACTGCTGGGCCTCATGCATTTCGCCCTCCTCCCCGAAGGCCTGCTTTTCCTGGGCAGCAGTGAAACCCTCGGCGACCTCTCCTACGCCTTCAGCACTCTCGACTCCAAACACCGCATCTACCAAAAGTCGCGCGGCATTCCCCTTAAATACTCAGACTCCGTTCCCAGCTTCAGCGACAACAGTTCCTGGATGACGGGCGCGGAAGACGAGCCCCGCTCCGTGCGCACGCGCCGCGCCGCCTCCAGCACCCAGGAAACCATTCAGCAGCACCTGCTCAAGCGCTTCGCGCCCGCCACCCTTGTCATCAACCAGCGCCATCAGCTTCTCTACACGCTTGGTCCGGTGGACCGCTACCTGACCTTTTCCGGCGGACCGGTGAACCTCGATGTCCTGAAAATGGTCAACCGCGATCTTGGCCTCGCCATCAGCACCGCCGCCAGCCAGGCGGTGCGCGAAAAACGTGTGGTGGAATTCCGCTCCATTCGTATCCACGACGGCGACGCGGCGGGCGATACCGTGCGTTTGCAGGCCGAAGCCTTTGACTCCAAGGGCGAACACGGCCAGGTGGTGCTTATCACGTTTCTGGAGGATCAGAATCTTCCCGTGGCCGAGGCGGTGGGCGAAACCTTCAACCAGCAACACCATCTTCTCGAACGCATCCAGCGCCTGGAGGAGGACCTTCTCAATACCCGCGAAAGCCTGCAAGCCTCCATTGAGCAGCAGGAAACCGCCAACGAGGAGCTTCAGGCCGCCAACGAGGAACTCCTCGCCGCCAACGAGGAACTGCAAAGCACCAACGAGGAGCTGGAGTCGGTCAACGAGGAACTCTACACCGTCAATGCCGAATACCAGGGCAAAATCCAGGAGCTGACGGAACTCAACGACGACATGGCCAACTTTGCGCGCAGCACGGACATTGGCACGATTTTCTTTGACGCCGATCTGAAAATCCGGCGCTTCACGCCGGTTTTCGGGCGGGTCACGGAACTGCACGAGACCGATATGGGACGGAGCCTCACGACCTTCGCGCATCCTGTGTTGCGCTCCATTCTCAGCGCCGCCCCCAGCATGTTGCGCGACCGGCGGCGTCTGCACGAGGAGGTTCTCTCCGTCCATCCCCATGGCACCTTCCTGCTGCGCATGATCCCCTATCATGTGGACCACGGCGGCGTGCAGGGCTTTGTCGCCTCCCTCGTGGATGTCAGCCGCATCACCGACGCCGAGGCGGAGTTGAAAAGCATCCTGTACACCGTGGATGTGGGCATTTGCGTCACCGACGAGAAGGGCTTCTTTGTGCAGATGAACGCGGCATACTGCCGCATCTATGGCTACACGCCGGAGGAGCTGATTGGCCGCCATTTCAGCCTTGTTGTGCCGGAAACGTTTCAGAAGGAGGCCGCCAGCCTTCACGACGAGTTTATCCGCACGGGTCTGGAGCTTCCGGCGATTTGGGATGTGGTCGACAAACAGGGGGTTCTCCATCAGATCGCCGTGCGCGCCAGCCTCCTGAAACGCACGGACGGCACCCGCCGCAAAATCACCGTTGTCACCGACTTCAACGATGTGGAGGCGATGTACCGCGCCGCCAAAGATAAGGAACGCCTGAGATGAGCATGAGCACCTCGGAGCAGCTCCGCCGCAAAGCGGAAGCCTTTCTGCAACAACTCGGATCCGAGGGCGGAACGGCCAAACTCCCCGTGAGCGACTTGCAGGAACTGCTGCACGAACTCAGCGTCCATCAGGTGGAACTGGAAATGCAGGGTGAGGAACTCCGGGCCACGGCGGAGGAACTCCAGCGCAACAACGAGCGCTATATTGAGCACTTCCTCAGCTCCCCCATAGCATCGTTGCGCATGGACCAGGAGGGCCGCATCCTTGAACTCAATGTGGCCGCCCGTGCGCTGTTGGGCATCCCCCCAACCCGCAATCCGGGCAGCATCCAATCCATTTACCACAGCGGACGTGTGGTGCCCAACCCGTCGGCCTTGCGCCGTCTGGTTCAACAAACCCTCACGAAGCGGGATGCCTGCAAGGCGGAAATCCACTTCAGCGGCTCCTCCGGCGGTGACTCGGTTTTTGAAGTCAGCATCCAACCTCTCCCAGGCGAAAACTCATCCAAGCAGGCCTCCGACTATTTGGTCTTTTTGCAGGACAGAACGGAGGAAATCCGAGCCCGGGACCTCCAGTCGGAACGTTTCCATACCCTCGACATGGTGCTGGATTCGGACATCACGGGCTACTGGGAATGGAATCTGCCGCAGGAACGCGTGTATTACAGCCCCTCCTGCTGCCGCATGTTGGGCTACGGGCCCAACGAACTCGAGGAAAGCCCGGAGACCTACCGCAGACTGATACACCCCGGGGATCATGCGGAAGCGGAACGGCTGATGCAAAAACACCTGTCCTCAAATGGAAGCCCTTCCTTCCACAAGGAATCCCGATTCCGCCACAAAAATGGGAGTTGGATCTGGATCCTTTGTTCCGGCCGGGTTGTGGAACGGGACGAACGCGGCAATCCCCTGCGCATGGTGGGCAGCCATATCGATATCACCCGGTCCCACAAGGCGGAGGAGGAGGAACAACGGCTTTTGGATCTGCTGGAACGCAGCAACGCCGCCGCGCGCATTGGACATTGGGAGGTCGATCCGGGAACAGGGGATGTCACCTGGAGCCGCGTCACGCGGGAACTGCACGAGGTGGAGCAGGACCAGCCCCTTCGCGTGGCCGATGGCCTTCTCTTCTACCTGCCGGAGGATAGAGAGACCATACGCTCTCATGTGGAAAACGCCATTCAGCAAGGAATCCCCTTCGAAATGGAGACCCGCATCCTCACCGCGAAAGGAAATGTGCGCTGGGTCAAAGTCTGGGGCATCCCGCAAATGGAGGCTGGCACCTGCAAGCGGCTGTATGGGCTTTGTCAGGACATCGACGATCGGATGCGGAAGGAGAAAGCGCTTGCCAGCTCCGAGTCTGTCCTCCGGGACATCGTGGAAAGCACGCTTTCCGGCTTCTGGGATTGGAATCTGAAGGACAACACCGAGTACCTCAGCCCCGCCTTCAAACGGATGTTCGGGTATGAGGATCCTGAAATGGAGAACTCGCCGGAGGCGTGGCAACGTATGGCCTTTTCTGAAGACCTGCCCGCGGTTCTGGAATCTTTTGACCGGCATGTGAAGTCGCGGGGGAGGGAACCCTTCTATAATCAGGTCAGGTATCGCCACAAAGACGGCTCCACGGTCTATGTCATCTGCGCGGGGAAAGTCATCGAATGGGCCGAGGATGGAACGCCGATTCGCATGGCCGGCTGTCATGTCGATATTACCCCGCTCAAAGAAACGGAGGCTGGCCTCCGCCAGGCCAGTGATATCCTCAACAACATGCAGATGGGCCTCTATGTCTATGAGCTGGAGGATGTGGAGGACGACCGAACGCTGCGCATGATCGTCGCAAACGCGGCCAGTGGGCGGCTGACCGGTGTTCCTCCCGCGGAACTGGTGGGGAAATACATCGATGAGATTTTCCCCGCCTTGCGCGATCTTGGGGTTCCGAAACGCTTTGCAGAAGTGGTGCGCAACGGAAAGGCTGGAGAATTCGAGGATTTTTATTACTCCGACAAGCGCGTGCTGGAGGCCGCTTATGCCGTGAAAGCCTTCCCGCTTCCGAACCAACGCGTCGGCATCACCTTTGACAATATCACGGACAACAAAAACACCCAGCAATTGCTGGAAAACAGCGAGTCTCGTTTTCGTGCATTGTTCCAACAGAGCCCGGTCCGAAGTCTGATTCATGACGCGGAGACCATGGAAATCCTCGTGGCGAACCAGGCAGCACTGGATTCCTTTGGATTTGAACACGTGGATCAATTTAATCAGGGAGGCGTCTGGCTGGAGGAAGAGCCTTTTACCTTGGAATGTGCGAATACGCATCTGCGTCTGGCTTTGCAAAACGGCACCCAGACTTTTCCATGGAAATCCCGGAAAATCACCGGCGAATACTTCTGGGAAATGGTCACCCTCCAGCACATCATACTGGAGGGCAAGGGGCGCATTCTGTCCAGCAGCGTGGACATCACGCAACAGAAGGAACAGCAGTTGTATCTGGATGCCGTGCGGAGGCGGGCCGAGGCGCAGTTGAACTTCCCCCACATGCTGGAGCAACTGGGTGAAAAAGAATTCATGCAGCACGCGCAGGAGGTTGCGGAGGATTTGACCGGCAGTGAGGTTGCCTTCATTCATTTTGTGAACGAAGCGGAGGGGACGAT
>CAZCFM010000077.1:9679-18410 GCA_964497855.1 uncultured Verrucomicrobiota bacterium | reverse complement strand
TATCGTCCTTCACGTTGACACTGGGGACGTCGGGGTGGCGGGGGCACCACGGGTCCATGGTGACGTCTGACAATGGAGCTGCGGCGCCCCCGCCGCCTTATCGTCCTTCAGTTTGACACTGGGGACGTCGGGGTGGCGGGGGCTCCACGGGTCCATTGTGACTTCTGACAATGGAGCAGCGGCGCCCCCGCCGCCGTATCGTCCTTCACGTTGACACTGGGGACGTCGGGGTGGCGGGGGCGCACACGGGTCCATGGTGACTTCTGACAATGGAGCATCGGCGCCCCCGCCGCGCTGGGGTTGAGTGCTTGTGCTGAGGAAGGCGGTACCTGAAGGTCCCGCACTCCAAAGCGGCTTCGCCGCGCTTGCGTTTCGGTGCGCCCCCTAAAAAATCAGGTGTTTTCCGATGGAACCAAACGGATTTTCTAGCCAATATTGAATGATTTTCCTCTTGCATTTCCTTGTATGGCAGTCTTAAATAAGCTTCCTAAACTTTGCAAAAGGGCTTTTTTAATGAAACATCGCATCACATCTTCTCTATTGATTCTCTGCACAGGCGTAGGCACGCTCTTCGCGCAGCCCGGCAACGGGATCCGCTTGGGACAGCAGCTTGTGCTGACGCCCGAACTCACCGGCAGCTACAACTATAACGACAACGTCAACCTCCGCCGCCGTGCCTTGGATGAAGGCGGTGAAGTGCTGGACGAAAACGAATCGGACAGCTTTCTCTCCAGCGGGGCGTCCCTCCTTGGACGCTACTGGAACGATTCCACTCAGTGGAACGGCAACGCATGGCTGAACAACCGGACCTACGACAAAAACAGCAATCTGGATTCCGATACCTACGGCGGCAGCGTGGGCTTTTTCTGGACCCGCCCCCAGGCCAAAACCACGTTCAAGTCCGATGTTTCCTACCAAAACGCCATCGACCGCACCGAGATTTCCCGGGATTTCGTCGGTGATTCCGACCTCACCCCGGAACTGGAAAACGTGGCCGAACGCGTCAAACGCGAAGAGGTCCGCACGAATTTCACCCTCTCCCAGCGCATCACCGAGCCTCTCCGTGCCACGATCAACTACGGTTTCGTTGACATCGCATACGACAACGAGCGTTACAGTGACCGTACCAGCTATCAGTATGCTGGCGAACTGAGTTATCAAGTCAGTGAACGCACCCAGGCCTACGGTAAGGCCGGGTTAGGCATTGACGATGACGAAGGTCTCGAAGACGACGCCGAAAAGCCCTACTACCTCGTGGGTGTGCGTTATTCCCCGACTCCCAAACTCGATATCGACGCGTCCATTGGCCAGGAAACCTTCAAGCGCACCCCCATCGGCGAAGAAGAACTCGAAGACACCACCACCAAATGGGCCGCCAGTCTGACCTGGGCCGCTTCCGCCAAGTCCCGTATCATGCTGAATGGTCGCACCGGTTTTGGTTCCGTGGCCAGCCCCGGCAGCAGTTCCCGCGAGGAGATTTCCGCCTCCTTGGCCTGGCAGCACCAGACCACCCGCCAAATCTCCCAGCGCCTTTCCGTGGCGTGGCGCGAAGACGATTACCTCACCCCTCTTCCCGCCCGCGGTTCGGAATACGACGAACTGAAAGAAACGCTCTGGTATCAGTACCGCATTGATTATCAGACGCCCCGTCCCTGGCTTAGCCTCTTCGGACAGGCCAGTTTTGAAGACGGTTCCAGCCGTATCCCTGGCGATTCCTACACCGAAACCCAGTTCACTGTGGGCCTCAGCGCCCGTTATTGATCTTTTTACAGGAGAATCCTATGAATATTCGTCGTACCCTTTCCATCCTGCTCGCCAGCCTCTGTCTGGCCGCTCCCGTTGCCTTTGCCTATGAAGCCCCCAGCGAAGGCGACCTCGACGCCCTCATGGCCAACCCCAACATCATCCGCAAAATTCTGGGCGATGCGAATGCAACGGAAGCCGCAGACCTGATGGTCCGCATCCTGGACCGCATTGTCAAAGCCAAATTGGTCGACAAGCAGCGCGATTACCTGGCATCCTACTATGCTGCCCGCATGGCCTTCCTGCTCGGCGATGAGGCCGAAGCGTTCGCGGCCGTCCTCCTGCCCAAAGTCCCCCGTGAGTTGGTCCCGCCGGTCCTCGCGGGACTCACCACCGGAGGTCGCGGTTCCTCCAACCTCATTGCCGCTCTGCGCGAAATGGCCGGTGAGGATGCCCTACTTCTTCAGGCCATCAATGCCCCAAATATTACGTTGACGGACCCCGTGTATTCCCACCTCGTGGGCAATCTGGGCACAGCCCAAAGCCTGCCGCCGGTGTTGACGGACTCCCTTCCCCCGCCCATCCCGGTGGGCAACATCCCCGGTCCACGAAATCCAGAGGTACCCGCCCCCTATGCCGGCCAGGGTGGCTGATTTCCGGTCACCTCATCCTCTCACAACATCCGGGACCCCATGGTTCCGGATGTTTTCTTTCACCATAACAATCCATGCCGCGCCTTCCTTCTTTGTCATTCATCGGTCTTCTCCCCCTGATCGTGGTCCCCGTTTGGGCCGCCGGCGGCACCTACCGCCCCTGGCAAAGTACTTTTCTTCCCTTGACCCTCTTTGCCTGGATTTGTTTTCTTCTGCCCTCCGCCGAACGCCCTTTCTCAGCTACATTCCGCAGACTCCTTCGCGATCCGGCCGTATGGGCCACTCTCGGATTCCTGGGCTTCCTCCTCCTCCAAACCCTCAACGGACCCCGTCTCCGTTATCTGGACTTCGACACCTTCTCCTGGAAATTGTCCCCTCCTCCCGTCCCCGGACTCCCCTGGTCCATCAGCCGTGACGAATCCTGGGAAATGATCCGCTGGTTCGCGCCCATTCTCAGCTTCACCCTGATCCTTCGACACAGCGCCGAATTCGTCCCCCGTTCCTGGCTCTTGATTGTGGCCAGCGTCAACGGCCTCGCCAATGCCGCACTGTCGTTCACGCATCTGAACTACGGATGGAAACGCATGTACAATTTCCAGCGTTTCGGCGACGACGTGTACGGTTCCTTCGGCTATCCCAATCACGGGGCCATCTATTTTATTTTGTTGACCGCTGTGTCGACGGGTTTGTTCCTGAAGGAGCTTTTCACCGAACGCGCCGAGCGCAATCTCAAACTTCTGCTGTTCTCGGCCCTGTCCACCCCCATTTTTTTCCTCGCCGCCAATCTCAGCACCAGCCGCGCGGGCATCCTCGGGGCCTGGATTGCGATGGTCCTCACCCTGCTCACCACCGCCGTGCTCGCCTGGCCCCGCATGCATCCCGTGCAGCGGCTCCTTGGAGGCTTCACCCTCGCCCTCGGATTGTCCGCGCTCGCGTATAGCTTCTATTTTTTCGCCTCCCCCGTCCATCTCCGCGAATTGTCCGCCGCCACCGTCAATCTCGATGTCGCCAAGGAAATCAGTGGACGCTGGTTTCAAATCGACTCCGCCTGGCGCATGTGGCTGGACCATCCTGTTTATGGCGTGGGGGGCTGGGGCTACCGCTACCTCGTCTCCGATTATCTGCCCCAGGACCAATGGCCCCTTCTCCAGGGTTTCGGCAAAGCCAACGTCCACCACGACCTCATGCAATTCCTCGCGGAGTTCGGACTCATCGGGTTCAGCCTCCTGATTTTCATCTTTCTGCCCTGGATCAGTAGCAGCCTCCGCGGACTGTTCCGCTCCCCCACCGAAGATGACAGCCTCTGGGCCACACCCCTGCGTTTCTCCGTCTTCTGGGGGCTCTTTGTCCTCCTCCTCATCAGCCAATTCGACATCCCTCTGCGCAGTCCCGCCGTCTTTATCCACGCCGTCCTCCTCATGTGGACCCTCAGCCCCCACGTCTCCGAAAGTTCCATTTGGTTGCCCGTGGTCGACTGGAAATTGCTCCAGCCCCCCGCTCTCCGCATCAAGGGCCGCACGAAAAATAAAGAGAGTTTCGAGGAGTACCCGGACCTCGACTAAAATTTTCGCGGCTTTCTCCAAACTTTGGATTGCCAAGAGGCGCTTCGACCCCTATAGTCGCCCCCTTCAAACCAACCCCCTTCCCAACTGCGGGCGCACGGTTCGCGCCCAGCCTTTACCCGCCATGGACACTGCTACAAAACAAGAGATCAAGGCCGATTACGCCACCCACGTCACAGACACTGGATCCGTTGAGGTCCAAGTTGCCATTCTGACCGCCCGCATCAAAGAGCTGACGGAACACCTGAAAATCCATAAAAAAGACAACAGCACCCGCCGTGGCCTGCAGAATATGGTCAGCCGCCGCCGCCGCCTTTTGAATTACCTCGGTGACCGCGACAACGGCCGTTATCAGCAACTCATCGAAAAGCTGGGTCTCCGCCGCTAAGCGGAGCCCCTGCAAAAAACCACCTTCGGGTGGTTTTTTTTTGTCAACCCTTTCCGGGAACCTCCCGGATTTCCTCCACACGCAGACGCGTTGGAGGGTTCAACAGAAGCATCGTAAAGAAGAAAAGAAGTCCACATGAAGATCATTCCCAAATCCATCAGCGTCGAAGTCAACATCGGCGATAAACGCCTCTCCCTCGAAACCGGATACCTCGCCCGACAAGCCGCTGGCTCGGTCATGGCCCGCATCGCCGACACCGTGCTCTTCAGTGCGGTCACCTGCACCAAGACCCCCCGCGAAGGCATCGATTTTTTCCCTCTCCAGGTCGAATACAAAGAAAAATTCTACTCCGCCGGACGTTTCCCAGGCGGCTACTTCAAACGCGAAGCCAAGCCCTCCGAAAAAGAAGTGCTGATCATGCGCGTCACCGACCGCCCCATCCGCCCTCTCTTCCCCGAAGGTTACCACAACGACGTCCAGATCAACATGATGCTGATGAGCACCGATGGCACCCAGGAAATTGATTCCATGGCCATCAACGCCGCCAGCGCCTCCCTCGTCCTCTCGGAAGTCCCCTTCCAGGGCCCCATCGGCGCCGTCCGTGTTGGCCGCATCAACGGCAAATTTATTCTTGAGCCCACCCAGGCGGAAATGCTCGAAAGCGACCTCGAACTCGTCTACGCCGGCACCCGCGACAAAATGCTCATGATGGAAGGCGAAGCCCAGGAAATCAGCGACGCCGACATGGTCGCGGCCCTGAAATTCGCCCACTCCGCCATCGTCGCCATCGTCGACGCCCAGCTCGAACTGCGCCGCAAAATCGGCCTGCCCGACAAAGTGATCGAAGAGATTCCCGTCGACGCCACCCTCATGAGCGCCGCCATCGAACTGAAAGGCGCCGAACTCAGCGACGCCCTCACCATCGCCGGCAAACTGGAGCGCCAGGACAAGGTTTCCGCCCTCCGCGCGGAACTCAAAGAGTTGATGAAAGCGCGTTTCCCCGAAATGGAAGACAACCAGTTCTTCCATCTTTTCGACGCCCTCGAAATCGCCCTCGTGCGCAGCAATGTGCTCGACAAGGGCCGCCGCATCGATGGCCGCCGCGCCGACGAACTGCGTCCCCTCGACGCCATGGTCGGTCTCCTGCCCCGCACCCACGGTTCCGGCCTCTTCCAGCGCGGCGAAACCCAGGCCATGGCCATCGTCACCCTCGGCACCGGTTCCGACAGCCAGTCGATGGACGGACTCACCGGCGGTCCCCGCGAGAAAAAATTCATCCTGCACTACAACTTCCCGCCGTACTCCGTCGGTGAAGCCGGTCGTCTGGGCATGACCAGCCGCCGCGAAATCGGCCATGGCAACCTCGCCGAACGCTCGCTGAAAACGATGATCCCCGCGGATTACCCCTACAGCATCCGCGTTGTGTCCGAAGTCATGGGCTCCAATGGCTCCACTTCCATGGCCTCCACCTGCAGCGGCACCCTCGCGCTGATGGACGCCGGCGTTCCGATCAAGGCCCCCGTGGCCGGTATCTCCGTCGGTCTCTTCACCGCCCCCGGCAAAAGCCAGCTCGTGCTCGACATCCTCGGCACCGAAGACCATTGCGGCGACATGGACTTTAAAGTCTGCGGCACCCGCAAAGGCATCACCGGCTTCCAGGTCGACATGAAAATCCCCGGCCTCACCTGGGAACAGGTCGAAGGCGCTTTTCTCCTCGCCAACCAGGGCCGCATGCAGATTCTCGACGTCATGCACTCCGTGATCGCCGCGCCCCGCGAAGAAATGAGCCCCTACGCTCCCCGCACGCAGGTCATCCACATCGACACCGAGAAGATCGGCGCCCTCATCGGCCCCGGCGGCAAAAACATCCGCCGTCTCACCGAGACCTACAAGGTGCAGATCGACATCGAAGACGACGGATCTGTCACCATCTTCAGTCCCGACGGTGACGCCCTCAAGGCCGCCATCCGCGAGATCGAAGCCTGCACCGGTGAAGCTGAAATCGGCAAACTCTACACCGGTCGCGTGACCGGCACCAAAGAATTTGGCGCTTTTGTCGAAATCCTCCCCGGTATCGAAGGTCTGGTCCATATCAGCCAGCTCGCCGATTACCGCGTCAATCACACCGAGGATATCGTCAAAGTCGGCGACGTGATCACCGTCAAGTGCCTCGACGTAAGCGACAACGGACGCATCTCCCTGAGTCTCAAAGCCGCCCAGGCCGACGCCAAAGCGCAAGAATCGAAGTAATTCGTCCTCTTCCAACAACTCCCCAACGCCGGACCCGCAAGGTCCGGCGTTTTTCGTTCCAATGGGGCAGGGGGGGGGCAATCGGTTGGTTTCTCGTTTCTGGTTCCTCGTTTCTGGTTTTGCAACATTGTAACAGCTACAATATTGAATATACAAAGCCGGGCTCGCCGGGACTGCGTTCTTCTGCTATGAACGGGATATGCCCTTGAATGTGATGTTTGTGTTGATCCTCCTGGGAGGCTGGTTTTCCGCCCGGATATTTCTCCGGCTTCGTTTGCCGGCGGTGTTGGGCATGCTGGTGTGTGGTTTGATTCTGGGCGGAGTGCTGGGAAAAGCCGCCTGGCCGACGGGCTTGATCGAGATGGAACCCTTTTTAAAAACCTTTGCGCTGGTGGTTATTCTCCTGCGCGCCGGACTTGGCATCCGCCGCAGCGTGCTCCATCGCATTGGCAACACCGCTTTGGCCATGGCGGCTCTTCCTTGTCTGATCGAAGGGGCCACCCTGACCCTGCTCCTGCATTTTTTCTGGAATCTTCCCTGGACCAGTGCCGGTCTCAGCGGATTTATGCTCGCCGCCGTCTCTCCCGCCGTGGTGGTGCCCGCCATGCTCCAACTCAGCGAAAAGGGCTACGGACGCAAAAATGCGGTGCCCACCCTGGTGCTCGCGGGTGCCTCCGTCGATGACGTGTTCGCAATCACCCTCTTTTCGATGTTCCTGGGAATGGCCCGTCAACCAGAGGCCGCCTGGTTTCAAGCCCTCGTGGACTTACCCATGGCGTTACTGCTGGGTATTCTGCCGGGCATCGCCCTGGGCTGGGTCCTGGTCCGTTGGTTCCACAAACAACACGCACAGATTCGCGCCACAGAAAAAACCCTCATTTTGCTTATGACCTCCCTTATGCTGGTTCACGCAGGCGATTTCCTGCACAGCGCCGCCCTCCTCGGCGTTATGACCGTCGGTTTTCTCCTGCTCGAAGGCGCGGAACCGATTGCGCACGAACTCGCGGCCAAATTGTCCAAAATCTGGGTTTTTGCAGAAATTATTCTTTTTGTGTTAATCGGAATGAAGGTCGATCCGCGTCAGGCGCTCGAGGCGGGTCCTTCCGCCGCGCTGATCCTCGCCATCGGACTTCTCGCCCGTTCCGCTGGCGTCTGGCTGGCCACCTGGAGGTCGCCCTTGTCCACCCGCGAACGGCTCTTCTGCGTCCTGGCCTATTTGCCCAAAGCCACGGTCCAGGCCGCGCTGGGAGGCGTCGCCCTTGCCCACGGTCTTCCCGACGGCGAACGCATTCTGGCGCTGGCCGTTCTCTCGATTCTCTTCACCGCCCCCCTCGGCCTCATCGCCATCCGCGTTTTCGGACCCCGCCTGCTCGATGTGGACACCCTCGAGGAATCACCCGCATGAAAAAGCTTCTCCTGCTTTTTTTCGGACTTACGGCGCTGATCCTGGTCACCTTCGCCCTGTTCGGGGAATCGTTTGACCTGTTTTTTTCGTCGGCTGAACATCGAGAATTCCTGCAAACCCACCGAATGTGGGCGGGCCCCCTCGGGGCTGTTTTCCTGATGTCCGATCTTTTCCTGCCCATCCCCACCACCGTCGTCATCGGCGCTCTCGGGGCGGTCCTCGGTGTCGCTCCGGGCTTTTTCTGGGGCTGGCTGGGCCTTTGTCTGGCCGGTTTTTTCGGGTACGGACTGGCCCGACTGGGCGGAAAACGCTGGGCGGACCGGCTCAGCTCTCCCGCCGAACAAGAGGCCTACCGAAAGGCCTTTGATACGTGGGGCGGGCTCGCGGTGGTTGTCACCCGCATGTTGCCAATTCTGCCGGAGGTTTTCAGCGTTCTGGCCGGACTCTATGGAATGCGCCCGGGTCGTTTTGCCCTTGCCGTCACCCTCGGGTCCATCCCTCCCGCCCTCGCCTACGCCTGGATCGGGGCACAGGCGCGCGAACACCCCGGTGCCGCCGTCTGGGGCCTTGTGGCCCTCACCGCCCTCGCCTGGCTCCTCTTTCTGGCTCTGGGACGCCGCAAGAGATCCTCCCCTACAGATTAATATCTGAAAAAAGTTGCGAACCGACCCTCTATATCCGACGTTTATATCCATCGTTCTTTTTCCACCCCTCCTTGGAGTTCCCATGC
>CAZCFM010000077.1:3802-9579 GCA_964497855.1 uncultured Verrucomicrobiota bacterium | reverse complement strand
TATCCGACGTTTATATCCATCGTTCTTTTTCCACCCCTCCTTGGAGTTCCCATGCACAAAACCTGTCTTCTGGCCCTTGGCCTTTCCCTCGCCCTCTCCGCACACGCCCAAGTCCCTCTCAGCAACCGCAATGAAGGCGAAGCCGCGGCCCGCAAAGCCATGAAGTGGCTGGAATCGAAACAACACGAAGAAGGGCACTGGAGCAATGCCCAATGGCCAGCCCTTACCGCACTGCCCGTGTGGGCCCTCAGTCTCTCTCCCGAGTTCCGGGAGAGCGAGGCCGTCAAAAGAGGGGTGGATTTCCTGCTCTCCAAGGCCAAAGACAACGGAGGCATCTACGTAGAGCCCTCCGAAGAATTGAAGGGCGGCGGCATGAGCAACTACAACACCGCGATTGCGATGGTGGGTCTGCACCTGTCCGGCATCGAAAAGGCCCGCCCCACTGTGCTCAAGGCCCGTCGTTTCGTGGCCGGTGCCCAGCACCTCGGCGGCGACGTGTATCATGGCGGTTTTGGGTATGATGCCCAGACCAAACGCGCGTATGCCGACTTGTCGAACACCTACATCGCGCTGGAGGGCCTCAAACTGACCGAAAGCACGGAAGATCTCCGGACCGAGGGTGAAAAAGTCGAAATCAACAAAGAGGCCGCCGCCCAGTTTGTCTCCAGCATACAGAACCGCAAAGAAAGCAATCCCGCCGAATGGGTTTCGGAGCACCCCGAAGACAAAGACGGCTTTGCCTATCGCCCCGACGACTCCCGCGGTCTGGTGCGCAAGGTCGCCGACGGCAAAGAGTCCTTCCGCAGTTTTGGCAGCATGACCTACGCCGGGATGCTTTCCCTGATTTACGCCGATGTGGACCGCGAAGATCCCCGCATCAAATCCGCCTTCGACTGGGCCATCCGCAACTGGACCGTGCAGGAAAACATGCCCGCCGGACAGGAGGGCTACTACTACTTCATCAATGTCCTCGCCAAAAGCATGGCCACCTACGGACAGGACAGCTTCGTCCGCGAAAACGGGCAGGAAGTCAACTGGCGCGTCGAAATCATCAACGAACTGTTGAAGCGCCAGCGCATCGACGAAAATGGCAATGGCTACTGGGTCAACGACAACAACCGCTACTGGGAGGGCGATGCCGTGTTGTCGACCTCCTACGCCCTCATCGCCCTGCAAATCGCCTTGCAGAAGTGAAAAAAGGGCAGGGCTTGACGCTGCGGGATAAGGCCGTAAGGAGAACCTGTGTCTGACATCTCCCCACCTTGCGATCCTCCCTCCGCCGACTCGCCCTGCGTGCATTGCGGCACCCGATGTGGACTCGGGCTGGTCGTGGAAAACGACCAGCCCTTCTGCTGTCGCGGCTGCGCCGTCGTCTACGGCATCCTCCACCAAAACCAACTGGGCGATTTTTATCAGATCGAAAAACTCCCCGGCGTCAAACCGCAGTCCGAGGCCAGTGCCGGGGCCTACGACTTCCTCGCCGACCCGGAAATCAAACGCAAGCTCCTCGATTTTACCGACGGGCGCACGAGCCGGATCACCCTGCATCTGCCGCAAATCCATTGTGTCGCCTGTGTCTGGCTGCTCGAACGGCTCTTCAAACTGCACGACGGCATCGGCCAGCCGGAAGTGAACTTCACCCGCAAAACGGTGATGATTCCCTTCGAGGAGGAAAAAATCACCCTGGTCGAACTCGCCACCCTGCTCTCCCGCCTCGGATACACTCCCGACCTCAAGCTTCAGGACCTCTCGCACAAAAGCGGCGACAGCGCCCGCCGCCGCGCCTGGATGCAACTCGGCATCGCCGGTTTCGCCTTCGGCAACATCATGATGCTCTCGTTCCCCAGCTATTTCGGCCTTCGCCTGAGTGGCTCCGGACAGCTCACCCGCCTCTTTGGATTCTACAGTCTCTTCCTCTCCATTCCCGTCCTCCTCTACAGCGCACAGGACTATTTCCGTTCCGCCTATCTCGGCCTCAAACACCGCGAACTCAGCATCGACATCCCCATCGCCGCCGGCATCCTCGCTCTCTTTTTTCAAAGCCTCCACGACATCCTCCGCAACAGCGGAGAAGGCTATCTCGACTCCCTCGCCGGCCTCGTTTTTTTCCTGCTCATCGGCAAATCCTTCCAACGCCGCGGTTTCGATGCCCTCTCCTTTGACCGCGACTACACCCACTATTTCCCCCTTGCCGCCCAACGCCTGCGTCCCGACGGAAGTTGCGAAATGGTGGCCCTCGACCGCCTCGCGCCCGGCGACCGCCTCCGCATCCGCAACAACGAAATCATCCCCGCCGACAGCATTCTCCTGCACGGCCCCGCCGTCATCGACTACAGCTTCGTCACCGGCGAAGCCCGCCCCGAAGATCGCAGCCCGGGCGAAACCCTCTATGCCGGCGGACGCCACCACGGCCCGCCCATCGACGTGGACGTGGTCAAGGCCGTCAACCAGGGCTACCTCACCTCGCTCTGGAACCACAAAACCTTCCGCAAGGAAAACGAACGCCGTTTTGACCGCATGACGCAGGCTGTCAGCCGCTGGTTTATCCGCCTCGTGCTGGGTATCGCGCTGCTGACCGGACTGGTCTGGCTCTTTCTGGACGCCTCACAGGCTCTGCGGGTTCTCTCCGCGATTCTGATTGTGGCCTGTCCCTGCGCCCTTGCTCTCGCCGCGCCCTTTGCCTTCGGCACGGCCCTGCGGATCTTCCGCAGCCACGGACTCTACCTCAAAAACGGCTTCGTGGTCGAAGGCATGGCCCGCATCAAACACCTCGCCTTCGACAAAACGGGCACGCTGACCCGCGGCGGACTCGGCGGCGTCCGCTGGGACGGCCCCGCGCTCGATCCCGCCCTCTCCACCGCCGTCTGCGCCCTCGCCCGCGCCTCCACCCATCCCCTTGCCCGCGCCATTGCCGACTTTCTCGAAGCCAAACCCTTTACCCTGACCGAGCTGCAGGAACACAGCGGACGCGGCGTGGAATCCACCTGGAACTCCGCCCCCCTGCGCCTCGGCTCCCGCGCCTGGCTGCTCGAACTCGGACTCGATGTTCCGCCCTCCCGCCACGCCCATGGCGAAACCTGGCTGGCCCACGGCAGCGAGGTCCTCGGCGCCTTCCGCTTCGAGGATTCCCCCCGCGAAGGCCTTCCCGAAGCCCTTCCGTCCCTCAAAGGCCGCTACGACCTCACCGTCCTCACCGGCGACCGCGTCGAAGGCCTCCGACGCCTCCGCGAATGGTTCCCCGGCTGCGAAGACGCCCGCCCCGGACTCTCCCCCGCCGACAAACTGGAGGCCATCGACAGCCTCCGCGCCGACGGACGCGCCGTGATGATGCTGGGCGACGGACTCAACGATGCCGGCGCGCTCCGCCACAGCGATGTCGGCGTGGCCGTGGCCGAAGATGTGCAATCCTTCTCCCCCGCCTGCGACGCCATTCTGGATGCAAACCGCATGGTGTTATTGCCGCGATTCCTGCAGCTCGCGCGACTCAGCACCGTGGTGGTGCGCATCTGTTTTGGGATATCGCTGCTGTACAACGTAGTCGGCATCTCCATCGCCGCCAGCGGACGACTTTCCCCGCTCGTCGCCGCCATTCTGATGCCCCTCAGCTCGGTTTCGGTGCTGCTTGTCAGTGTTACAGGCGTCAACCTGGCCGCCCGTTTCTGTGGGCTCTCCCGATCTTCCTCTTGAGGTGCCCGTTGCAACGGGCGACGGCGGGGACCGCCGTCTCACAAGATTATTGCTGTTGCAATGTTATCCGAGATTCAGACTTCCTGATCCCGAAGGAATTTGTTTTGGCTCCTTTTCTAGATATGCCTTCAAACCCCGAAGGGGTGGCAGCATCCCAGCCCCGCGCAACGCGCGGGGTTTGCGGGTAAAAAATCGGGGTGCGGTCTGAAGGACCGCCGCATAACCGGGGGCATGGCAGGCGGGCTTGAGTGAAGCGAGTTGCGGCGGGCCTTCAGCCCGCACGGCTTGCCTTTATACACGATTCCCAGCGCGTTGCGCTGGGCTGGGATGTGTTCGCCCCTTTGGGGCTTGAATTCCGCTTCGCAACCCAGCGTTCGTGCCAAATCATTTTCCGTTTTATCCTGGAAAACCCAGTCAAGATCAGGAAGTCTGAGATTACCGTTGCTGTTGCAATGTTATCCGACGTTTGATCTGACAATGGAGCAGCGGCGCCCCCGCCGCCTTATCGTCTTTCTGACGTTTGGTTGTTGGGGACGTTGGGGTGGCGGGGGCGCCACGGGTCCATTGTGACGGTTGGTTGTTGGGGCCGTTGACAAAAAAAAACGCCCGCAGATGCGGGCGTTTCCAGATCAGGATTTTCCTGAAGATCAGACATTTTTGCGGCGACGCAGGAACGCGAAGGCTCCAGCGGAACCCAGCGCAATCGCCATCATGCCGATGGTGCCGGGCTCGGGGATGACGTAATACTCAATAATCACAGTTCCAGAGTTGATGCCATTCAGGAATGCTGTGAGGACTTCCGAACCGGAGCTTCGAGCATAGGCCAATGTGGAGGTGACCGAATTCTGAAACGTCACAAAACCAGGTCCCTCAAAAATAGACTCCAACTGGGCGCTGGTGAGGGCATGATTGTCAGAATCGAATAGAGTCGTCGATGACTGGGTAATGTTTATGTTTCGACTGATCGTGCTGGGGGAGGTCAAAGTGGCATTGGCCCAACCTGAACTGTTTTTAATCTGGTTGTAATCACTGATTGGTGCTCCCAATGCATCCAAGGCACCATATACTGAGATTAGTGAAGCATCCATGTACGTGGCCTCAGACACCCTATTGTTTGCAGTTGAACTCGTGAACGTTGACGTCCCCGAAGCGACACTGATTTCAGCTGAAATTGTGGGGGAAACAGCGCTTTCTGGCTGGAGTACCCGAATGACTACGCGTGCGAGTTCTCTCCAATCAGTGTATTTACCAACATCAACCTCAACAATGACTCCAGAGGAGTTGGTTCCCGACAGCGCAGCTTCACCTGTTACGGTAATGTTTCGGCTGACATTCCAATCCCCCGTCTCTGTCTGCCACAGAACCGGGGCTGCCAAGACTGTGCTTCCCACCAAAAGCCCAAGGGCGAGGGTGGCAGGGCCGATGAAGCGACCCAGTTTGTTTGATCTGTTGTTTTTCATTGAAGTCCTCATTTTTAGCAGTTTTTTGTTCGTTTTATCGTGTAGAGTTCTTTCCCACACTGGTGTGAGAGTCTCACAAAAAAACCCAGTGGGCAAGCGATTTTTTATAAAAAATGGGTTTTTAATAAAATAAACTTAAAAAAGTTAATATAGGAATAAACATTACACCGTTATAGGTGAATTGTATGTGCGGGTTTTGGTGTTGGTTGCTGGGATCTGGAGGGATATTGGACCAAAAGTGGTGGCGAAATGGGTGGGAGTGGGGGTTTTCGGGGCTTTGGGAGGGTGGTGGGGGGTGGGGTGGAGTGTTTTGGCTATATGTGTGTATTTTATTGGTTGTAATAGCCCCAACGGGGCGGCAGCATACCAGCCAGGGGTGCAACCCCTGGAATGCAGAAACAAAAGACGATGTGCGGTCTGAAGGACCGCTGCATATTACGGGCCCATGCTGGTGTGCCATGCCGCCGAATATGCGGCGGTCCTACAGACCGCGTCCTCATTCCGTCCTGCGTTCCAGGGGTTGCACCCCTGGCTGGTATGCGGTCGCAGCGTTGCTGCTGCAAGCCCCCGCCGATTTATCGTCCTTCACACTGTGACGTTTGATCTGACAATGGAGCAGCGGCACCCTCG
>CAZCFM010000077.1:0-3702 GCA_964497855.1 uncultured Verrucomicrobiota bacterium | reverse complement strand
TTGTTGCGTTTTGGCGTTGCCTTGTTCAGCGTTTGGGTTTGCGGAGGTCGAAGGTGCAGGGGAAGTCGGGGTCGGGCTCTTCCTCGATGAGCTGAATCGGCGCACCCCCGGGGCGGAGGGTGAATCGTTCCGCACGGTTTTGGAGTTCGACGGGAACCTGTGGAAGGGTGTCCTGCGTGTGTCCCTCCTGCCAGAAGCGGGTGACGCGGCGGGCTTCGGCTTCGAGCGCGTTGACGGGGGGCACATCGTAACTGCGTCCGCCGGGATGGGAGACGTGGTAGGTGCAGCCGCCGAGGCTGCGTCCGTTGAAGAGGTCCACCACGTCGAACACGAGCGGGGTCTGGGGCCGCAGGGTGGGATGCAGGGCGGACCAGGGCTGCCAGGCCTGGTAACGCACGCCGGCGACGAATTCGCCGCGCTGTCCCGTGGGCACGAGGGGAATGCGGTGGCCGTTGACGGTGATGCCGTGGCGTTCGGGGGTCAGGCCGCGCGCGTGAATCTGGATGCGTTCGGCGGAGGAATCGACGTAGCGGGCGGTGCCGCCGGCGCTGGCCTCCTCACCAAGCACGTTCCAGGGCTCGATGGCGAAACGCAATTCGAGGCGGACGCCGCCAATCTGCGCAGTGCCGTAGCGGGGGAAACGGAATTCCCAGAAGGGGTCGAACCAGTGGGGCTGGAAGGGAAAACCGGAGTCGCGGAGCTCGTCGACCACCGCCCGCATGTCGCGCTGGATAAAGTAGGGCAGCATGAACTGGTCGTGCAGGCTGGTGCCCCAGGGAATGAGGGGTTTGTGGTAGGGTTTTTCCCAGAAGGCGGCGATGAGGGCGCGCACGAGGAGCTGCTGGAGCAAGCTCATGCGGGCGTGGGGAGGCATTTCGAAGGCGCGGAGTTCGACGATGCCGAGGCGTCCGGCGGGTCCGTCGGGCGAGTAGAGTTTGTCGATGCAGAACTCGGAGCGGTGGGTGTTGCCGGTGAGGTCGGTGAGCTGGTTGCGGAGGATGCGGTCCACGAGCCAGGGCGAGGGATTGTCCTGGGTGGGGAGCTGTCCGAAGGCGATGTCGAGTTCGTGCAGGCGGTCGTCGCGTCCCTCGTCCACGCGCGGCGCCTGGGAGGTGGGGCCGATGAACATGCCGGAGAAGAGGTAGCTGAGGGAGGGATGGTGCTGCCAGAAGGTGATCAGACTGCGGAGGAGTCCGGGACGTCGCAGAAAGGGGCTGTCGGAGGGGGTGAAACCGCCGAGGGTGACGTGGTTGCCGCCGCCGGTGCCGGTGTGGCGTCCGTCGAGCATGAATTTTTCCGTGCCGAGCCGGCACTCGCGGGCGTCGGCGTAGAGGGCGGTGGTTTTGGTGACGAGTTCGTTCCAGGTGGCGCTGGGATGGACGTTGACTTCGATGACGCCGGGGTCGGGCGTGACTTTGATGTGTTCGAAGCGCGGGTCGTGGGTGGCGAGATAGCCTTCGAGGATGATCGGGGTTTTCAGGGCGGCGGCGCTGGCTTCGAGGGCGGCGAGCAGATCGACGAGGTGTTCGGCGGAGGCGAGGGGCGGGAGGAAGACGTGCAGGCGACCGTCGCGGACTTCGACGCTCAGGGCGGTGTGGGTGACGTCGGGGCAGCGGATGGGTTTGGCAACGGGGGTGGTGGGAAGATGCGGGTTTTGCAGCGCGGGGGCGGGTTGGAGGGGGCAGGTTTCGGCGGCGAAGGTTTTTTCGACGGGGGCGGTCCAGGGAATGGAGTCGAGCGGCAGCCGCAGGCCCGCGGCGGAGTTTCCGGGGACGAGAAAGAGATGTCCGCGGCGGAGTTCCCAGGCGCAACTGACCCAGCGCTGATGCACGGGATGCCACTGCAGGGGCAGGACGACGGCGCTGGGACGGCCCAGGCCTTCGTCGAGGAGTTTGACGAGGAATTTGCGCTCGAGGCTGTTCTGAAGGCGGGGATCGGCGGGATCGAGGTTGACGGGCAGGGTGCCTTCGCGCCAGAGGTAGTAGGCGATGTCCTCGTGGGCGGTGAGCAGGTGCTGGGGCCAGACCCCGAGGCGGGCGATGAGGGCGAGCAGGAAACGCTGCGCGTCGGCGTGGGCAAAGGGGCCGGGTTTGGCGGGATCGGCGAAGAGGGATGGATCGCGCCAGAGGGGCGTGCCGTCTTTGCGCCAGAGACAGGTGTAGGCCCAGCGGGGCAGGGGTTCGCCGGGGTACCATTTGCCTTCGCCGAGATGCAGAAGGCCGCCGGGGCCGAAACGCTTGAAGATACGCTGCAGCAAGTCATAGCCCAGCGCCCGCTTTGTGGGACTGTCGGCGGTGGTGTTCCACTCGGGGGCCTCCATGTCGTCGATGGAGATGAAGGTTGGTTCCCCGCCCATGGTCAGACGCACGTCGCCTTCCCGCAGGCGTTCCTCGACGCGGTCGCCGAGGGCGAGAATGCTGTCCCAGTCGGCTTCCGTGTAGGGTTTGGTGACGCGTGGGTCTTCGTGGATGCGGGTGACCTTGTTTTCAAAGAAAAATTCGGTTTTGCAGACTTCGGAGAGTCCCTCGATGGGGGCGGCACCCTGCGGATCGGGGGTGCAGGCGAGAGGAATGTGGCCTTCGCCGGCGAAGAGTCCGGAGGTGGGATCGAGACCCACCCAGCCGGCGCCGGGAATGAAGATTTCGGTCCAGGCGTGCAAGTCGGTGAAATCGGCGCTGGGACCGGAAGGGCCGTCCAGCGATTTTTCGTCGGCCGTGAGCTGCACGAGGTAGCCCGAGACGAAGCGGGAGGCGTAGCCGAAGTGGCGCAGGCACTGGGCGAGCAGCCAGGCGCTGTCGCGACAGGAGCCGCTGCCCTTGCCGAGGGTTTCCTCGCAGGACTGCACGCCGGCTTCGAGACGGATGGTGTAGGCGACGGCGCGATTGATGGATTGGTTTAGGGCGACGAGCCAGTTGACGGTGCCGCTGTTTTCGGGTTTGGGAAGGGTGGCGACGAAGGCGCGGAGACGGGGGCCGTCGTCGGTTTTTTCCAGATAGGGCAACAGATCTCGGCGGGTGGCTTCCGGGTAGACGAACGGAACGGTTTCAGCGTCTTTTTCGAGGAAAAAGTCGAAAGGGTTGATGGTCGTGAGGTCGGCGATGACCTCCACCGAGACGTCGAATTCGTGTACGCGCTCCGGGAAGACCACACGGGCGAGATAGTTGCCGAAGGGGTCCTGCTGCCAGTTGATGAAATGGAGATCGGGCGAGATTTTCAGCGAATAGGCCAGCACGGGCGTTCGGCTGTGCGCGGCGGGGCGCAGGCGGATGACCTGCGGAGACAGCAGAATCGGCCGATCGTAGGTGTAGCGGGTATGGTGGAGCAGGGCAACGTGAATGGACATACGCCATGTGTAGTACCAACATCGAAAAGGCCAACCTTAAAAATGACAGAAATGATGATTACTTTAAGATAAAGTACGATAATGTATTGAAAAGCTATAGAGCCATGAACACGGACTCTTCGTCTCAACGTCAGACATCACGGTTCCGATAAACCAGGATATGGAAAAATGCGTATTCCGGACAGGATGTTCAGCACCAACGGTGCGCGGCATTCCAGCCCAGCACAACGTGCTGGGACTCGCGGATAATGGGTATGTCGCGGTCTGAAGGACCGCCGCAACGCGCGTCGCACAAGCACGTTGCTCTAGTGTTGTGTCGCAGAAATGAATAGACATTACTTCCGGATTGCATAAGCAGG
>CAZCFM010000076.1:13649-18684 GCA_964497855.1 uncultured Verrucomicrobiota bacterium | reverse complement strand
ACGCTCCGTTGGAGCTGTTCGCCTTGAAACAACTCTTAAGTTAGTGCCATTCGGGGCTGCCCGCGATTTTTAGCAATGAATAAAGCGTTCATTGTAAACAGATTGCAAAACAAACGCGATTGAGTCACTTCCGAAAACCCCCAAGCGGACCCCTGCTTTCCAGCCTTGACCAGGGCGGCGTACAGGGCGTATCGGATTCCTACGACAACGTGAACCGTCTCACGCAGATTGAGACCGAGGCCAATTCCACCGTGCTCAGCTCCCACGCCTACCTCTACATCGATGCGTGACGAAGGCGCTTCGCTCAGGTCTGACCTGGTGCCAGACTCCCGGACGACAGGTCGCTCGTTTCCTGTGCCGCGTCCACAATAATGGGGTGGAGGATGTTCAGGGCCTCGGGAGAAATGCGGGCCTGCAATCCGCGTCGTCCTCCGTTTATCAGAAACCAGGAGAGATCCATAATGCTGCGTTCGACATAGACGGGCAGGGGTTTGCGAGTGCCAAAGGGGCTGGTGCCACCGAAGACATAGTTGGTATGCCGCGTGGCGTCACGGGCGTCGCAAGGTTTGACGGATTTGCACCCGATGTGTCGGGCCAGCGCTTTGGTGGACACTTCACGGTCGCCATGCATCAGAATCAGGAGCGGGGCTTTGTTTTCGTTTTCCATCACCAGGGTTTTGATGATTTGGTTCTCGGGAACGCCCAGACATTCAGAGGTCAGGCGCGTTCCTCCCTTCTCTTCGTAGACGTATTCAAGGGTGCTGTAGGGAATGCCGTGATCCTCCAACATACGCAAGGCCGTGGTGAGGGCGGGTTTTGATTTGGCCATGCCTCATCCATACGAAAACGCGGACAAAACGGAATCAAAAAGCTCAAGGAATAGAAGGTGCGAATGAAAATGGAGAAGCCCCAGTTATTCCCGGGTGAGGATTTCGACGAGATTCTGGTTGGAGGCGCGGATGGCGGGGTAGGCACCAAACGCAAGACCGGTGGCGAAGGAGGCCCCGAAGGCGGTCAGCATGACGCCCAGCGAAAACACCACCGGGAAATCGAGCGGCCGGGATGCGAGCGTTACGCCGCCCATGGCCAGGAGCACGCCGGCCAGTCCGCCCGCCATGCTGATGAGAATGGCTTCGACCATGAATTGACGCCGGATGTCCTCGCGTCGGGCCCCCACCGCGCGGCGGATGCCGATTTCCTTGAGGCGTTCGGTCACGGAGGCGAGCATGATGTTCATGATGCCAATGCCGCCCACGACCAGGGAGATGGCGCTGATGCTGAGCGATAGCACATCCAACAGTTTTTGGGACTCCTGTTTGGTGCGCAGCAGATCGAGGGGAATGATGAGGTCGTAATCCTCCACGCCGCGCCGCCGCGCGTCCAACACCCGGCGAATATTCCGCCCAGCCACGGCGAGCTGCTCCTCTTTTTCGAGCTGGAGCTGAAGTTCGTCCAATTCACTGCGCAGGGGCAGGAAGGTGAAACGATTCAGCGCACTGCCCAGCGGAATCAACACATCCTGATTGGCATCGTTGGCGCCAGCGGCCTCCAGCTCCGCCGTGTCGATGTGACGGTTGGTCAGGACGCCGATGATGCGGAAAGGCTGTCCGCCCAGCAGGAGACTGCGATCCAGCAGCTCCTCGGGCGCGGTGCCGGAGGGAACGAGACCGGCGCCGACCACGGCCACTCGCCGTTGCATCATCTGATCTTCCGGACGGAACTCCACCCCGGCGGCGAGGCGGAGGTTGTTCACGCGCAGGTATTCGCCGTCGACCGCCCGGACGCGAAAGCCTTTGCGGGGTGTCCGATCGAACTCGGTTTCCAGCGTCAGGTCCCGCACAAGGGCGTGCGCGGTGATTTCCGGAATGCGCTCGCGGAGGGCTTCCGCGTCGTCGCGGTTCAGGCCCATGGACCCTCTGGCGCGGGCCTGATTCAAGGAGGCGTCCTCCAGGCGTCGGTCGATCACGCGCACCATATTCGCCCCGAGGGCGCGGATTTGGTCGGCTTGTTTCTTTTTGCTGCCGAGGGAAAACGAGGACATGGCAATGACGGAGGCGACGCCGATGATGACCCCGAGCATGGTGAGAGAGGTGCGGAGTTTGTGGGCGTAGAGGCCCTCGCGCACGCCGATGCGGAACATGTCGGCGAAACCGAGACGGCCTTCGCGCACGGGGGGTGGTTTGGGATGTCCGGCTCCCGGAGGCGGAATGCGCTGTTCGTCGGAAACAATTTTGCCGTCGGAGAGGGTGATGGTGCGGTGGGCGTGGTCGGCGACCTTCGGGTCGTGGGTGACGAGCAGAATGGTGTGGCCCTGGGCGTTGAGCTCGTCGAGCAGGGCGAGAATTTCCTGGCCGGTTTTGGAGTCGAGCGCCCCGGTGGGTTCGTCGGCAAAGAGAACTTCGGGTTGATGGATGAGGGCGCGGGCGATGGCGACGCGCTGGCACTGGCCGCCGGAGAGTTCGTTGGGTTTGTGGTCGAGGCGGGTGTGCAGGCCGACGCGGTTGGCCATTTCGGTGGCGCGGTGAATGCGTTCGGCGCGTGGGAGGCCGGCGTAGGCGAGGGGAAGGGCGATGTTCTCCAGCACGCTGAGGTTGGGGAGCAGATTGAACTGCTGGAAGACAAAACCAATGCGGCGGTTGCGGATGGCGGAAAGGCGCGTGTCGTCGGCAGCGGAGATGTCTTCCTCCGCAAGGTGGTAGGAACCGGTGCTGAGTCGGTCGAGGCAGCCCAGCATGTGCATGAGGGTGGATTTCCCGCTGCCGGAAGCGCCCACGATGGCGGCGAATTCGCCGGCGGCGATGTCGAGGTCTACGCCGTCGAGAGCGTGGACCTCATGGCTGCCCATGCGGTAGGTTTTACGGGCGCCGCGCAGACGAATGAGCGGGGGAGGGGTCATGGGGATGTCTCCTCGGAGGCTGGCAGTTCGATGGCCACGGAGGCGGTCATGCCGGGACGGGCGGCGATGCTGGAGGTGTCCACATCGATTTCGGCGAGGAAGAGGGCTTGTTGGGAAGGCGAGGCCTGGCGGTAGATGGGTGAGAGGTCACTGCGGTCCTGACCGAGGGCGCTGACGGAAAGGACGCGTCCGCGGAGTTCCTGATCGGGGAACGCGGTGACCTGCACACGCGCCGGGAGGCCCGGACGCAGGGTGCGCACATCGCTTTCGTGGATCATCACACGCAGGACCAGGCGGGAGGGATCGACAATTTCGCCGAGGGTGTTGAGTCCCCAGACCTGCTGCCCGGGGCCGATGGTTTGCCAGGTGCGGGCCGCCCAGGCAAAACGGCGGGTGAGGCGGAGCACCCCGTTGCTGGGGGCGGTGACGGTTGCGCGGCTGCTTTCGTCGCGGAGCTGCGTAAGGTACTCCGTGCTGTGTGCGATTTCAAGCTGCAAGCCCTCAATGCGGAGCTGCTGCATGGCGATTTCCCGCTCATGTCTGCGCCGGCTGCGCTCCACCACGTCGGTGGCTTGGGCGAGGGCGGCTTCGAGGGTCAGGCGCTCCTCATCCGGCAACGGGGCAATCGCCAGGCTGAATTGGGTTCGTTTTTCCTCCAGGAAGGTGACGGCGGCCTCGACCTCGCGCTGGGGAGGGTCGAGCGAGGAGGCGGGGGCGAAATTTTTTGTCACCAGATCCTTTTGACGCGAAAGTTGCTCCCGTTTGTCTTCGAGATCAATGGCGGCCACTTCAATATCGATCTCCACTTTGCGTTTCTCTTCGGGCAGCAGACCGCGAAGACGGATTTCCAGAGCCAGCGCGGCGTGGCGGCGTTCGGCTTCTTCTTTGCGGCTGACGACGCCGTAGGTTTCTTTGACAACGGCCAATTGACTGAGCTGGGTTTCCAATTCTTCACGTTTGAGGTCCAGATTTTCCTGTTCCGCCTCGATGCGGGAGAGAATTTCCTCGTTGTCGATGCGGAAAATTTTCTCGCCGCGTTCCACTGCTTTTCCGTCGTTGGCCGCTTCGGCGAGAACGCCTGCGATCGGACTGAGCACCCGGGAGATCACCTGCGCTTCAAGCACCCCAACTTCATGCAGAACGTTGGCGCGCATCGCGGCGGATGCGGATGCGGGCGATTCCCGGAGCCCGGGCTCTGGACGGCGCGGCCACAGCACGATGGCCAGGACCGGAAGGATGACGAGAAGCAAAAGGCGTTTCTTCATTTGGCAAAGGGAAAAATGACGTGGGCGATGGCACCCGGTTTCAGTGGAGAAGAAGGCGTTTCCTCCACCAGAACTTCAACGGTGAGGACTTGTTCGTGCGGCGGTTCATGATTGGCGTAGGGACTCACGCGCAGCGCCGAAACTTCCGCCGGTTGCAGGATGACATTCAGTTTGCGCAGTTGTCCGGCCCAGGTACGGTTGCCTTCGCTGGGAATGCGCAGTTGAACCTTCATGCCCTCCTGCAACAGATTGACGTGGCGTTCCGGCACATCGACGCGGACCACCAGGCGTCGTGCATCGGACAGACCGAGCAGTCGTATGCCGCTCCAGACGCCCAGCCCCGGGCGGACTTTGCTCTGTCCCACGCCGTCCCAGATCCGTTCGTATTTCAACAGGCCCTCGGACGGGGCGGTCAGGACCATCGATTCCACTTCCTGTTGCGCGCGAAGGCTGCGTTCTTTCTGACTGCGTTCGCGGCGGATCCGGTGGCGGAGTCTCGATTCCGCCCCGGAAACCAAACGCTGTGAATCGGCGCGTATTTCCGCCACTTCCGCTTCCTGACGCAACACGGCAAGGGCTGCCAGGCTTTTGTCAACCGGGTCGGCCCCCTGTGAAGCAAGCTTCAACTCCTGCTCCGCTTTTTCAGCCTGCAATGAGCGGCGATGCAGGTCGCGTTCGCGACGCCGGATTTCGGCGGGGGCCAACAATTCCGGGGTGGCTTTCGCATGTTCCAGCTCCCGTTTGGCGGCTTCCAACTGCAACCGACTGGTCGAGGCCTCCAGCCGAGCCTGATACAGCGCCGAGGCGTTCACGCCAGCAAGCAGGAGTTTCTCCTCCAGTTGGCGCACTTCCAAAAGGGTCTCTGCCACTTCAA
>CAZCFM010000076.1:0-13549 GCA_964497855.1 uncultured Verrucomicrobiota bacterium | reverse complement strand
CTCCGCGATTTTTGCCCCCTGCGCCACCCACTGGTTTTCAGGTGCCAGCCAGGAAATTTTCAAATCCCAACTTCGCAGGGGTGGCGCGACCACCCAGACACTCTCCAGCGGAGTCAGCTCACCGGAAGCCGAAAAACGGTCCGTATCCATTGTTGAACTTCCCGCGTCGTTCTGCGCCCATTCACCCTCAGGTCCAATCGATTCCAAGGGCGGGAAGGGAGGGTCCAATACAAATACGCTTCCCACGATGGCGCCTTCGACCGCCTGAAAGCGCTTATTGACGGCGACGTGGGCTTTTCCTTCGCGATACCGGACCCATTCCAAGGGCACACTGGGGCCGTCGCGACCTGTGGCGGCCCGGATTTCCGCCCATCCATAGACGCCAAAAGGCAGGTCTTTGGGAAGGCTGTCCAAGGTGATCACCACATCCACCCATTTCACGCCGGAAGCTTGGTCGCTGTCGCCTTCCGCCGCGTCTTTGGAAAACGGAGAGATTGAAGCCACTTTGCCAAGGAGAAGCCGCTCGGAACTTGTATTGAGGCGGATCTGCACCGGATCGCCTTCCCGGAACAGGGGACGGAAATGTTCGGGAAGCGTGCCCCGCAAGGCCAAACTTTCCGGGATGGGTATCTCCACAAGGTTCATGTCTTTAACCGGCTGCCCCCCCGAGGCCAGTTCCCGCTTGAGGGATGGCGTGTAGAGAACCACGCCATCTCTCGGCGCCCGAACTTCCCCGTGACGCAGCTCCTCCTCCGCCTCCGCGCGCTCCGTCTCCAGCGACTCGATTTCCCGCTGCCTTGCCGCTTTTTCGATCCGCAGCAGCTCGCCTTTGGAGGTGATTTCCCCATCAAGTTTTTTGATCTCCCGATCCAGGTTCTCGATTTGAAGGTCAAGAATCCGCAGATCGTCCGGATGGGCAGGCTGGCGCTCCGTGGCCAGACTTCTTTCCGCAAACTGGGTCCGCGCCTCCTGCAAACGGTACGCAAGCTCCGCCGCTTGCACCATCGCTGGAGACACCAACTCCTTTTCGCGCCGGGCCTTGGCCGTCTCCAATTCCACCTGTGCCGCCGCGAGATTGCGGCGAGCGACCTCCAGACGTCCCTCCGCCACGGCCACGTCCTCCTCTCGTGGCAGGGATTTCAGCCACTCCCGTCTCGCCGCAAGAACCTTGATTTCATCGCGCCGCGATGCCCGCGTGTCCTCCAGCGCCGTGATCTGGTCCTCGATCGTCCCCACCTGCTGCAAGGCGTTGTTGCGCGCACGGGTCAGGCGGTTGTCTGCAGAAAGACGACGGCTTTCCGGTCCGGACAAATCAATGCGAAAGAGCAGGTCACCCTTGCTGACCTGTGTGCCCTCGGGAATGCGGAATTCAAAAAGAGCCCAGCGGATGGGATTCGGAACCGCCACCGTTTCCTGGGCAAAGGTCTGCACGCGCAACCGAATTTCAGGCACAACTTCAGCAGCCTCCAAACGAAGCAGGAGACCCAAAATGGACAGTGAAATCCAAACGCAATTCCGGAACGAACACATGATGCGCTTCTTTTCACGTCTTGTGCCGAAAATGCAAGTCCGCACGGAGATCGATTTAAGCGGGTGTGCCCCTTCGCAGGATTCACTTGCATCCTGCGGATTTTTGGACAAGAAGTTGTTTTTTCTCACACTGGATACTCTCTGATGTCAACGGATTCCCCTTCAACCCACGTTCGCAGCCCGTTTTGGATTCGCCCCGGCGAAGTCATCGTCGCCTGGGGTCTTGCCTTTTTGTGGGTCTGGTTGCAGGGGAGCCCCATCGGTGTTGGCAATCAGGGCATCCAGCTTGTTTTCCTGGAGCATCTCCGCCGTCCCGAGCTTTTTGCGAACGATTCAATCCTGCACACCCTCCCGCATTTCAGCACGTTGTTTTTTCACGTCCTCGCCGGCTGGGTCCCCGAGGGCGCGGATTTCATGTCCCTGCTGCAACACCTGCAACTCCTGCACATCGCGGCTCTCTTCACGGTCCTGGTGATGTTGTCGCGAACGCTGTTTCCACAAGCCCGTTTTCCGCTGTTGTGCCTGTTGCCCCTGTTGCTCAGCCCCTTGCATGCCCTCGCGGAAACGCCTTTTCCAGCTCTGAACTTCAGCCACACCGCCCTCGGCATGACCCTGGCGCTGCTGGTCCTGCAGCTGTTTTTCCGACGCCACCTTGCCGCCGGATCCATCCTGCTGGGACTCCTCGCCAACATTCATCTTCTCACCGCCGCCGGAACCGCCGCCATTGCCGGCCTCTGGGTTCTGTTTCATCTGCGGAGCTTCTCCTGGAAAACCCTCGCCCTCTCCGCCGGACTGTTCCTGCTCTGCTCTCTGCCGATCCTGCTGAAAATCTCCGCCGCCGACGCGGTGTTCGACGAGGCCTGGCTGCGCCTCCTGCGCGAACGCTCCGCACACCACGTCTTTCCCTCCTCCTGGTGGCGCACGGGCGATAGTACCTGGGGACTTTTTGTGCTCTGGCTGGCCTGGATGGCCCTCTTTGTGGGCATCGCCACCCGCCAAAGCCCAAGCCGCGAAGCACCCGCCCTGCTGCTCGCGCCCCTGTTGCTCATGCTCATTGCCACGCTGGGCTCCGAAGTGCATCCGGTTCCGATCATCCTCCGGGCCCAACTTTTCCGCTCCTCCCTCTGGATTCTGGTCCTCGCCCTGTGCGCCTTTCCCGCGGCGTTGCAAGGACTCTGGAGCGACACGCGTCCCCGTCTGGCCTCGCGGCTGATGACACTGGCCCTGGCCGCCTTTTTCCTCCTGCCCGGCCTGCGCGCGGCCCAAATCTGGCTCCTGCTCGCCGTAACGCTGCTCCTGCTCGCCCAAGGACAGCTGCGCCCCCTCGTTGCCAGCGCCGTCGGACTCGCATGTGTCGTCACCACGCTTTCCGATCTTCGGAATCAAACCCATTTCTGGTCCCGAGCCCCGGAACTCACGGCCCTTCGTCCGGCGGCCCAGCAAATGACGAACGATACCTGGAGCGATATCCAACGCCTCGCCCGCGAACACACGCCTCTCCAGGCACGGATTCTGACGCCGCCCCGGCGCAACGGGTTCCGACTCCATTCCCAGCGCGCCATTGTTGGCGAATGGCGCGACGGCACGATGCAGTTTTTTGATCCGGCCTTTGCCCGCGAATGGGAACAGCGCATGGCGGCGACCGATCCGGAGCGCACGCAGGGCTTTCGCGCGCCGCAGTGGGTGGAGCTGGCAACGTCGCTGGGTGCCGAGTATCTTGTTCTTCCGGTCGGCAGCGAAGCCGGGCTGCTTCCCGTGGCCGCCAACAGCGACTGGGTCCTCTGCAAAGCCGAGGAGATTCCACCCCCGCCACTGCCTCCAGCCCCCGAAAATGCGAAGGATGCCGAGGACTGGCTCGCCCAGGAGCGCTTCATGCTTGAAGTGGTGGAACCGAATATCCTCAAACACCGCACGAGCGACGTCGCGCTCCGACTCGTGGACGAGGAGGGACGTCCGCTGGTCGGCGCCCAGGTCAACATCGAACAAGTGTCACGCGCCTTTGGCATCGGTTCCGCCCTGCATCATTTTGAAACGCCAGCCGCCTATCCTCCGGATTTCCGCGCACCGCCCGTCCATCCCATCGAACTGGAACGCTTCAAGGAGGTCTTCAATTATTCCGTCATCGGTTTTTCCGGAAAATGGGTGACGATCGAGCCCAAAGAAGGGGAGCGTCACTACGAGGACCTCGACGGCTATGTGGACTGGTGTACGAAAAACGGCATTCGCATTGAGTACCATTTTGTCACCGGCTACGAACCCGAATGGATGAAAACGAAAAGTCCGGCGGAGCAGCAGGAAGCTGTGGTGCGTCACGCCAAGGCCTTGATCGAGCGCTACGGCGACCGCATTGACACCTGGCAGGTGATCAACGAACGGCGTTTGCAACATGCGGCCCCGGTGGTGTTCGAGATTTTCCGCAAACGTCTCCCCGGTGCGAAACTGGGAGTCAGCCACTGTGCCCGTTTTTACGCGGAACGAAGCGGGGAGCGGCGCTGGACGGATTTGATGCGGGGCTGGGACTCCGCCGAACAACTCACGCGCGAAGGCGCAACGGTCGACTACTTCGGCGTTCACGCCCACCGTCCCTTCGGCACCTGGTGGGACCCGCGCACGATGTATGAAGTGCTCGACGCCTACGCGGCGAAAGGGGTGCGTGTACACATCACCGAAACCGGAATCAGCCATCGGGGCAAAATCGAGGGCTCGGTGTTGAGCGGGGAATGGAACGAAACCCTGCAGGCGGAGTATCTGCGGCGCTTCCTCAGCGTCTGTTACAGCCATCCGAACGTGGATGTGGTCAATTTCTGGGGCTTTGGACCCAAAACCTGGCAGAAGGACATTGGACTGCTGGATGAGAACTACGCGCCGCGTCCCGCGTTTGACGTCCTGAAGCGTCTGGTTCAGGAAACCTGGAAAACCAAAACAGAAGCCCGCAGCGACCGCAACGGACACCTGCGTTTCCGCGGATTTCATGGCGACTACGTCCTGTCGGTCAGCGACGCGGCCGGACGCAAGGGCACGCTGCGCCTGACACTGCCCCTGCCCGAAGGCAGCCCCAATCCGGAGTTCCGGGTGGACATGGAATGAAAAACGAGCCACGCGTCTTCTTCGTACACATTTTGCCGCCTGGGTGGGGTGGATGGATGCCGCGACAGCGGCCCGAGAGTGCGAAAGGGGAGTGAGGAACGAATGAACCTTGAGCCTTCCGTGCCCAAGCCCAAGGCCCCAAGGCTGAAGCTCTGGTCGTTCCTCCCGTCGCTTCAGCACACCAGGGACGCTTCGCGTCAGTCTGGGCAACCAATGATCAGCCCTGCTCGATGGCCCCAGGCCTTATCCAGCTGAGAAAGAGGCAAATGCCACAGAGAGTAGCACCAAATGTGGAATAAATTGTACAAAGTATAGAAGCAGATAAAGAAGAGGCGTTAGGCATTTCCGCATCAGACTCCACTGGGTTGGTCTCACAGACAACATCCATATAGGAAGCCCAATGAAAAATGAAATCATCAGGCAGGCTAAAAAACTTTCCACAACCAGACTGTTTCCGAATGAATCCCATACGTTAAAAAATATAAAATGCCATAACGGCAAGTACGCGACTCCCCAGCCTGTATATCTCAACAATCGGTGTCGTTGCAGGGCCTTCGTCCTGTAATTTATCACAACGAGAGGTTCCTCCTGTTCATATTCCTGAAGAATTTTGTAGGTTTTCGGAGAATCGAATTTGGACAGATCATCTTGATGATTCTCTTCAAAATCTTTGGAAGCAAGACCCCTCCTGATTAGTCCGATTTTCGACACCATTTGGTCAATGAAGTGCCATTCCTGATCATTGATTATTTTAATATGAGGCCTGCCGGAAGTTTTGTAGCAGCGTATGTATTCGTTAATTTTGGCTTCTGTGATCATAATTTTACAATGGCTGGCGAGGGGGTCCAGACCTGAGTTTGAAGGGCCGAATTCCCGAAAGAGATCGCAGATTCAAATACTCGTGAACGCTTGAAATTTCGGGCGGGATAGGGCCGACCTCCCCGTCCATTGAAATCTGTTACGACTCCCGGGGAGGGCTCCGAGACTCTCCTACAACCTTTGCTCGGTGTCTGCAAATCCAATCCGCGCCCGCTGCAACGCGACTAAGCCGGGGGCCGTCTGCTGCTACGGCTTAAACAATATTTCAACAGGTGCAATATTGAATATTTCCAGCAGGGCAGCTTTCCCCTTGCCGAAAAACGGGGCCCTCGATACACTTCGGGGCATGAAACCGCGCATTGTGCGGCGGTATCCGGTCTCAGGGCTTTATCCCGGACCAAAGCGAACAGCGACGAATAACCCAACACTGAAGGAGACTACACATGTCACATGACAACGATCCCCCCATGACCACTGGCGATTGGTTTTTCACCCTGTTGCTACTGGCGATACCCGTGCTGAATCTCATTCTCTACATTGTCTGGGCCTCGGGTTCCGGCAATCGAAGCCGGGTCACTTTCTGCCGCGCCTCCATTCTCTGGTTGCTGATCGGAGTGGGGATTTACGCCGCGTTATTGGCGTTTGGTTTTGGGGCCAGCCTCGGTTCCCGATGAAACGCTTTCGAATTGTGCTGCTTCCGGCCATCGTGGCCCTGGTCCTCGCTGGACTGGTTCAATACCGGCTCTATTTATTGGGGGAACCGTATGCGGATGGCTGGAATGCGGCCGAATCTTTGATGGCTCCTGTCACGAAAATGCAAAATCCATCAGGCCGGACTGCCCCCCGTTTAGCGCCGGAAACATCATCGTCGTGTAACAGTTTGGCGGGCAACGCCAAGGTTGGGCCTATGCGGAATGTGCGTGGAGCGCCCCGGCGGCGGAGTCGTGTGTGCTCAGAGGTGTTGCCGCGTTCCCCGGCTTCAGGCGGGGGAACGCAACCCAAAGGAGTCTTCGGGGGTCGGCGGCACATCTGGGGGAGATTCCGGGTCTGGAGCGGGGAGATAATGGCGGCTGCGCCCGCCGTCGGGGGAGGGGCGCAACAGGCCACAGGCCACCAGGGCCTGAAGGTCGCGGAGGGCGAGGGAGTAGGTGCCTGAGGTGGGGACGATGAAGCGGTAGACGAGTTCGGTGGCGGCGGCCCAGCCGTCGGCGGTAGTGGCGTTTTGGGAGGCGATGTCGGCGGTCTCGATGTAGCCGGTTCCGCAGAAACCGGCGAGGGTGTCGGCGAAGCGGTAGGGGGTGGGGTCGTCCTTGGGGGAGAGGGTTTCGTGGTGCTCGGCCTCAATGATGATGAGGCCGTCGGTCTGGTGGTAGGGGAGTCTGGGGGAGGTCTGCGCGGAGACGATGGGGCTGAGGGAACCGTCGGCGGCGCGGTTGCGGGGTTGGAGGCGGTAGCGGTAGGTGGTGGCGGGGACGAGGCCGGTGTCGGTGTGGGTGGGATTGGGTGCAGCCCGCCTGTCCCCAAGCGTGTGGGTTGGGGGTGGAGTCGATGGCGGCCTGGATATCGGCGTTTTTGGTGGTTCAAAGAAGGCGATTTTGGTCAGTGAGGACTCATCGAAAATAAACGCCCGCCGGGTCGCGGACCACGGCGGGCGTCAACCCTAATGAATATAGGACACCTTAGCTCCGACGGCGACGGAAGAACAACAGGCTGCCCAGCGCAACGCCCACCAGCGCCAGCGTGCCTGGCTCGGGGATGGCGGTGACGTTGGTGATGCCGAGCACGCCATTGGCGGCCCAGTTGGAGGTATCCCAGGTGATGTTCCAGAGGCCGTCTTGGGAGAGGGTGGAGATGTTGCTGGTGCTGGTGAGAAAATTCGCCCCGGAGAGGGCGGTGAAATCCCACGAGTTGCCGACCAGCGGGGTGTAGCCGCTGCTGAAGTCCACCGCCACGGTGCCGGTGCTCAGGTCCCAAGCTCCGCCGCCGGAATATTGGCTGAGCTGGGCGTTGGTGGTGCCACCCGCCTCGATGCCAAAGACGATGGTGCCGGTGCCGTTGTTGTAGGAGGCGAGGTCGTCGGTGCGGATGTTGTTGTTGACGAACAGCGTGCCGCCGCCGTTTGTCACGGTGCTGGCGTTTACGTTGTTGCCAACGAAGCGTTCCACCCCGCGAATGGTGCCGCCGGTCCAGGTCAGGTTGCCGTTGGCGGCGGCACCGAGACCAAAGCGCCCAAGGGCACCGCTGTTGACGCGGAGATCCACAACCCCGCCGCTGATGTTGGCCGTCGCTCCGTCTCTCAGGATGAGGCCGCCATTCAGATCGGTGGTGCCGGTGAAGTTGAGCGAGCCGGAGGAGACGTTGAGGGCGAAGCGAGAGGCACCTGCACCGCTGGGAGTAAAATCCTCCAGCGAGAGCGACCCGCCCTGAACGGAGAGGGTGAAGTTGCCTTGGTTAAACGTGCTCACATAAGTGGAGACTGCGGCGGACAACGAACCTCCGCTGCGGATTTGCAGGGTGGCACTGCGGTCACGCATTTCGATTGCGGCGGGTGAGGTGACGACGGAATCGACGTAGATGACGGTGGTGTCGGACACGTCGTTGCCGGTGAGCACGGCGGTGTTTGAGGCCCCGGGGGTTTCGCCTCCGCCGGTACCGAAGCCGTTGACCCAGTTGGCGCCGACGGTGCCGTCGTTGCTGTCGCGCCAAAAGATGCTTTGGGCGTGAGCGGTGTCTAGAGCGCTGGCTAGAGTGAGGGCGAGGAGGAGGATGAGTTTATTCATAGTCTTACTTTGGTTATTGGTTTGGGGGAATGCTCGTTAGACCGAAAGCACCTTACCATGAGTCGGGACGATTCAGCAAAAGATTATAAGGGGAACCCGTTTCCCTATCAGCTTGACAAGGGCGGGCGATTCGTGAAATACTCATGGGTATGAGCAAGCAAACGGTGACGATGCAGATGATCGCGGATGCGGTGGGGGTGGGGAAGGTGACGGTGAGCCGGGCGTTTCGGAATGATCCGAAGTGCGGTGCGGCGTTGCGGGAGCGGATTCTGGCGAAGGCGGCGGAGGTGGGGTATGTGCCGGATCCCTTGCAGCGGATCCATCTGGCGCAGTTGCGGACGGGGCGGCGGGCGGAGCGCGGCAGGGTGATCGCCCTGCTGGACGTGCATGACCGCGGGTCGGGACTGGAGGAGCTTGCGAGCAATCGGCGATTTGTGGTTGGGGCGCAGGCGCGGGCGGCGGAACTGGGGATGAGGGTGGAGATTTTTCGTCCGGTGGTGGAAGGGATATCGCTAGAGCGTATGTCGGGGGTGTGGCGGGCGCGGGGGATACACGGGTTGATCGTGGGGCCGGTGTCGGATACCCGAAATCGATTGCCCCTTAAACTGGACGAGATCGCGGCGGTGGCGATCGCGCACTCGCTGCTGGAGCCGCAACTGCACCGGGTGGGACACAATCACTATGCGGCGTTGCGGCGGGTGATGGAGCGGATCCATGCGGAAGGCGGGCGGCGCTTTGGCATGGCCCTGCAGCCGGACATGGACGCACGGGTAGGGCAGCGCTGGCACGCGGCCTTTCATGAGTTTGGGCGAACGCACTGGGAGTGCTCGTTGGCATTGATCGAGCCAGTGCAGTCTACGATGGAGGCGCGTGCCTCGGCGAAAACGCTAAGATACCTGAAGGCGTGGCTGAAACGGGAGAAGCCGGAGGTGGTATTCGGGATCAGTTGCTGGATGCCGGAGGCGTTGCGGGAGACGGACCCGGGAAGGAAGGTCCGCTATGTGGACATGGACTGGTATGCGGGGAAATTTGCCGAGCAGGTGGAGGGGATCGATCAACAGTTTGAGGAGGTCGGCGCGGCGGCGGTGGACGAGGTGGTGGCGCAGTGGGGGCGGCGGGAATACGGCGTGCCGGAGGGTGCGAAGACGGTGTTGTTGATGGGAGGGACCGCGCCGCTGGCGCGGGGGAAGAGTGAAGGTTACAAGTGAAGGTCCATCAGACGCGAAGTTGGACATGTTTGCGGAGTTGGGCGGCGGGGATGTTTTTGGACCTGGAAGCGCTGTGCGGGGAGGCGGTGGATTTGCTGGATTATCTCTGTCGCCGGCGGGAGACGGGGATTCCGGCGCGGCGCAAGAATCTGCTGCTGGACAGTGTCTGGATGGACGGGGAGAGTGTGGGGGGGGCTACCTGATGAAGAGGATTCAAAGGGATGAAGAGTCAGCGACATTCACCGCAAAGGCACGTTTTGTTCACTTCCTGCAATCCCTGTTGTAGAGATTCCGGGCCCAACTGCCATACAGAAAAGATTCGACCTTTGCGGCGTTTCCGCATAAAAGCCCCTCGTTTTGATGGACCCTTTCCCAGGTCCTCCGCCCCGCAAATCCCTTGGAGATGACACCCTTTCCCATGAAAAAGCCTTTGCTTGTGCAAAAATTCGGAGGCAGTTCCGTAGCCGATGCCGTTTGTATCCGCCGCGTGGCCCAGCGTGTTCATGACGACTATAAAGCCGGCAATGACATCGTCGTCGTCGTCAGCGCCATGGGCAAAACCACCGACCGCCTGATTGCCCTCGCCAAGGAAGTCAACGCCGACCCGAGCAGCCGCGAGTACGATCAGCTTCTCGCCACGGGCGAACAGGTGACCATCAGTCTTCTGGCCATGGCCCTGCACAACATGGGTCTCGAAGCCGTGTCGATGACCGGTCCGCAGGCGGGCATCCGCACCGACGCTTTCCACACCAAGGCCAAAATCACCTCCATTGCCCCCGTGCGCGTCCGCGAGGCGCTGGACGAAGGCCGCATCGTGATCGTCGCCGGTTTCCAGGGCCTGAACCCCGCCGATGACGTGGCCACCTTGGGACGTGGCGGCTCCGATTTGACGGCCGTGGCCATGGCGGCGGCGCTGAAGGCCGACCTCTGCCAGATTTTCACCGATGTGGACGGCGTGTACAGCGCCGATCCGCGCACCGTGCCGCTGGCCCGCAAGATGGACGTCGTCGCCTTCGACGAGATGCTCGAACTCGCCTCCATGGGCGCGAAAGTCCTCCAGTCCCGCTCGGTCGAATTTGCCAAAAAATACAACGTCGAACTCGAAGTGCTCACCAGCTTCGAACGCAAACCCGGAACCATTGTCAAGGAAGCATCCGCTATGGAAGATGTATTGGTACGCGGCGTGGCCGCCGATAAAAACCAGGCCAAAGTCACCCTCCGCGGCGTCAAAGACACCCCCGGTGTCGCCGCCCGCCTCTTCACCGCCGTCGCCAACGCCGGCGTCAACGTGGACGTCATTGTCCAGAACATCAGCGAAGAGGGCGAGACCGACATTTCCTTCACGGTGGGCCGCGACGATCTCCCCAACGTCCGCAAAGTCGTGAAGGGACTGTCCGACATCAGTTTCCGCGAGGACCTCTACGACGCCTCCATCGGCAAGGTCAGCCTCGTCGGCGTTGGCATGCGCAGTCACACCGGCGTGGCCTCCCGCATGTTCCAGACCCTGGCCAATCTCAACATCAACATCCAGATGATTTCCACCTCCGAAATCCGCGTGTCGGTGGTCATCCAGGAAAGCCAGGCCGACGACGCCTGCCGCGCCCTGCACACCGCCTTCGGGCTGGACAAGGACGCCTAAAGTCCGCCCATGACCGTGCCGATTTGTTTATACGACACCACCCTTCGCGATGGCGCGCAAGGGAAAGGCATCTCCTTTTCCCCGGCGGGCAAGCTGCGGGTGGCCGCCGCCTTGGACGCCTTTGGCATCGACCTCATCGAGGGCGGATACGCCGCCAGCAATCCCAAGGACGTGGCCTTTTTCCAGGATGTGAAACGTCTGGAGCTGAAACACGCCCGCATCGCCGCCTTCGGATCCACCCGCCGCGCGAACATCTCCCCCGCCGCCGATGCCGGCTGCCAGGCGCTGCTCGCCGCCGACACGCCGGTCTGCACCATCTTCGGCAAATCCTGGACCCTGCATGTGACCGATGTGCTGCGCACCACGCTCGCTGAAAACCTCGCCATGATCGCCGAGACCGTGGACTGGCTGCGCCAGAACGGACGCGAGGTCGTGTACGACGCCGAGCACTTCTTCGATGGCTTCAAGGCCGACCCCGACTACGCGCTGAAGTCCCTCGCCGCAGCGCGCGACGCCGGGGCCTCGGTGCTCGTGCTCTGCGACACCAACGGCGGCACGCTTCCGCACGAGGTGTACGCCATCACCACGCAGGTGAAGGCCGCGCTGGGCCATCCCCTCGGCATTCACGCGCACAACGACGGCTCCTGCGCCGTGGCCAACAGCCTGGAAGCCCTCCGCGCCGGGGCCGTCCACGTGCAAGGCACCATCAACGGCTACGGCGAGCGCTGCGGCAACGCCGACCTGATCCCCATCATCGCCAACCTGCACTTCAAGCAGGGCGCGGTGTTTGCGGGCTCTCCCCGGCTGGAAAAACTCTCCGACCTGTCGCGCAACATCGACGAAATCGCCAATCAGCGTCCCAACCCCAAGGCCGCCTATGTGGGCGAACACGCCTTCGCGCACAAGGCCGGGATGCACGTGGACGGCATCCGCAAGACCGCGCGCAGTTTCGAGCATGTGCCGCCGGAAGCTGTCGGCAACGGACGCCACATTCTCATTTCCGAACTCGCCGGCGGCAGCAACGTGCTGATGAAAATCCTCGGCATGGGGGTGCAGCTCGACAAGTCCTCGCCCGAAGTAAAACAAGTGCTGCACGAACTCGAACGCCTCGAAAAAGACGGATATGAATTCGAAGGGGCCGACGCCTCGTTCCAGATGCTCGTGCAGAAGGTGCTCAAGTCGCACAAATCCTTCTTCGAGCCGCTGGCCTACCGCGTCATCAACGAATTCCGCCTCGACGCGTCGGGCAACCACGCCGAAGCCTCGGTCAAAATCCGCGTCGGCGGCGAAACTGAATACACGGTGGCCGAGGGCGACGGACCGGTGGCCGCGCTGGACCTGGCCCTGCGCAAAGCCCTCGCACGTTTTTTCCCCTCCATCGCCGAGGTGAAACTCACCGACTTCCGCGTGCGCATCCTCGACCCCGAGCAATCCACCCAGGCCAAAACCCGAGTGCTCATCGAATCCACCGACGGACGCCGCACCTGGAACACCGTCGGCGTCTCCGAAAACCTCATCGCCGCCTCCTGGGAAGCCCTCGTGGAGAGCGTTGAGTACAAACTCTTCCTCGACGAGTCGGAGGGGTGAGAAAATGAAGCCTCGTGTATACATCGAAACCACTGTGGTCAGTTATCAGACTGCCAGAGTGAGCCGGAACTTGGTGGTCGCCGGGCACCAGCAATCCACGAACACCTTCTGGGATCTTCTAGGGCATATGCTTGATCCTTATGTTTCCGCTTTGGTCGTGAAAGAGTGCGCAAAGGGGGACCCCTCCGTTGCTGACAAACGTATGGCTGCCATCGTGTCTTTTCCCGTGTTGGGCGCAACAGAAAAAGCATCGAAATTGGCAAATGTATTGCTCGATACACGTGGAATCCCAACCGAAGCTCCGGAAGATGCACTGCATATCGCGATTGCAGCCACCTCGGGGATGGACTATATTGTCACATGGAACTTCACCCATATCAATAACCCATTTACGATTACCCGAATACGGGAAACCATCTTGTTGTGTGGATACAAATGCCCGGAAATCGTTAGCCCTGAAGCTTTTTTAGGAGATGAAATATGAAAGATCCCTTCGTTGAAGAAATTCGATCAATCCGAATGGAGCATACCCGCGCAATGGGTTCAGACATGGATCGGATCATGGCGGATATTCGTGCATTTGAAAAAGAGCTGGGTGACCGTGTGGTCTTTCCGCCCGCGAAAAAGCCCCTCGAATGGTCGCATCGGCCCGACCTCATCAAACACCTCGCTTAAGCCGTCCGTGGCCATCAAGCCTTGAGCCGAATCCTCTTTCAATCCACAATCCGAATTCCGAAATCCACAATGGAAAAAAACTACGACCCGAAATCTGTTGAAGAAAAATGGTACGCCGCCTGGGAGGCTGCGGGCTGTTTTGCTGCCGACCCCTCCGCGCCCGGCGAACCCTACAGCATTGTGATTCCGCCGCCGAACGTCACGGGCCGTCTGCACATCGGCCA
>CAZCFM010000075.1:0-18771 GCA_964497855.1 uncultured Verrucomicrobiota bacterium | reverse complement strand
TTTTTTTCATGCATCGATCAACGCTCCATGGAGTTTCTTGCGGATGCGGGTGGCGGCCCGGCTGTTGTCCCTGGCAAAACGGTTGATCGCCAGAGACACCGTTGAAGGATGCCCCATCCCTGCGCGTTCCGCAATCCATTTCTCCGTGCCCGACATGTTTTTCGGATCCATCCGGCAAACGTCCTCCCGCTACCGCAACACTTGGTACACGATGAAGCTGGCCGTGTAGGCCACGACGGTCATGTAGACCAGTTGCGCGGCGGCCCATTTCCAGGAGCCGGTTTCGGCGCGGGTCACCGCCTGCGTCGGCAGGCACTGCATCGCGAGCACGTAAAACACCAGCAGGCTCATGCAGGTCGCGAAATCAAACACCGGAAGCCCGTCCGCACCCGTGGCCTGGCGCAGGGTTTCCCGCAGGCTGAGTTCTTCGGCCTCGGGACCCAGTCCGTACACAATCGACAGGGTGGAGGCAATGACTTCGCGCGCGGCGAAGGACGAAAGAATTCCGATGCCGATCTGCCAGTCGAAGCCCAGCGGACGAATCACCGGCTCGATGGCCCGCCCCAGCGTGCCCGCGATGGAACGTTCGATCTGGAATTCGGCCACCGCATTTTCATCGGCGGCGATTTCCGCCGGGGGGTCCACTTTGGGATAACTCACGAGCACCCACAACACCATTGAAATGACCAGGATCACGGTGCCCGCCTGTTTGAGGAACTGGGAGGCCTTTGTCCAGGTGTGCAGAAGGGCGTTGCGGAAACGCGGACGTTTGTAGGGCGGCAATTCGAGCAGCAGGGGCTGGCTTTCGCCGGGGAGAACCGTTTTTTTGAGCAGCCAGGCCGTTGACAGCGCGGCCAGCACTCCCAGAGCGTAGGCGGAGGTGAACAGCAGGGCGGCTTTCAGCGGCTCCGTCGGGAATAGCAGGCCCAGCAGAAGGGAATAGACCGGGAGACGCGCGGAACAGCTCATAAACGGAATCACGAAAATCGTCACCAGGCGGTCCCGCCAGTCGGAAATGACCCGCGTGGAGAGAATCGCCGGAATGGCGCAGGCATGTCCGGAGACCATGGGCACGAAGGCCGTTCCGGGCAGACCCACGCGGCGCATCACGCGGTCCATCACAAACGCCGCGCGCGACAGGTAGCCGGAGTCCTCCAGCAGGGCGAGCAGGAAAAAGAGAATGCAGATTTGGGGCAGGAACACCAGCACGCCGCCCACGCCCGCCAGCACACCGTCCCGCAGGAAGGAGCTGAAATCGTTGTCGGGCAGTTTCGTGCCCATCCATTCCGAGAGGGCACCGAAGACGCCTTCGATCAAATCCATGGGCAGGGAGGCCAGGGCGAAAATGCTGTAAAAAAGCGCCGACATGATCAGCAGAAACACGCCCATGCCCAGCCAGGGGTGGGTCAGAACCTCGTCCAGACTTTCCGTGAGGCGACCGGGCGCCGCGTGGCGGGATTTGACGACCTCCGACACGATGGATTCACTCCACGTGAAGCGTCCATTAAACGGACAGCCGCCACAGCCGTGTCCGCAGCGAATCGCCTCGCTGGGCTTGTGCGGGCGCGGATATTCGTCCGGCCCCCACACAAAGACATCGCCGATGGCCGTCACCAAATCCTCCAGACCTTCGCCCTGCAACACCCGCAGGGGAATCACGGCGCAGCCCAGTTTTTCCGCAAGTTTGACCGTGTCGATGTCCATGCCATTGTCCGAGGCGTGGTCGAGCATGGTGAGGGCCACAATCACCGGCAGATTGCATTCCGTGATCTGGCTGAAGAGGAACAAATTCCGTTCGAGATTCGCGGCGTCGAGCACCACCACCACCGCCGTGGGATGCGGAAACGCGGGATTGTGCCCCAGCAGGATTTCCGCCGAAACCTTTTCCTCCGGCGTGGCGGCGTTCAGGCTGTACATGCCGGGGAGGTCGATCAGCTCCACTTTTCGGTCGCCGAGAGTCACGATGCCGCTTTTGCGGGCAACGGTGGTGCCCGCGTAGTTGGAGGTGTGCATCCTCAAACCGGTCAGCGCGTTGAAAATCGTCGTTTTGCCCGCATTGGGATTCCCCGCGAGCACGATCTGCGGCAATGCATCAGAGGCCATGGGGCAGCTCCACCGGACACAGGCCCTTCTGCCAGCAGCGGGGGGAAGAGGGACAGGGTTCCGCCCGGACCTGCATCGCCAGACGCGCCGACAGACCGATCCGCGTCCCGTACACCTTCACCACCAGCGGATCCCCCGCTTTCACGACTTCCAGCGTGCGACCGATACAAAGCCCCATCGACTTCAGCCGCTCCGACTCCTTCTCCCCCTCCACCGCCACGATCCGACAACACGACTCCACCGCGAAGTCGGATAAACGCAACGACGTGTCCAGAACCTCGGAGGAATCGACTTCCGACCTGGAATTTTCAGTTGGGGATGCAGCGGTAGACATATTTTGATTAAAAAAGTTGCTGAAGAGAACATTTGATTTATAAGCCAATCAAAAATCGTCAATATAAAACTTACAACAAAAGCCCGACAAATAAGACAAAGCCGATCCGGTAAAGTTCTTGACGGGGGGAAAGGACTGTTCTTAAATGACGTTGTTTAGGATTCGTTCGCCTTGGATTTATGAAATGCCTCCCGCCGCGCCGATTTCAGAATTTCGCCGATCAGAGGTTCCGTCCTGGGAACGTCTGAGTGCGGGATTTGTTTTTGCTCTGTTGGCAACTCTGTCGGCATGGATCTTCTGGAAGGGCAAAACCTACGACACGGCCCGCTACCTGCCAACGGTCGCGGATTCAGGGCAAAATAATCCGTCCAAAAGCCTGCTCGAGAGTCTCGCCGGGTTTCCTCCGTTGTCAGAGACGGAAGTCTATTCGCCGGAAACGCTCTTCGAAAAAATCAACGGCCGCGCGCCCGCTTATTTTGATTTTGGCTTCAAGGAGCTGCAATGCCGCACCTTTGCGGTGGAGAATCTGCCCGGGGAATTTGTGGATGTGTTTGTGTATACCATGGGCAGTCCGCTGGATGCGTTCGGGATTTACTCGATGGAAAATTCGGGGGAGAGTAACCCTTTGGATTTTGTGGTGGACGGGGTTCGGGGCGGTTTGGGGTCTTATTTCCGCCGTGGAGATGCCTACGTGCAGGTGAACGGTTCCTCGGAGCTGCCCCAGGTCCAACAGGTGGTGGACCGGCTGGCGCGGGAGCTGGCCCTTCGCTTGCCCGCCGACGAGCGGGGACTGGAGGCGAAGGAGGGACTGGTGCTGGAGGGAATCCGGGCGGGGACGATGACCTACATCCGCGAAAACGCCTATGGACAGGAGACCCTGCGGGGCGTGTTTGAAGCCGAAGTGGAACGGAAGGGCGCACTGCTGCGGGTTTTCGTGATGCGCGCCGACTCCCCGGAATCGGCAGGGACAGCCTGGGAGGCACTGCGGGACTTTTATCAGCGCTTTGGCAGGGTTGTGAAAACGGAGGGGGCTGCTGCGGACGGATCGGCCTGGTTTGTCGGCGAGAGTTTTGGTCAAACCGCCGGCGTCTATTTAAAAGGGCAGTTGGTGGGCGGATCGATGGATGCGGGCGGGATGGAAGCGGCGGAAAATCTGTTGCGGGAATTGACCGCGACCGTGGGAGAGACGCCATGAAAGAGAAGCCCTCTTTATCGGAGATGTCCCGCCAAGAGTTTCTCAAACGCATGTTGGGCGCCGGCGCCCTCGTGGGGGGCAGTGCGCTGCTGGGGGCCCGCCTGTGGGATCGCTCGGTGCGGGTGCCCGGATTTGAAAAAATGCCGGGCATATCCCTGCCCGGATTTCAGGTGAAACTCTCTTCGGTCCTGCCGGAAGTGGTGATGGCGCGGGGCGCGGATCATGGGGCTACGATTGCCGCGGCGATCGACGGGCTGGGCGGAATGCGCCGTTTCGTGAAGCCCGGAGAAACCGTGCTGATCAAACCCAATGTGGCGTTTGACCGTCCGGCGGCTCTGGGAACCACCACCCATCCCGATGCCCTGCGGGCGCTGGCGCGTCTCGTCTGGGAGGCCGGGGCTTCGCGGATCCTGATTGCCGACAATCCGATCAACAGTCCCCAGGGCTGTTTTCTCAAAAGCGGACTGACCGCCGTGGCCGCGGAAATGAATCTCGACATCCTTTTTCCGGAGGAACTCACCTTTTCCACTCTGTCGATGGAGGGCGATGTGCTGCGGGAGTGGCCGATGTTTTACGAGCCCTTCCGCAAGGCCGACAAAGTCATCGGACTGGCGCCCTGCAAGGACCACAACCTCTGTTCCGCGTCCATGACCATGAAAAACTGGTACGGGATGCTGGGGGGCCGCCGGAATCAGTTCCATCAGCATATTCACCGCATTATTTCCGACTTTGCGCTGATGGTGAAGCCGACGCTGGTGATTCTGGACGGCATGCGGATTCTGCAGAGCAATGGCCCCACCGGCGGCCGCCTGTCGGATGTGAAAGTCGTCAATACGGTGGTCGCGGGAACGGACATGGTGGCGGTGGATGCCTGCGGCTACGAGACGTTGCTGGGCCGTGACCTCAGCCAGTTGACCTATGTGCATTTGGCGCAGGAACGGGGATTGGGACGGGCGGACTGGCGCAACCTGCGGGTGAAGGAGCTGAACGCATGAGCCCCCCGGTTCCGGATGTGCTGGGCATCTCGAAAATGCCGAAAAAAAAGAAAGGGCGCTTTCCGCGGTTTGACGGCAGGATCACGCAGGTGCGGATGGTCTCCCAGGCCTTCTTTCTGTTGTTGTTCCTGTTTCTGGTGGTGATCGCGGATTTGCGCTACCTCAAAGGATATCCCGCGTCGCTGTTTCTGGAGCTGGATCCCCTGGTGAGTCTGGCCACCGCGCTCAGTACCTCCACCGTGTACCGGGGGCTGATTCTGAGTCTGTGGGTGATTGTCCCGACGGTGCTGTTGGGCCGGGTATTTTGCAACTGGGTGTGTCCCTTGGGAACCCTGCATCAGCTCGCGGCGGCGATCCCCGGGGGCAAAGACAAAAAACAACGGATCGAAGCCAACCGCTTCGCCCCGCGTCAGCGGATCAAATATCTTCTGCTGGCCGGATTTCTGGTGATGGCGGCCCTGGGCTCCCTGCAGATCGGTCTGCTCGATCCGATCAGTCTGCTGCACCGCAGTGTGAACACGGCCGGAGTGGCGGGCGTGGATGCGGTGGCGCCCGGCAGCGTGCATCTGTCGCCCTTCGTGTACACGGGGGCGTGGTTGATCGGGGGCCTGCTGATTCTGCTCCTGGCCTTGAACCGGTTTTATCCGCGTTTTTTCTGCCGGGTGTTGTGTCCGCTGGGCGCGTTGCTGGGACTCCTGTCCCGCTTTTCGCTGTTCCGGATTCACCGCGATCCGCAGCGCTGTATCGATTGTGACCTCTGCCTGCAGAAGTGTCAGGGAGCCTGCGACCCGCACACCTTCCTGCGTCAGAGCGAATGTTTTGTCTGTTTTGAATGCATCGAGGCCTGCCCCTACGATGCCTTGCACTTCACATTCATGCCGACGCGCGAGAGTGAGAATGAAGAGGCCCCGGCCCCGGGCCGCCGCGCCGTGATGGCGGGGCTGCTGGGTCTGGCGGGATTTTCGCTGCTGCGCGGCGTGGGCACCACGACCCGGCGGGGCTGGCGGGAACGGATTCGCCCGCCGGGATCGCTGGAGGAGTCGGAATTTCTGCAACGCTGCCTGAAGTGTGACCAGTGTTTGCGGGTGTGTCCGACCAATGTGCTGCAGCCCGCCGGATTCGAGGCGGGTCTCGAGGGCCTGTGGACCCCGGTGCTGGATATGGAGCGGGGATACTGCGAACTGAACTGCACGCTGTGCGGCCAGGTCTGTCCCACCGGGGCCATTCAGCCCATTTCGCTGGACGCCAAAACGGGCCGGGGTGAATTCGCCGCCCAGGGCCCCGTGAGACTGGGAACCGCTTTTTATGATCGCGGGCGCTGTCTGCCCTGGGCCATGGACACCCCCTGCGTGGTGTGCGAGGAGGTGTGTCCGGTGTCCCCCAAAGCGATCTTCACCCGGGAGGAGACGGTGACACGGCGTGACGGATCGAAAATCCTCTTGAAACGCCCCTACGTGGATCCTTCGCTGTGTATTGGCTGCGGGATCTGTCAGAATGTCTGTCCGGTGGAGGATCTCGCGGCGGTGCGGGTGAGTCCCATTGGCGAAACCCGCTCCCGGGAGCGTCGGTTGATGCTGCGCGCGGAAAAGGGAGAACTGTTAACACCTGACCCCGTGCCGGAACCTAAAATGACAGAGGAGGCGTACGATGGCTACGAAGGCTGACACTCCGACTCCCCGCCGTCCACGTCCGTCCTCGCGGGAGTTGCGCTGTGGCATCTGCGCCCAGCCCTACACCTATCCGCTGAAAGGACAAAACTCCACCCGGCGGCTCTGTGCGGCCTGTGCCCTTCTTCCGTCAACCGTATCTGAAAGCCTGCTGCGGATGGGCGGGCGGATCCGCGAGCTGGAACAACAGCTAAAAACCCTTACTGATAAAGTGAACAACCCGACCCAACCCCCCAACGGAGTATCTCCATGAGCGATAAAAGTCCTTCCACAGACCGCCGTGATTTTTTAAAAACCGGCATCGGCATTTCCTCGATGATAGCCCTGGGAGCCGCATCCCCGGGTTGGGTGCGCGCGCAGGCGCCGGACGCGCAGGCCGCCGGGCCCGCGCCACGCGTGTTGCCCCGCCGCAAACTGGGCAAAAACGGACCCGAGGTGACCATCCTCAACCTGGGCGGAATGATGGCGGCGCTCAACCCCCAGTACATGGATGTGGCCTGGCAGCTCGGTATCCGGTATTTTGACACGGCCGACTGCTACAAAGGCGGGAAATCTGAAGAGGATATCGGGACCTGGATCACCAAATATCCGGAGCGGCGCAAAGAGCTCTTTCTGGTGACCAAGGATCATCCCCGCAAAGGGCCGTCCCAGTTGATCGAACAACTGGACCGCCGCCTGGAAAAACTGCGCACCGACTATGTGGATCTGTTTTTCATCCATGGAATCGGCCCCCGGGAATACGGGGAGGACTCGGTGAACTGGGTGAAAGGCGGGGAATTGAAAGACGTGTTTGAGAAGATCAAAACATCCGGCAAAGCGAAGTTGTGCGGATTCTCCTGTCATGACGGAAACCTGGAGGCGTATTTGAACGCCGCGGCCCAAGGCGGTTTTGTGGACGCCATCATGCTGCGCTACAATCCCTTTCTGGAAAAGGGCGGGGACCTGGACAAAGCGATGGATGCCTGCCACAAGGCGGGTATCGGTCTGATCAGTATGAAAGAGATGAAACCCTTTGCCAAGGCACCCAAGAAAAACCCGGAGTTGGAAAAAGTCGGGTTGACCACGCATCAGGCCCTGCTTCATGCGGTGTGGAGCGATCCTCGCATTGCCTCGATTTGTTCCTCCATGGACAATCTGGGGCAGCTCGACGAGAACACGCTGGCGGCGAGTCTCTACAAAGAGCCGCTTCCCGAAATTCAGCGCAAAGCTCTGCGCGAGGTGGCCGCGCTCACTCCGGCCCCCATGTGTCCGGGATGCCAGCACTGTGAGAAGATGGTGGCGGAGATGGACTACGCCTTTTACGACATCGCCCGCTATGTCACCTATTACGAACAGGACGGGGACAGCGGGGCTCGGGACATGTACAAGGCCTTGCCCGAAAGCCTGCGCACGCCCAGGGACTCCACCCTTCTCGCCCTCCGGGAAGGCTGTGAGTTTCACGTGGATTATCCCGAAATCGCCCGCCGGGCCGAGCGATATTTTATCGCGTGAACACCCGCGAGTGCACTTCGTTTTCGCAGGTCCCCTCCGACTCCACCTGCTGAATGTTCGCGAGCGTGGTTTCCACGATGGCCCGCAGGGCTTCCCGCGTGAAAAAGGCCTGATGCCCGGTGATCAGCAATCGCCTCATGCGGGTTGCCCCAGCGTTTCCTTGATGCGGCGGAGACGGCCTTTCAGGGCCAGGCGTTTCACCGCGCTAAGGTGGTCGATGAACAGAACGCCGTCGAGGTGGTCGGTTTCGTGCTGCACGCAGCGGGCCGCAAGGCCTTGCAGGCGCAGCTCCTGCGGCGCTCCGACAACATCCTGAAAACGCAGGCGCAGCGCCCAGGGACGCTCCACATTGCCTCGCACTTCGGGAATGGAGAGACAGCCCTCCTCCACTACCGACACGTCGTCGGAAAAGTCGTCCAACTGCGGATTCACCACCACCAGCGGGCCGTTCAGCTTCGGGTTGAGGCGCGTGCCGTCCTCCTCCGTGTCCATGTCGACGGGAATTTCCATGACAAAAATGCGTTGTGAAATTCCGACCTGTGGTCCCGCCAAACCGATGCCCGCTTCCACGTGCATGGTTTCAATCATGTCCCGCCCCAAGCGGGCCATGGCAGGGCCGAAGTCCGTCACCTCGCTGGCGCGCTCGCGCAGGATGGGATTGCCGAAATACGTCAGGTTCAGAATCATGCTGCAGTGCCGTTACCGTTTCGGCAGGGGGACGAAGTCGCGTTTGGGTTTGCCGACATAGATCTGTCGCGGGCGGCAGATGCGGCGATCCTCGTCGGCGCGGAATTCGAGCAGGTGGGCCAGCCATCCGCTCATGCGGCCCATGGCGAACAGAACCGTGAACATCTGCTTGGGAATGCCCATCGCCTTGTAGGCGATCCCGGTGTAGAAATCGACGTTCGGGTAGAGGTGGCGCGAGACGAAATAGTCGTCCTGCGTGGCAATTTTCTCGAGGGCCAACGCGGTCTCAACAAGGGGTTCTTCGATACCGAGTTTTTCCAACAAGTCGTCCACGACGTTCTTGGCGATGATGGCGCGGGGATCGTAGGTTTTGTACACGCGGTGACCGAAACCCATCAAACGGAAGGAGTCGTTGCGGTCTTTGGCGCGTTTCACCACGCTGTCGAGGTCGTTGCCAGACATCTGAATCTGCTCAAGCATGTTGATCACGGCCTCATTGGCCCCGCCGTGCAGCGAACCCCAGAGAGCGCCGATGCCGCCACCGATGGCGGCGTACACGTTGGAATCGGAACTGCTGATCATGCGGACGGTGGAGGTTGAGCAGTTCTGCTCGTGGTCGGCATGGATGATCAAGAGTTTTTCCAGCGCATCGGCCATGATTATTCGGCGGTCTTCGGCCAGACGCGTTCCGAACATCGAGTAGAGGAAATTCTCGGCGTAGCCCAGGTCGGGGTTGGCCTCAATGTAGCCCATGCCGCGTTTGCGGCGGTAGTTGTGGGCCGCCACCAGCGGGGTCTTGGCCAGGAGGCGCACGACATCCATGTCGATACCGTAAAACGTCTCCGAACCCAGATCTCCGTAAAAGCCGGTCATGGCCAGCACCACACTGGCCAACACCGCCATCGGATGGGAATTCACGGGATAGTGGTTCAGCAGTTCCTGCAGGCTGGGTCCGATAAAGGTGTTTTCCTTGATCAAATCCACCCACTGCCGCTGTTTGGCTTCGGTGGGCAGCTCGCCCTTGAGCAGTAAATAGGCCACTTCGAGGTAGCTGCAGTTGGTGGCAAGGTCGCTCAACTCATAGCCCCGATGACGAATGATGCCTTTTTCGCCGTCCAGAAATGTAATGGCGCTTGCGCAGCTTCCGGTGTTGCCGTAGCCGGGGTCGAGCGCGATTGCACCCGTCTGGGCTCGGAATTTCAACGCATCAACCGCCACCTCGTTTTCCGTGCCTTTGACGGAATCCATCGTTATAGTTTTCCCATTCAGGGTAAAAGTGGCTGCGTTCGGGGTCAGTTCCAAGCTCATGGTTGGGTCCTATCGGTTGCGGGGTAAAAGAATAGCTAGAGCTAAACCCGCTCTGTGGGAAATTCAAGGGAAGAATCAAAGAAGATTCACGCTTACGCCTTGAAACCCGAAACAAATGGGCTAAAGCGCCTCCCTCACCCTCACCCTACCATCATTCCCCAGGTCATTTCCCATGAAAATTTTAGTTCTTCCCGGCGACGGGATCGGTCCCGAAGTCTGCAACGAAGCCGTGGAAACCCTGCGTGTCCTGTCCGCCGAGCGCGGCGTGAAGATGGACTTCAGCGAGGACCATGCCGGCGGCAGCGCGATCGACGCCTACAACGACCCCATGCCCGACGCGGTGATCGCCAAAGCCAAAGCCTCCGACGCCGTGCTCATGGGCGCGGTGGGCGGTCCCAAGTGGGATCATCACACCGGCAAAATGCGTCCGGAATCCGGTTTGCTTAAAATCCGCAAGGAACTCGGGGTGTTTGCCAACCTGCGGCCCGTCAGCGTCTCCGCTGCCCTCGCCGAAGCCTCTCCGCTGCGTCCCGAAGCCGTGATCGGCACCGACATGCTGGTCGTGCGCGAACTCACCGGCGGCATTTATTTCGGCGAACCCCGCGGTCGCTCCGGACCTCCCGGCAACGAGGACGCCTTCAGCACCATGCGCTACACCACACCCGAAATCGAACGCGTCGCCCGCGTCGCCTTCACCTGGGCCCGCCGCCGCCGCAACAAGGTGTGCTCGGTGGACAAAGCCAACGTGCTCATCGTCTCCCAACTCTGGCGCGATGTCGTCACCCTTCTCCACAAAACCGAATTCCCGGACGTCGAACTAAGCCACATGTACGTGGACAACGCCGCGATGCAGCTGGTGATCCGTCCTTCGCAATTTGACGTGATTCTCACGGGCAATCTTTTCGGCGATATTCTGTCCGACGCCGCCGCGACCCTCGGCGGCTCCCTGGGACTGCTGCCTTCCGCGAGCCTCGGTGGACCGGTCGGACTCTTCGAACCCGTTCACGGAAGCGCCCCGGATATCGCCGGAAAGGGCCTGGCCAATCCCGTCGCCATGCTGCTCACCGCCGCCATGATGATGGAGGAACTGAAACAGCCCGAAATCGCCGCCGCCCTCCGCACAGGCATTCAGGCGGCTCTCGACGCCGGACTGCGCACCGCCGATCTGCACCGCGAAGGCAAAACCACCCGCACAGGCACCCGTGAAATGGCCGCGTTTATCCGCGACGCGGCCCTCAAGGCCCTTCGCGCGTGAACCCTGACTCCAGATCCCCGCGCCCCCTGCTCGTCATTTTCCATGGCGCATTTTTCTTCGTGCCTTATGTGCTGTTTGTCCTCAGCATCGGGCGCCGGGATGTGGAGGAAACGTTTACCCTGCACTTTGGGCCGGACTTCATTCCGATGCAGCTCACCGTGCTGACCTGTTGTTTCGTCGGCTACATCGCTCTCTGGAATATGCGCCGCATCGCGTTTCCCATCCTCTTCGTTTCCGGTGCAGCTCTGCTGTTTTTCGCCTTCGGACTGCAAAGCGTCAGCTTTTTCTACTACCTGCCCCTCAGCGCCTGCCTGACGTCCCTTCCGCTCTGGCCGTTGATGAAGTAGGACACAAGACGGGGTGGCGGGGGCGCCACCGCTCCATTGTTTTCTCCGTCGCCCTGTTAGCAGCTTACGTAGACCACGGGTCGTTCGGGTCCGGCGTAGGCCAGGCTGCCGATGACGGAGTCGCCGCGCTGAAAATCGTGGAAATTCCAGCCGGGCGCATTGTCCACATCAAAGCTGCCGATGTTTCCGTGGGCCAAGCCCAAACCTTCGGCTTTGACGCGTGCCTCCTTGCGGGTCCAAATCCTGAAAAAGCCGTCGGGGCCTTCGCGGCCGACCTGTTCGACTTCGCGGGGCGTGAAATAGCGACGCGCGAGGGCCTGCACTGGGATCGTTCGACGGCGGTCCTCCACATCGATGCCCACCGGTGTCTCCCGGCACAGGGCGAGTGCAAGATATCCCGCCCCGTGACTGAGGTTGAAGTGCGGGGCTGCGGGATGCCGGCAAAACGGTTTGCCGCGTTCGTCGATTTCAACCTGAAACCCATCGGGGATGCAGGAGTGCAGCACCGTGTGCAGGAGTTGTCGGCCCGCAAGAAATGCGTGCCGCACAGCGTCTGACTTCATGCCCTCGAGGCGACGGCGATCGTCCGCGCCGAGGATCTGCGGCGGCGCGGGCGGGCACTGGGAAAGCGGGAGGAGATAAAACGCCACCGCGGTGCTGTCGAGCACCTCACGCAGCCGGGACAGTTCCTGCATGGGGATTCTCCAGCCAGAGGGACAGCACCCCGCAGAGGAGCAGGATGCCGCCCGCGCCCATGCCGGAATAGAGCCAGATCCGCAGGCGACGCGCGTCGGCATAGAGGTTCTGAAGTCCCCGTTTCCAGAGATGGGGGTACACTGCGAGCACCATGCTGGCAATCAGCAGAACATACACCGCGACGCCGATGGCGACGGAGGCGATCGTGTCCTGCCAGCGGGTGGCGGTCAGCACTGGATTTCCGGCAAGAAGCATAAAGCAGCACAGCCCGCGCACGGAAAGAAGATCGGGAATATAGGTGACCACGAGATAGATGCCTATGGGCACAACGCCGTAGAGAAGGCGTTTGTGGACATTAAATCCGCCCAGGTCCACCTGCCACAAATTGTAGGCAAACCACACCAGGCAGATAGCCGTAAAGATGCGCCCTGGCCAGATGCTGCGCGGATAGGCATCGAGCAGGGCACGGGCTGTCGATGGGCACAACAGCACCCACAGATGGAAGGCGATCAGGACGGCTCCGAGAGCCAGACACACAAGAGCGGCGGAAATCATGGGAACCTCTTATGCGGAAACATATCGAAGCACAACGCCATTCTTGGGCTACTTCGAGTCCACATCGATCACCAGCGGATCGTGATCGGACGCGCGCAGGACAGGAAGAGGGCTAAGACCCTCCGCTTCGCCGGAGTTGATGGGAACAAACAGCGCCCGCAGCAGGCGGCGCTTCATTTCCGGCGACAAAAACATGTGGTCGAGAATGTTGGCCTCCCCTTGGAAAATATAACTTCTAGCATTGGAGGGTTTTTCGGCGAAAACTCGGTCCACCGCATTGAAGAGCCCTGCATTGTAGAGGGGGGCGAGCTGGTCGGAAGGTGGGTTGTGCGGATCGTCCGGACGCGGAAAGACGTTCAGATCCCCGCCAACCACGAGAAGCGCATCCGGGTTTAGCTTCAGAATCTCCTTGCTGATGTCGGCGTTGATCGCGGCCTGTTGTGTGCGCCGTTCGACCAGACGGTCGGGACCGGAACTGAAATGATTGTTCAGCAGCCAGAGGTGAGCTTTCGTGCGCAGATCCTCCACAACAAACACCTGCATGGCCCGGGGAAAGACTCCCGAAAGCTCCGCATTGCTGTCCGGAGGGCCATTGTATTTGGCATTAAACGCTTTGGGGTTGGCCGCAGTGCGGGTTTCCGGAAACCAATCCCTCTCTGCGGGCAGTTCCGGAGTTTCGCCCAGAAGCGGGTGAGCGTCCGGGTCCACCGGACGCAGGCGGTCAGTCTGATACAAATACGCGCAGATGATGCCGCGCTCATCCGCCGCGGAGCGGTCGACGGCCACCCCATAGATGGGTCCGCCAAGGGCCACGATCTGAATGACCAGTTCCTGAAGGGCATCCAACTCGCCATCGGCATTGTTTTTGTCGCCATACCTCATGCTGCCGTTGTCAAACCGTCCCACATCCTGGTCCTCGACTTCCTGAATCATCAGCACATGCGGCGAGTGCAGATCGTTGACAATCTGCCGGGCAATAAATTGGAGGCGGGCGCGGTAAACTTCATCACTTTCCGGGACGTAATTCAGGGGGAACCGGGTGCCGCGACATCCGGGGTCGCCTTCGAAATCACAGTTGTCGAAGGGATCGTTCACAAAGTCGTAGAGGTTTTCCACATTGTAGACGGCGATGCGCAAGGTGTTTTCATCCGGCGCAAGGGCTTTCAACAGCGGCTCGGGGGCCGACGCGGGCCGGATCACAGGCGGCTCTTCGAGTTGCACCACGTAACTGTTATAGCTGTAGTGGACGCCGCCCGTGACCGCGCGGGTCACATCCGAGCCCACGCGGACGAGGGGCAGCAATGCCGTTGGCGATGTCAGGCGCTCCCGCAGGGCCAGACTGCCCAGCTCCACTTTCTGCCCATGGCCGGCGACGCGTTCTTCTGCCGTATTCAGCCCACTCAGCGGATGGCCGCCCCGGAACAAACGGCGCTCCTCCACCTCGGGCCGTTTCAAAACCGGATGATCCGGCGTCGCCACCCAAATCCGCAGGTCGCCATTCCGCTGTTCCGGATGGCTGCCCGACATCGCGACAGCCCCGGCCGGGAGCGAAACCCTCATTCCCTCCAAACGTTCCAAACGCCGCGCGCTTTCCGCCGGATCGGGGGACAACTGCATTTCGACGGGCGGGAGAAGCTGGTTGACATCTCCACCGGGGCTGACGGAAAGGACTTTCGCCTCGGACAACTCGGTTTGGGCAAAACGTTCGTTGACTTTTCCCCGCAGCACCACCACGTCCCCCACCCGCGCCGTGTAGTCGCCCTGGTTTTCCATCGGCAAGGTCGGACCAAAACCGGCATAGACAAAAAGGCCGTCGGAGGTCAGCGGATTGCCGTCGGCCTCCGCAGGAAGGTCTTGGATCATCAGGCCCCAATTGCTGCGACCGTCGCGCACGGTCCAGCGGAGAATCTGATGCACCACCCCGCGCACAGTCACGGTTTCGCCATTGAGCGGTGAGCGGTGACGGGTTGCCGCCTGCGTCTCATTGACAGGCCCTTGAATGTTGCCTATGGGAATACGTTCCGGATAGGGACCGGGCCCCCCACATGCTGTACACGCAAGGAGACTGAAAACAATGGAAAGGCAAGAGGAAGCAAGTCGCATAAAATTCCGAGGAGAGGGATAAAGGTGTATAACCTGCCCGTATGGATCGAAAGTGCAAGCCCGCAGGAGGGCCCTCACCACTTTCTCATGGAACAGGGGTTTCTGTAATTACCGGTGTCAGTTCGATGGAACTGAGTTCACGCAAGGATACAACCCGTTTCCCGCCGTCAAGCAGGTGGAGGGTCAGTTTTTCGGACAGAGGTTTGCCCTGCAGCAGGTCGCCGCCGCGTATTTCAAAAAGGAAGCTGCCGTCTTCCTGTCTCAGGAGTCTCTGCACTTCACCCAAACGGAGGGGGAGTTTGCCAAACGACGCCTCAATCAGGATCACTTGATTCGCCACATTTCCCTGGAAAGGTTGTCCTTTGGACAAGGTCACCTGGGCGCGGAGTTCCGCGGCTCCACCAGTGAGACGCTTGACCTGCCGGCTGTCATCCGGCAGGTTTCCAGGCCGTCCCTGAACGTTTATTCGCCCCTGAAACGCCATGTGACCGGGGTTGTTCATCATTTGCATCATCTGGTCGCGCTGCGCTTCCGATTCTTTTGATTCCTTGACCTTGGGCTCCTCCGCTTTTTTTTCACCTCCCTCATGGCCCGGAACTGTGCGCTTGATTTGCTCATCCGGCACCTCTTCCGGGAAAAGGTATTCCGGAAGTTCCAACTGTGCAAAGAGTGGAAGCGGGAGCAACAGGAGAACGGCAATTCGGGTGTACATAGGCAAACTCTACACGGGGATCGCCCCTGCACAAAGAAAATTTTGCGTTTTCGGCATTTTTCAACCGTCCAGGATTTCAAACAGAAAACAGGCGCATCCTGCGGAATCGAGGGGAATCGACAGCGTTTCGCCCTGCGCGAGAGTCTTCCGTATGCCGTCCTGGCGCTCGAGGGTCCCGGACATGGCCGTGCGGATGAGGAGGGACGTTTCGCCGGTTTCGCAGATCAACACGCCGCAGAATCCACGGGGATGCTGCAAGAGGCGCAGACGTTGTCCGGGGCCGGGCTCGGCGAGCTGCAAGGGCTCTGCGGGCAGCGCCTGAAGAAGGGTCGAGAACCATCGGCGATTGCCGGAGTAGTCGCCCACAAGAAATCGATGGAAAAACCAGGTGCCAATACACACGACCTGGCCCAGACCGACCCGGTGGCGCATCAATAGCGTGTCTCCCTGCGTGTGTTCCCCACACACATCGGCAGAGCGTTCGCCAGCGACAACCCGCAGCCACCAAGGGGACGGGGTTTCTCCGTCCGGAGGCAGATTCTGTGTACAGCGCCAAGCCTCCACATCCGCCAAGGGAAAGCCACACAGCTCGTTCCAGAGCGTGCGACGCTCCTGGGCAATCCGTCCTAGCGGGTCTTTCCAGCCCACTGGTCCATCGGCGATGACCAACCCTCCCCCGCGCGCAAAATTGAGCAAGAGCTCCAGTGTGCCATCGCAGAGCGCCTCGAGCCCAGGCACAATCAGCAGGCGGGGTTTGCGGCTGGGATCGGCCAAACAGGCCCCGAGACCCTTTTCTTCGACAGAACCACAGTCCCAGCCCAGGTCCGCAAGCAACAGAGCCGCGCCGCTGGCACTATCGGCCACCCTCATGCGGTTGCGTGGATCGCGCGGGTCGGGCGTCGTGCTGTTTTCCACCCAGGCGAGCCGTTCCGCCGCGTCGGAGCGCAGCATCAGCATCTGCGGACGACGCGGACGGGCCGGCTCAAACCACTCGGCGTGGGACTCCAGCGTATCGGCCACGCGGGTGGCGGCGCGCAGACGTGGGGACGGGCTTCCGTCGAGGCGCAACAAATGCCACTCCCCTGCCTCGTAGCCCTCCTCCCGCCAGTTGAAACACCAGAAAACCGTGGCCCGGGCACCGGCGCCGATGCCCTCCCACATCCAGCGTTCCAATTCCTGTGGATCCGGACAATCGGCCCGCTCCGCCGAAAGCAAGGTTGTTCCGCCTTGAAGTTCCGTGACCCAGAATTCGCCCTCCGCATCCGGCGTCGCCGAACGCATCAGATCGGCGAAGATCCCGCAGGAACGCCCCCAGCGCGAACGGTCAAATCGCGTCGAATGCCACACGGGATGGGAAGAACAACCCAGGAAATCGACACACGCCGCCTCGCGCCAAATCGACTGGCCGGCATGTTGCACGTAATACGCAAGACCGTGGGGATTGACCTGCAGCGGATGTTGCGGATCCAGCTCACGGACGATCGCCCCGATGCGGCGCAGGTGAGTGCAGAGTTCCGACACCGCGAATTCCTCCCAGAAGACCTTCTCCGCAAAGCCGGCGAACTCCAGATCCATTGCGCCACTCTCCCGCGTTTTGCCGACATCCTCGAAGGCCGCGTACTGGCGAAACTGAAGCGCGTTCATGGCCGACACATCGCCCGCAAAGCGCTCCCGCAAGAACTGCTGGTAGCGCAACAACGTCTGAGGCGTGCGCGGGGGCAGTCGCGACGCCTCGTTCCACAAAATCCACGAATGCAGGGCCGGGTGATCTTTCCAGCGCCCCACCACCTGCCGGATGTAGCCCTCCCCAGCGGCCAGGATTTCCGGGTCCTCCAGATTCGCCACCGCCTGCACCCCTCCCGTCCGCAACATCCATCCCGGAGGTGAAACCGACATCAACGTGGGAACGACCCACATCCCCCGTTGGGCGGCCGCATCAAACACGGCGTCATATTGAACAAAATCCCAGCGTCCCGGACTCGCTTCCAGATGATCCCAGATCACAAAAAGACGGATGACCTTCAACTGCGCCTCCGCCATGGCCTCAACCCATCCCCGAATTTCGTCGGGACGGTTATGTTTGTTGATAAAAAGTTGACTGCCGATGCAAACAGGGGTCATGGGAGTGCCGGGTGTCGAGTGACGAGTGTCGAGTCACTTGTTGAATAGGCGCTGTGGGGGGAACATGCAATCCGGAAAATAGATTCAGGGGCCATTTCAGGCTGTTCATTGTCTATGCAAATCGTTAGGGGAGCATTCATAAACCTATGACAACATCCTCCCCTGTTTCTCCCTCCGTCGCCGCCGTGGTTTGGCCCTGGCGAACGCCTCCGCAGCCGCGACACCGTCCTTCGTTCCTGCGTGTTTTGCTTCAGGTCTGCATTCCCTACGCGGTTGCGGCGATTCTGTATTTTGTCGCCCCGTGGACCCATTCCAAAACCATCGCCGGTGTCGTCGCCTGCGTCGGCACACTCCTGCTGCTGCTCGGCCTGTTTGCCCCGAAAGCCTTCGTATGCGTGGAGCGCTTCGTCTTCCGCTTTGTCGCCTGGGTGGGAGTCGCCCTTTCCTGGCTGCTGCTGACGCCCCTCTTTTTCACGTTTTTCCTTGGATCAAGCATCATTTGGAAGCTGCGCCGCAAAGATCCGCTGTATCGCAGGCTGGAACCGACGGCGGCCAGCTATTGGAATCTGCGCAAACCCATCACCGATCCCGTCAAACACTACGGGAGGCAGTTCTGATGAACATCCTCGGCATCAGCGCCTTTTACCACGACTCCGCCGCCTGCCTCGTCCGCGACGGAGAAATCATCGCCGCCGCGCAGGAGGAACGTTTCTCCCGCAAAAAACACGACGACCGCTTTCCCTCCCACGCGGTGCGCTATTGCCTGGCCGAAGCCGGGCTCTCGGGCGATCAACTCGACGGCGTGGCCTTCTACGACAAACCGATCACGAAGTTTGTGCGCATTTTGGAGAGTTTCATGGCCGTCGCGCCCCGCGGCCTCAAGCCCTACATGGCCGCCCTGCCCGTCTGGCTCCGCCAGAAACTGCACACGCCCCTCGAAATCGAAAAAGCCCTGGAGCTGTGCGGCGTCGCCATGCCCGCCAAACTCTATTTTCCGGAGCACCACGAGTCCCACGCCGCCTCCGCCTTTTACCCCAGTCCCTACCAAAACGCCGCCGTGCTCACCATCGACGGCGTCGGCGAATGGGCGACCACCACCATCGGACACGGCCGGGGCCGCGATCTCCAGATTCTCAAAGAACTCCGTTTCCCCCACTCCCTCGGTCTGCTCTACTCCGCCTTCACCTACTTCACCGGCTTCC
>CAZCFM010000074.1:11023-18898 GCA_964497855.1 uncultured Verrucomicrobiota bacterium | reverse complement strand
AGCTGGAGACCGTCCCAGGCCATTTCGACGCCGGGGGGAAGCGTGTCGTTGAGCTGATAATAATCAAGCGGGCACCCCATGTGGGTGAGGTAGGATCGTGAGGCGGAAATTTGGGCGAGATAGTCGAGGCTGTGTTCGAGGGTGAGGTGGGCGGGGTGCGGGGTGTCGCGAAGGGCATTGAGAATCATGATGTCGACACCGGCGAGGATGTCGATGACCGCGTCGGGGAGCGAAGAGCAGTCGGGAACGTAGCCGATGGAACCGTCGGGAGCGTCGATGCGGACGCCAAAACAGGGCAGAGGGCCGTGGGGCACAGGAAAAGACCGGAAGCGCAGCGGGCCGATGTTCTGTGTTCCGGTCCAGGGGCGGAATTCCACCTGCGGGACGGCGGCGGCGGCGGCCGTGCGGCGCGGGGCGACGTAGGGATAAAGCATGCGCAGGCGCGTGAGCGTGTCGGGGTCGGCGTACACGGGCAGGGGCGTGTCGCGGGTCCAGGTGAAACGCCGCACATCGTCGAGGCCCATGACGTGGTCGGCGTGTTGATGGGTGATAAAAACGGCGTCGAGGTGGCGGAGGCCGAAGCTGAGGACCTGGTCGCGGAAATCGGGGCCGGTGTCGATCACCACCGAGAGAGGTCCGTGTTCGATGTGGACGCTGGGACGGCGGCGGATGTTCCGGGGCAGCGGGGTGCGGCAGACGGGACAGTCACAGCCGATGACCGGGACGCCGTGGGACCATCCCGTGCCGAGAAAGCGGAGGGAGGTCATTCCATGAGGGAGCTGGCAAGCAGGGCCGCGCGACATTTTTCGATGTGGAGGAGGTAGTTGACTTCGATGCCGGTGCCGGCGCGGGTGCGCTGGGCGATCACGAGGGCGGTTTCAGCGGCCTTGGCAGCCTCTTCGTACTGGCGGAGGGCATAATAGGCTTGGGAGAGGGTGCTCCAGACGTGATGGCTTTCCGGCGAAACCAAGAGGGCTTTGCGGGCCAGCACCAGCGATTCGTCGGGTCGGAAAAATTGAGGGTCCTGCGTTGTCGTCGCGTACAACCAGGCGAGGTTGTTGAGGGCTTGATAATGCATGGGAAAATCGCGGAGGAAATCAATATACGTCTGCTCGGCGGATTCGTAGCGGCCCAACGCAAAGAGGCAGTCGGCGTAGGTGACGCGGGTGGGGGCGTGTTGAGGGAACTGTTGCAGGAATTCCTCAAACAGAGGAAGGGCGAGGGCGTGCTCGCCAGCGGACATGTGCTGATGGGCGGCGCGGAGTTTCGCGAGCCAGGGCAGTTCCTCGGGCTGAAAGGCCAGCTCGTCGGGGAGGCCCTGCGGCGGGCGGTCGATGGTGACGGGAGGGAGGGCGGCGAGTTTGGCCCGCACATCCAGCAGGCGGGGAGTGGAATCTGCCCGAACAGGCGCACTGTAGGGAAAGCGCTGGGTGAGGCTTTGTGCGGAGAGCGTCAGGGGCAGTACAAACAGGAGAACGATTTTCATGGGTCGACGGTCTCCGGAAGGGGGGCCGGCGTGGCCGTGGGCAGAGGCAGCGGGGTGGCAGTTGGCGCAGGTGTCGGGGTCGCTGTTGGCACGGGTGTCGGGGTCGCTGTTGGGGCCGGGATGGGTGTGGGCGTTGGACGCGGGCGCAGGCGGACGCTGTCGGGCTGGACACCGATGAGAATGGTTCCGGGAGGGGGCAGTACGCGCAGCATCGCGGGTTGACCATCGGCGGTCTGCGCGGGGGCAAAGACCTGGATTTGTTCGGCCCGCAACCCTTCCAGCACGCGGGGGCTGCCGCGCAGGAACACCTGCACCGTCTGCGGCTCCACGATCATGGAGGGCAGAGCTTCGCTCCGGCTGTCGTTGAAGAGCAGAACCGGCACACTGGGGAAAGGGCGGTCTTCGGTTTCACCCACCACGGAGACACGCACATTGACGCGGGCGGGTTCGACGCGTCCGACCCATTCGGGGCCCGGCGGGAGCACATCCACCCGCTGCTCGAAGCCCTGGATTTTCTGGCTCAGATCAATTGGCGCTGTCTGCAGCGTGGTGATGTTTTCCAACAGTTCCACTTCCCCGAAGAGGGTGACCAGTTTGGGGTCGGCCTCCGGATTTTCAATGCGGAAACCGCGCGGCGGGGAACCGGTGGTGGCGATGCGCAGCGGGACTTGTTTGCTGCCTTCGCGCCCCAGGCGGATTTCGACTTCCTCGGGTTCAATCGAGGTGATGCGCGCCTTGGGGCTGGTGTGGGTGACCTGTTTCGGGAGGATCCTGACTTTTTTAGATCCGGCGGGCGTGTCGGCCTCCAGATTCACCTGCACCTGCACCGTGCGTTCGTCGAGCAGCAGCAAATCCTCGCGGGTGCCGCGGAAGGTCACACGCACTTCGCGCGCGCTGCGGTCGCGGATCGACAAGCCCGTGGGCGGATTGATTTGCAGAGGGACCTTTTGCACGGTTTTTACGTTGTCCGTAATCTGCGTGACAATGCCCCAGGTGAGAATGGCGAGCAGCAGGGACATGGCCAGAAGTTTTTTCTTGAGGCTGTTTTTTGCGGTGTTCATACGCTGCGGGTCCCGTGTTCAGAGGCCGTGGTGTTCAGGTCCGTCCATCCGCTGTCGTCGTTGCGGCGGTTGCGGCGTCCGAGAACGGCGCCGACAATGCGGCGGAGGCGTTCTTCATCCAGACCGCGGCTGAGGCGGCCCTTGAAGGCCAGGGAAATATTGCCGGTTTCTTCGGAGACCACGATGACGAGGGCGTCGGTTTCCTCGGTAATGCCAATCGCGGCGCGGTGGCGGGTGCCCATGGAGCGGTGCAGCTCCTCGCGCTGGCTGAGGGGGAAAACGCAGCCGGCGGCGGCCACACGGTCGTCGCGGATGATGACCCCGCCATCGTGCAGCGGGCTGCGGGGGAAAAAGAGGCTGGTGAGCAGTTCGGGTTTCACATTGCCATCGATGGGCACGCCGGTTTCCTCAATGCCGCGCAAACCGATGTCGCGCTCAAGGGCAATCAGCGCCCCGATTTTCTGCCGGCTGAGGATGCAGGCGGCCTGCACAAGAGGCTCGACGATGTTTTTGGCTTCTTTTTTAGCCGGGCTGCTGTGCAGGAAACCGGGACTGCCGAGTTCGGCCAGGGCGCGGCGGATTTCCTGTTGGAAAATCACCACGAATGCGAGCACGATATTGACGGAAAAGGTGCGGAAAATCCAGTTGAGGGTGTGGAGTTTCAGAAAATGGGTGAGGGTGAGAATACAGACAAACGCCAAGGCCAACCCACTCAGCACCTGGGCGCCGCGGGTGCCGCGCAGGAGTTTCAGGAGATAGTAGAAAATGACCCACAACACGGCGAGTTCCACCAGATCGACGGGGCCGGGTACGCGCAGGTTGTTTCCGAATTGAATCCAGTTCATGAGCAGGGGGCTGGGGTGAGGGTGACGTTCCGTACTCTATCCAATACACGGGCCATATCGCAAGATTCCTTTACGTCATGAACGCGGATAATTTGCGCTCCGCCCATGATACAGGCCGCGAGACCGCCCAGACTGCCCGCGAGACGTCCCTCCACGCCGCGTCCGGTGATCTCGCCCAGCCAGCGTTTTCGCGAAACACCGAGCAGCAGCGGACGCCCGATGTCGGCCAAACGCGGCAACGCGGCGAGCAGGGCCAGATTGTGTTCCAGCCGTTTGCCAAAGCCGATGCCGGGGTCAAACACCAGTTGCTCTGCGCTCAGCCCCGCCGCAAGAGCCGCTGTCCGGCGTTCCCGGAAAAAATCGAGGACCTCGCCGACAACATCGCCGTAGACGGGGTTGTCCTGCATGTGGCGCGGTTCGCCCAACCTGTGCATCAGGACCAGCCCGGCCCCGCTTTCCGCCGCCAATGGCAACAGGCCCGGATCGGCACGCCCGGCACTGACATCGTTGAGAATGTGTGCGCCCGCTTCGAGCGCGGCACAGGCCACGACGGCCTTGGTCGTGTCGATGGACAACATCGCGGAGGGCCGCAGCCGCGCCACTTCGGCGATGACGGGAACGACGCGCCGCATCTCCTCGTCGGCCGCGACCGGCTCCGCGCCGGGACGCGTCGATTCACCGCCGAAGTCCAGAATATCCGCGCCCTCGTCGAGCAGCCGCAGGGCGTGCTGGACGGCGGCGGCGGGATCGGTCCAGCGCCCGCCGTCCGAAAACGAGTCGGGCGTCACATTGACGATACCCATGATCCAGGTCCGGCCGGCCAGGTCCAGCGAACGTCCCCGGACGGACCACGTGGCCGGACGGGGAAGAGGGAGCAGGGATGGTTGTCCCGACTTCACGCCGGGGACGGGGAGGGATCGGGAAGCGGCGGGGGGACGGCGGGGGGAGCGGCGTCGCCGCGTTCGTCGGCGCTGCGAATGCGGTTGTGCAAGACGATGTCCTGGACGTCGCGTCCGTCGATGGTTTCGCGTTCCACCAGCAGGCGGGCCATGGTGTCGAGTTCCGCGCGTTTCTCGGTGAGGATGCGCAGGGCTTCGGCGTGGCTGAACTTGATGATTTTCGAGACCTGGGCGTCGATTTTGCGGGCGGTTTCCTCGCTGAAGTGCTGGGATCGGGTGACTTCGCGCCCGAGCCAGATGTGCTCCTCGTTGCCGCCGAAGGCCTGGGGGCCGAGTTCGTCGTCCATGCCGAAGCGGCAGACCATGGAGCGGGCGATGGCCGTGGCGCGTTCGATGTCATTGGCCGCGCCGGTGCAGATGTCATCCATGGCCAGTTCTTCCGCCGCACGACCACCCATGAAGCCGATCAGCATGGCTTCGAGTTTTTTCTTGCCGGTGGTGTAGGAATCTTTTTCCGGCAGCAACATCGTGGAGCCGAGGGAGGAGCCACGGGGGATGATCGTGACTTTATGCACGGGTTCGGCGTGTTTCAGGACGTGCAGAACGATGGCATGGCCGGCCTCGTGGTAGGCGGTGGCGCGTTTTTCCTCGTCGTCCATCATGCGGCCGCGGCGCTCGCGTCCAAAACGGACCTTGTCGCGGGCTTCTTCAAAGTCGGGGCCTTCGACCGCTTCCTTGTTGTTGCGGGCGGCGAGCAGGGCGGCTTCGTTCACGAGGTTCGCGAGGTCGGCACCACTGAAGCCGGGAGTTCCGCGGGCGACAACGCTGAGGTCAACTTCGGACGAAACACGGATTTTGCGCGTGTGAATCTTGAGGATCGCGATGCGGCCTTCCAGAGTGGGCAAGTCGATGACGATTTGGCGGTCGAAACGGCCCGGCCGCAGCAGCGCGTTGTCGAGCACGTCGGGACGGTTGGTGGCGGCGATGATGATGACGCCTTCCTGCGTATCAAAGCCGTCCATCTCGACGAGCAGGGCGTTGAGGGTTTGCTCGCGCTCGTCGTGTCCGCCGCCAATGCCGCTGAAACGGCTGCGGCCCACGGCGTCGATCTCGTCGATGAAAATAATGCAGGGGGCGCTGCGTTTGCCCTGTTCGAACATGTCGCGGACGCGGCTGGCGCCGACGCCGACGAACATTTCGACGAAGTCGGAGCCGCTGATGCTGAAAAAGGGCACGTTTGCTTCGCCGGCGATGGCCTTGGCGAGCAGGGTTTTGCCGGTGCCGGGAGGTCCGGAGAGCAACACGCCCTTGGGAATGCGCCCGCCGAGTTTCTGGAAACGTTTCGGGTCGCGCAGGAATTCGATGATTTCCTCGACCTCCTCCTTGGCCTCTTCCACGCCGGCCACTTCTTTGAAGGTGATTTTATTGCGGTCGCGGGTGAGCAGCTTGGCGCGGCTTTTGCCGAAACTCATGGCCCCTTTGCCTGCCGCCTTCATTTGACGCGCAAAGAGGAAATAGAGGACGACCATAAAAAGAATAAAGGGCCCGATGCTCCAGAGCACGTCCCGCATCATCGTGCTTTTCTGGTCGAATTCGAAGTTGGGCACATGGGTTTCGAGACGTTCCAACAGTTCGTCGGTCAGCACCACGTCCACTTTTTTGCGGATCGGATCTCCGGCGGAGTCGGTTTCCTTCATTTCCACGTCGAGGTAATGACCGCCCATGCCGTTGCTCAACACGGTGACTTTTTTAATTTCTTCGCGGGCAAGAGAGTCAATGAAGGTTGGTTTAAAAGCTATTTTATCCACTTTCGCGCGATTGCCTCCCGCCAGATGCAGCAGGACGAGGGTCAACAGCATGACCAGCATCACCGCCGCGAAGTTTTTCGGGGGCATGCGGGTGGTGCCGGCGTCTGGCTCGCGGGGTTTGGGGGACGGAGGGGTGTTTTCGGAACTCATTCGGGATCTCGTGGAGGTTAATTGGGTGCGGGAACCTATCCCATCCTGTCCTGAAATCAACCCTCAACACCCCCTATCGGGTAATTTACAGGACAAGCAGCGGCGCAACGCGCTCCGGATGGGGCTGCGTGAAGGCGAATCAGGCTTGGTCGCCGACGATTTCCGTGCCCACGCCTTTTTCGGTGAACAGTTCCAGCAGCAGCGAATGGGCCATGGTGGAGTCGATGATGTGGGTTTTGCGGATGCCGGCTTTGAGGGCTTTCACCGCGCCGGAAACCTTGGGCAACATGCCGCCGGCAATCACGCCTTCGGCAATCAGCTCCTCCATGTCGGCGAGGGTCAAGGTGCTGATCAGGCTTGCCGGATCGGTCGGATCGCGCAAAATGCCGGGCACATCGGACAAAAATACCAGTTTGCGGGCCTTGAGTTCCCGGGCCATCGCCCCGGCGGCTTCGTCGGCGTTGACGTTGTAGATGTTGCCGTCGGCATCGCGTCCGAGGGGCGTGACCACCGGCACGCGCCCGGCGTCCAGGGCCGCCAGAATGGGGGCCACATCAACGGAATCGACATCGCCGACAAAGCCCCAGTCGAGAACTTCGCCCGTCGCGGGATCGGTTTCGGTGTGTTTGCTGACGCGGAAAATGTCCTGTCCCCGCACGCCCGTGGCGAGGGCCCCGCAGCGTTCCAGCACGCGGCGCACCTGGGGGTTGACTTCCTGGTTGAGGACCTCGTCGACGATGCGGATGGTGGCGGCGTCGGTGACGCGCAGTCCTTTGATGAAGTGAGCGGGCAGGCCGGCGGCCTTCATGCTGCGGGTGATCGCTTTGCCGCCGCCGTGCACGAGCACCGGACGCATGCCGATGATTTCCATGAAGGCCACATCGCGGAGGATGTCGGCATAGGCATCCTCTTCATCGAGAATGCTGCCTCCGAACTTGACCACCACGGTCGCGCCGCGAAAGGCCTGGATGTAGGGCATGGCCTCAATGAGGACGGCGGCTTTTTGAATGACGTTTTCGATCATGGGCGTAGGAGAGGATTAGGGCGGACCCCTATACCAAAACGCGCCGCGCTGTCAATGAAGACCCTTAGTTCTGTCCACGCGCGTGGGGGAGCTGGAGAGATCCGTCGGCAAACTCGAGCAGATGGCCTTTTTCGATCAGCCAGCGGAAGTGGGACACCATTTCCGGGGTGGGCTCGCCAGTGGCGCTGTGCACCGCCAGAAGGGTTTCCTTGGCGTTGCGTCCGGGATTCGCGGCGACGTAGTCGATGATGCCCTGGATTTCCGGGATCACTTTCTGGTCGCTGGGAAGGGGGTGGGGCTCGACACCGCTGACCATCAATCCGCTGTCGTGCCGGAAAATATAGAGACGCATGTGTTTGAAGGCGGGGCGAAGGGCGAAAATGATGGAGCCGGGCTGGCGGTGTTCCCGTTCGAGGTGATAGCGGGTGAGCGAGGCAATCGCTTCGTCGGCCATGGCCGGAACGAGGGCGCCGGGCATGATGGCGCGGCGGGCCTTGTGAATCAGCGAGGGCACGACTTTTTCCTTGAATTCGGCTTCGGCCTGATCGCGGGTGAGCGAGAAGGGAATCTCCTCGGGCACGGGAGCTTCGGGGGCCTCGGGC
>CAZCFM010000074.1:2253-10923 GCA_964497855.1 uncultured Verrucomicrobiota bacterium | reverse complement strand
GCGCCGCGATCGTCGCGGGAAGGAGGACCCTCGCGCCGGGGTTTCACACGAACGCCCTGCAGACCACGCCGCGCCGAGTCGGAGGGCGCACGGGGGCCGCCGCCCTGTCGATCGTCGCGCTCTCGCCGTTCCGGCGCGCGGGATTGAATGCCGGGGGTGCCTCTGGCCCATTCGGGCGTGAGGTCAAGGCCTCCCAGCAGGGAGTTCATTTCTTCGGGCTCGGGGGAAGTCGGCTTGTCCGCTTCGTCGGTCATGGGTGCACCATCGCAATTGAATTTGGCGGGAATCGCCGTAGTGTGGGGGTATGAACGCCCTCCTTTTGCATGAAATGTGGCGTTCCGCAAGACAATCCAAGGAAATAAGATGTTTCATCCCGGAAATCACCCCGCTCAAACCTTAGAAAAATATTCAAGCGCCATCACCCTCAGCGACATGGAAATCTTTGTGTTTCCGGAATTGCTCTTCTCGCTGGTCCTGGCCAACACGCTTTCCCCGCGCATCTGGGCCTGGAATGACATGGACTGGGCCCGCAAAAATGCCGGAAAAACCCCGCACCGCCGCGTCCAGCGCATGAAACAGCACATCATGGACGCCTACGATTTCAATCTGGACCTCGACACCTGGGGCCTCACCACCAAGGAACGGGAAATGGCCCGTTTCCGCGCGTTCATCGACCCCGATATTCTTCGATCCTCCAACGCCCTCTTCGGCTACGAGGGCGATAAATATTATTTCGACCTCGATATCCGCAAACACTTCGGCCTGGACAAGTACAACGACGACGCGATTCCCTACTGGAAGACCGAAACCGTGGAGGCGATGGACGCTTTCCGGCAGAAACCCGGTTACAGCATGGGGGCCGGCGAATGCGTGTCCCTGTCCACGCTCTACGCCGCCGCCCTCTTTATTGTCGGTGGTGTCCCATTTGAAGACATCTACATGCTCGCCACCCCGCTGCATTCCCAGGCCTACGTGGATCTTTCCGGGGGTTTCATCACCAACAATCGGCGCGTCGTCACCAAAAACATGTGGTTCAACGGCAGCGAAATCACCTGGAAGGCCCAGCGGGCCCTGCGCAACGAAAAAGTCACCATCGTCGCCAACAACACCGGTTACATCCACACCATGTATCCCGAGGCCACGATCAATCCGGCCTCCTACGAGAAGGGCATGGCCTCACTGAAAAAGTTCCTCACCACAAAAATCGACATGGAAATTCTGGCCAACTTCCTGCGCCAACACTCCGATCTCCAGAAGTGTTTCCAGGTCCGCCACGACCACCACGGCGGCCACCGCTACATCGAAGCCGAAAAAGTCTACGCCTACGAACACGCCAGTTCCTACCGCATCAGCGACGACACCCGCGGCAAACTGCTGGAGGAAATGGACGCCTACGAATTTTTCTGTGAACCCATCCTCGGACGCATCATCCTCAACAACTTCGAGGACTTCTTCAAGCAGAACCCGAATCTGGACCTCAACGTCCCCGCCGATCTCGCCCGTCTGCTCGACGCCTTCTCCTGCACCAACGCCAAAGCCCGCAACGTCGGCCAAAAACTCGTCGAATTCTGCCATTTGGAGCCCCGTTTGCCGGAGGACCGGACCTTTGTGCCCTCTCCCTCCATCGACGTTAAGCCGGGAATGCGCCGCGAAGAGATCTTCGACTATCTGCAAGGCCTCCGCAAGACCCATCCCATCGCCGACCTCGCCTTTTATGCCTACCGCGATCTGCGCTCCTGCTCCTGGGACCCCTTCCTCAAAGCCGTCTTCGAGCGCAACCCGGTCGCCGTCGAGGCCACCCGCAAAGTCTGCTGCAAGGACGTGGCCAAACAAATCGCCGCCCTTCCCAACGCCTCTATTTACGACGGCGATGGCCGACTCGCCACCCCCGACGAAGTCTGGAACTTCCAGACCGGCGACGGCGCGGAGCGCGCCCTCGCCATCGCCAACGTCATTCGCGCCCGCCGGCCCGACCTCCCCGTCACCGTAGACATCACGCCCACCCAGGCCACCGTGGCATGGGCCAACGAAACCCTGCGCCTGCCCAGCCAGAAAAACCTGACCCACGCCTTCACCCAAGCCCCACCCCACTAATCCAGTGTACTCACACAGCAAAAACCCCACAATTTTTCGTGGGGTCGTTGTTTGGAAAGAATTGGCGGAGAGGGAGGGATTCGAACCCCCGGTACTCTTTTCGGAGTACACTCACTTTCCAGGCGAGCCCGTTCGACCACTCCGGCACCTCTCCGCTGGGAAGAAGCCAGCTCATAGCGGAAAGCGGGGGCGTCGTCAATCCCTCAGGATGCAGTTGCGGCGTTCTTTTCGAAAAGCAGTTTGACCCCTGCCCTCTCCAGGGCCTGACGATGGGTCTGTGAGACGGCAGGGTCTGTGATCACGCCGTCCACATCGGGAAGCCCGGCAAAAAAATAACGGGCCCGGCTGTCGAGTTTGCTGTGGTCGGCCAGAATGATGACTTTGTCCGCCCAGTGGATGACGGATCGTTTGAGGTTCATGTGGCGAACCGACGTGTCGCTGAATCCACGTTTGAAATCGAGCCCTTTGCATCCAATGAAGGCTTTGGTCAGGTGAATGGACGTTAGGAGTTGTTCAGCAAGCGGGCCGACAAAGCAGGCGGTGACGCGGTCGTACACGCCCCCCGTGGAGAGGAGTTCGACGTTGCTGCGGCGAACCAGCTCCTGGAAAATGGGCTCCGACTGGGTCAGCACCGTGCAGCGAATGTCGGGAAAAATGCGCGCGAGCTGATAGGCGGTGGTGCTGCCGTCGAGAAAAAGGACGTCGTCCTCCTCAATTTCCATCACCGCGCGGCGGGCAATGCTTTGTTTTTCGCGCACCTGTGCCATCTCCCGGAACGTATACGGAAGGGGCTGAAGGTCGTTCACGGACGGAAGGGCGCCGCCGTGCGTGCGGCGGAGTTTCTGTTCCTTTTCGAGCAGCAGCAAGTCGCGGCGGATCGTCTCTTCCGTCACGGCCAGACGCGGGGCCAGGTCTGCGACCTTCACCGCGCCCTGGCGTTCGAGGGTGTGCAGAATTTCCCGGTGTCGTTGGTGCGCAAGCATGTGGACAGCATGATCCCCCCTTGAAGAAAGATCAATGCTGGACTGCGCACTTTTCCTCAGCTTTCCCTCAGCGTTTTCCGCCGGAGCGGCTGCGGGAGGCCTTGTTCTCCCTGGTTTTCCGCTCGGGTTTTTCCGCGCGTTCGCGATCCCGCGACGTCTCCGAGGTCCAGGTTCGTCCATCTTCCGTGCGGCTGCTCTGTCCACGGGTTTCGGCGCTCCACGTGCCGCCCTTCGGCCCTTCGCCGCTGCGGGTTCCCGTCCAGGTTGTGCCGTTTTCCGTGCGGGTGGCCGATCCGGAGCCTGTGAACTGCGAGGTTCCGCGCGGACCGTTGATCGTGCCCGTGGTTTCCCAGCTCTTGCCGTCTTCGCTGCGGGTGACCACCGTTTCCGAGGATCCTGTCACGGTGTTTCCGCTTTCCGTGCTGCGGGTCCAGTCGCGCTGGATCGTGACCGTGCCATCCCCGTTCTTCGTAGCGGTGCCGGTCCCCTCGCGGGTGAAGGTTTCCCCGCGCGGTCCTGTGCCAGTGGTCGTGGAGTCCCAGGCTCGTCCGTTTTCGGTTTTCCGGCCCTGGCCGGTGGTGTGGGCTGAACCCGTGGCACCGTTGGGGCCGGTCCAGAGGTGGTCGGCGTTCCAGTCCACGCCGTTTTCCGTGCGGGTGGCTTCGCCGGTCGTGCGGCGGGTGGTTTCCGCGCGGAGTCCGGCGGAAAGGGCGATCAACACTGCGAGAAGGCTGCTGGTTTTCATGGGATGTTTCCTTGGGGGGTGACTATTCCGATCACAAAAACCAAGAACGCCCCCGCCGCCGGATTATTGTAGCCCGCACGTAAATTATATATTGCAGCTGTTGCAATATTATAGTTGCAATATTATACCATCTCTCGTCTCCCTGCGGAAACGCGGTTGACCGCCCCCCACTTTTTACTTAAGGCTGCCCCATGCACTACATCAGCACTCGCGGTCAATCCGCCCCCCTTTCCTTCACCGACGCCGGACTCGGCGGTTTGGCCACCGACGGCGGACTCCTCGTGCCCAATCGGCTGCCGGATGTCTCCGGGGGACTGTCCGAACTCGCCACCCTCTCCTACCCCGACCTGGCCTTCCGACTTTTTACCCCTTTTGTCTGCGACATCCCCCCCGGCGACCTCCGGGGACTCGTGCAACGCGCCTACGCCTCCTTCCACCATCCCGAAACCGCCCCCTGCGTCCGTGTCGGCCCCCGCCACATCCTCGAACTCTTCCACGGCCCCACCCTGGCCTTCAAGGACATGGCCATGCAGTTTCTCGCCCAGTTCTTCGAGTACAGCCTCGAACAACGCCAGGAACAGCTCAACATCCTCGGCAGCACCAGCGGCGACACCGGCTCCGCCGCTATCCACGGCGTGCGCGGCAAATCCCGCATCCGCATTTTCATGATGCACCCCGACGGACGCACCAGCCCTCTCCAGGCTCTGCAAATGACCTCCGTCACCGACGCCAACGTCTTCAACCTCGCCATCCGAGGCACTTTTGACGACTGCCAGGGCATCATGAAGTCCCTTTTCGCCGATCTGCCCTTCAAAACCCGTTACCAGCTCGGTGCCGTTAATTCCGTGAACTGGATCCGCGTCATGGCGCAAATTGTGTATTATTTTTACGCCGGACTCCGCGTGATGCGCGACAGCGGTGCCGAGCGCATCCAGTTCGCCGTGCCCACCGGAAATTTTGGCAACATCCTCGCGGGCTACTACGCCGCCTGCATGGGACTGCCCGTCTCCCGCTTGATTCTCGCCACCAACGAAAACGATATTCTCAGCCGCTTCATCAACACGGGCCTCTACGAAAGCGGACGCGTCGCCCACACCCTCAGTCCCTCGATGGATATCCAGGTCGCCAGCAATTTCGAACGTTTCCTCTACGCCCTGCTCGACCACAACGCCGACGCCGTGCGCGACACCATGGCCCGCTTCTCCCGCGAAGGACGCATCGACCTCTCCAACCGCCTCGACCACCCCGTCCTGGCCCTCTTCCGCGCCGGAAGCGCGGACTCCGCCGACACCCTGCGCTGCATCCGCGAGACCTACGCCGACACCGGAACGATTCTCGATCCCCACACCGCTGTCGGCGTCTCCGTCGGCGACGCCCTGCGCAACGCGGATCCGCTGATCTGTCTGGCCACCGCCCATCCCGCGAAATTTCCCGACGCCCTGCGCGAGGCTATCGGCATCGAGCCCACCCATCCCCTGCTCGACGCCCTGAAAGATGCCCCGACCCGCTGCGACAGATTGCCTTCCGACAGCGCCGCCGTGAGGGCGTATCTCGAAAACAAACTCGCCGACGCGTGCCCAGGGTGATTTCAGCCCCCGAAGACAAAATAGCGCAGCCAGATATACAGGGTGGAGATGCCGATGCTGAGGAAGAGAATGGGGAATCCGTAGCTGGAGAAATCGAAGAAGCTGAGGTGGTAGCGGTTGCGGCGGGCGATCTGGGCGACCACCACGTTGGCGGAGGCGCCGATGATGGTGCCGTTGCCACCGAGGCAGGCCCCGAGGGCGAGGGACCAATAGAGGGGTTCGCTGATGGTGCGCAGCGCTTCTGCGCTGTGGGGATCGAGTCCTCGCAGTCCCGCAAACTCGGGAATGATGGTTTCCAGAATCGGAATAAAGGAGATCACGAGCGGGATGTTGTCGAGGAAGGCGCTGGCGATTGCGCTGAACCAGAGAACCGCGAGGGCGGTGACGAGCAGGTTGCCCTGGGTGAGGGCAATGACCTGTTTGCCCAGCAGCGCAAAGAGCCCATTTTCTTCTAGGGCACCGACGAGCATGAAGAGGCCGATGAAGAAAAGAATCGTGTTCCATTCGAGTTTGGCGAGGGCATGGTGTACATCCTCTTTGCAGATCAAACACATCAGGAACCCGCCGGCGAGGGCGATGATACCGGTGTCGATGCCGATGGAGTGGCTGGCGAAAAAGCCGACGAGGACCAGACCCAGGATGGGCAGGGCCAGACGGAGGCGTTTGGGCTGAATGATGGCTTTGGCCGGTTCGGCCTGCATGAGGCGGGTACGGGCGGCGGGAGAGACTTTGTAGCGTTTTCCGAGGAAAACGGCGACGATCGCGGTGGTGACCAGGGCGATGATCAGGGCGGCGGGCCCGAGATTGAAGAAGAAATCATTGAAGGTCAGGTGCGTCTGTGAACCGATAATGATGTTGGGCGGGTCGCCGATGAGGGTGCCGGTTCCACCGATGTTGGAAAACATGGCTTCCAGGATCAGGATGGGAACGGTGGGGATTTCCAGAAGCTGCGTAATGAGGATGGTGATGGGGGCGATCAGAATGACGGTGGTCACGTTGTCGAGGAAGGCGGATACGAAGGCGGTGACCAGCAACAACAGCACCAGGAGCAGGGGCCCGTTGCCCCGCGCTTTCTGGGCGGTGACAATGGCCATCCACTCAAAAAGTCCTGTGGAGGCGAGGATGTTGACCAGAATCATCATGCCGATGAGAAGGAAAATGACGTTGATGTCGATCTTCTCCAAAGCCGCATGATACGGAATCTGGTGGGTGGCGATGAGGATCGAGGCCCCAAGCACGGCGACAATGGTTTTGTCGACCTTTTCACTGGCGATAAAGGCGTAACACACCAGGAAAACGATAAGGGAAGGCAGAAAAGAGATGGCGGTTTCGGGCATGGGCGTCGTTCCTAGAAGTTGATTGCCCGGTCGAGCATGGATAAACGGTCAATGACCCCCAGCAGCTTTCCGTCGGGGGAGATCACATACACTTTGATGCGGCGCTTGACCGTGAGAAGGAAAATGACTTCGATCAGAGTGGCATTGGCGGGCACAGAGGCATAGTCGGAAGACATGATGTCTTTCGCCAACATGTTGCTCTCGTTGAGGAAATATTTTTCCAGCGGGTTGTAGTGGCGAATAAACGAAACGCTTTGCAACTGGGTGAAAAATTCGGGCATCCCGTATTGAAACACCGCGTCGCTGGTGATTTGTCCGACCATGCGACCGGAGGCGTCCAAGACTGCAACGTTCGATTCCTTTGTGCGGAACATCTGGAACGTCACATCGGGAAGAGGGGTGTCGGGATCGACGATGCAGGCGGGCTTCACCATGACATCAGAGGCGGTGACGCTCATGTCCAGATTGAGATCGTGGTCCTCGATGTAGTCGCAGATGGTCGCGGCATCGGGGGCTTGCAGGAAATAGGCGTGTACGGCCGGGTCGTTAAGCAGCCGGGCGAGCGTAGACCAGATTTTGATGACGATGTTGGGCGTTTCTGCGGGGGCGACCACCATGCAGGAGAGCCGGAGCGGTTTGCCGTCCATGGTATCGTAGGGCAGCGGTTCCGCCAGAACCGCAATGGATAAGCCCAGATGATTAAAACCGGGCACCCGCGCGTGGGGGACGAGAATCCCGTTGCCCAGTCCCGTGCTTTGTTTGGCCTCGCGATCCTGCAACATTTGCAGCAGTCCGTCGTGGGTCAAGCCCTCGGCGTAGCGTTCCGGCATCTGGCGGAGTATGGATTCCGCCTGAGTGCGAAGCAGTTCCCCCACATTTTTCACTCGCAGTCCGGTGAGAACACACTCCGGATGGATATATTTGCGTAGGTTCATGGCGCCGCGCTTTGACCACATTGCAGCCGATTTAGCAAATGAATTAACACGTTCCAAACCTGCTATTTCCCCCTGCCTACAAAAATGTTCAGTTCCGTCTTGCCTCCTGCGTTTCGGGAGGGCAGGAACCCGCCATGTCGTTTCTCTCTCTTTGTTCTCTGGCCAGCGGAAGTTCAGGCAACTGCACGCTGGTGTCCACAGGTCAAACCCATGTGCTGATTGATGCCGGTATCAGTCTCAAACGGATTGCCACCGCACTCGAACCCCTGGGCCTCAAACCCGGCGATGTTCAGGGCGTCTGCGTGACCCACGAACACAGCGACCACATTCAAGCCCTGCCCCTTCTCCACCGCAAACACGGCGTCCCCCTCTACGGCAACGCCGGCACCATCGAAAGCCTCTCCCGAAAAGCCGAATTGCGGGACCTGCACTGGAACATCTTCAGCAACGGGCAGGTTTTCTCCATCGGCGATATCACCCTGCGCGCCTACTCGGTCCCGCACGACGGCATGGACCCCGTGGGCTACGTGATCGAAGCCCACGGCGCGAAAATCGGCATGGCCACCGACATCGGCCTGCCCACCCACGTAATTCGCGACGCCCTGCGCGGCTGCCATGCGCTGGTGTTGGAGACCAACCACGATGTCTACATGTTGGAGCAGTCCGAGCGGCCCTGGTCCCTCAAACAACGCATCGCCGGACGGCAGGGACATTTGTCCAACGACCAGGCAGCAAAACTGCTGGCTGAAATCGCCGGACCCGAACTGAAACGCGTCTACCTGGCCCATCTGAGCCAGGACTGCAACCAGCCCGGTCTCGCCGCCGGCTGCATCCGCCGCTGTCTGGAACAACTCGGTCGCAGCGACATCGAAATTGAACACACCTATCCCGACAAACCTTCTGCGGTATGGTCCTCCCACAAACTCTGTGTTCCGGGCTGAGCAACCTTATGGTTCGTCAAGCCATTTGCCCGCTTCGGCCTCGAAGGCC